>NZ_CP085344.1:0-351250 GCF_020618415.1 Cupriavidus sp. MP-37 | reverse complement strand
GCGGCGGCGGCGACCACGACGGTGTATTCCATCGCGCCGTGCTCTTCCAGCTTGCGCACCACGTTGGCGATGGTCGAAGCCTTCTGGCCGATTGCCACGTAGACGCAGAAGACGCCCTTGCCCTTCTGGTTGATGATGGCGTCGACCGCGACGGCGGTCTTGCCGGTCTGGCGGTCGCCAATGATCAGCTCGCGCTGGCCACGGCCGATCGGCACCATCGCGTCGATCGACTTCAGGCCGGTCTGCACCGGCTGGCTCACCGACTGACGCGCGATCACGCCCGGGGCGACCTTCTCGATCACGTCCGTTTCCTTGGCGTTGATCGGGCCCTTGCCGTCGATCGGCTGGCCCAGCGTGTTGACCACGCGGCCCAGCAGTTCCTTGCCCACCGGCACTTCCAGAATGCGGCCGGTGCACTTGACCGTGTCGCCTTCGGAAATGTGTTCGTACTCGCCCAGCACCACGGCGCCGACCGAGTCGCGCTCGAGGTTCAGCGCGAGGCCGAAGGTGTTGCCGGGGAATTCCAGCATCTCGCCCTGCATCACGCCAGACAGGCCATGCACGCGGCAGATACCATCGGTCACGGAGATCACCGTGCCGGTGTTGCGCACTTCAGCTTCGGCGCCAAGGCCCGAGATGCGGGTCTTGATCAGCTCGCTGATTTCTGAGGGGTTCAGTTGCATCACAATGCTCCTAATTCTTCAATCCGCCGGACGGCCGCTCAGGCGGCGGTCAGCGCGGTTTGCATGGCTGCCAGGCGCGCACGCACGGAGGTGTCGAGCACTTCGTCGCCAACCTTGACGCTGACGCCGCCGATCAGGGACGGGTCCACCGCCACCTGCGCGTACAGCTTGCGGCCGAACTTGCGTTCGAGTGCGGCGACGAGGTCGTTCAGCTGACCATCCTCCAGCGGGAAAGCGCTGGTGATTTCAACGTCGGACGACCCTTCGCGGGCGTTCTTGAGCGCATGGAACTGTTCGGCGATGTCCGGCATCACCGTCAGGCGGCCGTTTTCCACCAGCAGCTTGACGAAGCGGCGTGCCTCGTCGCTGACCGGGGACTTCAGCACCGACAGGAACAGTTCGGCCAGCTTGTCGCCGGGAACGTTCGGATCGTCGGCGACCGCCTTCATGTCGGGATTGGCGGCAACCTGCCCCATTTCCGACACCAGCTCGGACCATGCACCCAGATTGCCTGCGCTCGATTCGCTGGCGACGCGGAACAGCGCCTCAGCGTAGGGACGGGCAATGGTTGCGGTTTCAGCCATGATTAGAGCTCAGCCTTGAGTTGATTGAGCAGGTCAGCGTGGACCTGCGCGTTCACTTCACGCTTGAGGATCTGCTCGGCACCCTTGACGGCCAGCACGGCGACCTGGTCGCGCAGTGCTTCGCGTGCGCGGGTAGCCTGCTGCTCGGCTTCGGCCTTGGCCTGGGCAATGATGCGTGCGGCTTCTGCCTGGGCGTTCTGCTTGATCTCGTCGGCCGTCAGCTGGGCGCGCTTCTCGGCGTCAGCGACGCGTTGAGCGCCTTCGGTGCGGGCTTCGGCCAGGGCCTGGTCCACGCGCTTGTTGGCGAGTTCAAGCTCGGCCTTGCCCTTCTCGGCAGCGGCGAGGCCATCGGCGATCTTCTTTGCGCGTTCGTCGAGCGCCTTCACCAGCGGCGGCCAAATGAATTTGGCAACAACCCACCACAGGATGAAGAACACGACCATCTGCGCAAAAAACGTTGCGTTCAGATTCATGGTGTGTTCCTTTCGGTAATCAAACTACAGATAAATGCACAAAAGGCGGCCAGGCTGGTGGCCCGCGCCGCCCGTCAGCATCATGCAGACCGAAAAGAATTACTGGATGACAGCCAGCAGCGGGTTGGCGAACGCGAACAGCATTGCAACACCCACGCCGATCAGGAATGCCGCGTCGATCAGGCCGGCCAGCAGGAACATCTTGGTTTGCAGCGGGTTCATCAGCTCGGGCTGACGTGCGCAGGCTTCGATGTACTTGCCACCCATCAGGGCGATGCCCAGGCAGGCGCCGATAGCGCCCAGGCCGATGATGATGCCGATACCGATGGCGGTCAGACCCTGGATGTTGGCGAGAAATGCTTGCATGATGACTCCTTTAATTTAGAGAGACTTAGAACCAAAAAACCAAAAAACCAAAAACCTGAAACTTGCAGTGATCAGTGGTGATCGTGAGCCTGGCCGATATACACCAGCGTCAGCATCATGAAAATGAAGGCCTGCAGCAGGACGATCAGGATGTGGAAGATCGCCCAGACCGCGCCGGCCACGACATGGCCGACAAAGCCCAGCGCCGACAGGTCCGCGCCGAAGGTCCAGATCGAACCCAGCAGCGCGATCAGCAGGAACACCAGTTCGCCGGCGTACATGTTGCCGAACAACCGCATGCCCAGCGACACGGCCTTGGCCAGGAATTCGATGATGTTCAGGACCAGGTTGAACGGGGCCAGGTACCACTTGGCGCCGAACGGGGCCGAGAACAGCTCGTGCATGAAGCCGCCCGCGCCCTTGATCTTGAAGCTGTAGTAGATCATCAGCACCAGCACGGCGCACGACATGCCCAGCGTGCCGTTCAGGTCGGCCGTGGCCACTGCGCGGTGGTGGGGGATATGGATGTGGAAGATCTCGAGGACCTTGTTCAGGCCGGTGACCCAGTCGACCGGGATCAGGTCGATCGCGTTCATCATGGTGATCCAGCAGAACACCATCAGCGCCAGCGGGGCGATCCACGAACGGTCGCCATGGATGATGCCCTTGGCCTGGTCGTCGACCATCTCGACGATCATCTCGACGAAGGCCTGGAAGCGGCCCGGCACGCCCGCGGTGACGCGGCGCGCGGCGGCATACAGGAACAGCACGGCGATGGCGCCGCACAGCACCGACCAGAACACCGTGTCGTAGTTGATCACGGAGAAATCGACCACCGACGCCTGCTTGCCGCCGACCGAGTTCAAGTTCTGCAAGTGTTCGGCGATATAGCCGGAGGGTGTCAGCACGTGTTCCGCGCTTTGGGTAGCTTCTGCCATTGTCGAATCGAACGGTATATTGCGAAATCTTCGGGCCGCGCGCCGCACAGTCTTGCAGCACCCGGTACGCGTCTTGCATTGCCTGCGGCGGATTCGCCGGTCACCGCGATGCAAGCGGGTTTCCAACCTTGGCCGTGTCCGGTGTCAGCGCCATGAAACCCGCCGCAGCCGTCACGGAAACTCTTGATATTCCGTTTTGGTGCCACCACTTGCAAAGCAAGCACCGTTTTCAGGCAGCCGCCCTAGCGCAAGGCCAGGGCCACCACCCAGTATGTCTTCAGCGCCAGCAGGAACGTGACCAGCATCGGCACCCAACGCAGATCCCGGTACAGCACCACCACCAGCACCAGCAGCGCCACCGTGGCAAAGACCTTGATCGCCTCGCCCAGCACCAGCCCGCCCACCGAAGCCCGGTCGCGTGCCAGCCACAGGCGGAAGGCGAAGAACCCGCTCGGCACGAAGCACACCATGCCGCCGAACAGCGCCGACCATCCATATGGCCCCGGCTCTTTCGCAAACAGCGCCCAGCACAGTGCCGACAGCAGGGAAACCGCCACCTGCGCCAGGACAACCTTGCCCGGGGTCATGCGCGAAGGACGCAGCGCGCGCTCGCCAAACAGCGTCACCGCTTCGGCATGCGACAGCGGATCGACAGCTTCTTCCTCACGCTCCGCGCCTTCTTTCCAGTCGTCCCAGTCATCTTCCTGACGGGACCCGGCGCTTCGTTGCTGACGGTCTCGAACCACCACCTGCCTGCCTTATCCGGGCCGGAACTTTTCGGCCCGACCAGAATTCAAACCGCACGATTTTAAGGGGAACTACTGATTCGCGTCAATCTGCTTACATTTACCTTGCAGTGCGTTGCGCACAACGGTTGCCATCACGATTGCATGATGGCTGCGCGAAAATTGCGCGGCAATGATGTTTGACGTAATTGGATTGCGCAGCGAACCCTGCGCATGATGGGGGATTACCGGTCAGGCACAAGGTATACCGGGGATCGACCCGGCCAGTGCTGCGTGCGCGCAACAGTCGCGGCAGCAATGGCCGTTAATCGCGCAGTAAATCAGGCAGCCTGCTGCCCTTCGCGCGATTCGCGCAGGCGCACCAGCACCCCTTCGAGCGCATCGTTGTTGCTGAAGTGGATCGTCAGCTGGCCCTTGCCGCGTGCCGACAGCTTGATCTGCACCGCCAGCCCGAGCGCGTCCGACAACTCCTCTTCCAGCCGCGCCACGTCGCGCACATTGTTGCCGCCCTTCTGCTTGAGCGACTTCAGGTCGAACGGCTTCAGCGTCGACGCCACCAGCTTCTCGGTCTCGCGCACCGACAGCCGCTTGTTGACGATCTGGTTGGCCAGCGTGATCTGGTTGGCGCCGTCCACGGCCAGCAGCGCGCGCGCGTGGCCCATGTCGAGGTCGCCAGCCATCAGCATGGTCTGCACCGGCGCGGCCAGGTTCAGCAGGCGCAGCAGGTTGGACACCGCGCTGCGCGAGCGGCCGACCGACTCGGCCGCCTGCTCGTGCGTGAAACTGAACTCGCGGATCAGCCGCATGATGCCTTGCGCCTCTTCCAGCGGATTCAGGTCTTCACGCTGGATGTTCTCGATCAGCGCCATCGCCGCCGCGGCTTCGTCGGCCACGTCCTTGACCAGCACCGGCACCTTGTCCAGCCCGGCCAGTTTGGAAGCGCGGAAGCGGCGTTCGCCGGCAATGATCTCGTAGTGGTCGGGCTCGGCCACGCGCCGCACCAGGATCGGCTGCATCAGGCCCTGGGCGCGGATGCTCGCCGCCAGTTCCTGCAGCGCGCCCTCGTCCATGCGGGTGCGCGGCTGGTACTTGCCCGGCTGCAGCTGGTTCAGGTTCAGCACCGTGGGCGCCCCCTCCTGCTTGACCGATTCGACGATTTCGGCGGGCCCGCCCAACAGCGCTTCCAGGCCGCGGCCCAGGCCCTTCTTCTTTGCAGTGCTCATGCTCTTGCCCTCTCCTTCAGCCCAGCTGCCGGACCCGCGCGATCATCTCGGCGCCGAAGTCCAGGTACGCCTTGGCACCCTTCGATGATGGATCGAACGCCACGCCCGGCATGCCATAGGACGGTGCCTCGGCCAGCCGCACATTGCGCGGGATCAGTGTCTTGAAGACCTTTTCACCGAAGTGCGATTCCAGTTGCGCCGACACCTGCTGCTGCAGCGTCACGCGCGGATCGAACATCACGCGCAGCAGGCCGATCACCTGCAGGTCGCGGTTCAGGTTGGCGTGTACCTGCTTGATGGTGTTGACCAGGTCCGACAGACCTTCCAGCGCAAAGTACTCGCACTGCATCGGCACGATCACGCCGTGCGCCGCGCACAGCCCGTTCAGCGTCAGCAGCGACAGCGACGGCGGGCAGTCGATCAGCACGAAGTCATAGTCGCCGTCGACCTCCGCGATGGCCTGGCGCAGCCGGCGCTCGCGCTGGTCCAGCTCGACCAGTTCCACTTCCGCGCCGGCCAGTTCGCGGTTGGCCGGCAGCACGTCGTACTTGCCGGTTTCGGAGCGCTGGCGCGCCTGGGGGATGCCGGCCAGGCCCACCAGCACCTGGTACACGCTGGTTTCCAGCGCCTGCTTGTCGATGCCGGAGCCCATCGAGGCGTTGCCCTGCGGGTCCAGGTCGACCAGCAGCACGCGCTGGCCCTGTGCCGCCAGGCCCGCGGCAAGGTTCACAGTGGTGGTGGTCTTGCCGACTCCGCCCTTCTGGTTTGCGATCACGAATACCTTGGCCATAAGCTCCTGCGGCTCCTGCTTCAATTCATCCGGCCAGCACGCGGCTGGCAGTTCGCGGCGCGCTCGCGCGGCGCCGCGGCGTAGGTCATGCGGGGGCGCCCGCGCGGCGCGACAGCACCACCAGGTGGCGCTCCGCCTCCAGCCCGGGCACGGTCAGCCGCGGCACGGCGTCGACCTGCCATTGCGCCATCAGTCCGGCGGCTTCCATGCGGTCCAGCTCGGCCTGCGGATACACGCCCTTCATCGCGATCAGCTTGCCGCCGGCCGCGAGCAACTGGCCCGACAGATTGACGAAATCCGTCAGTTCGGCAAACGCGCGCGAGGTGATCACGGCAAAGCCGTCGGCATCGTCCAGTTGCTCCACCGGCCCCCAATGCGCGGCGGCATTGGACAAGCCCAGCTGGGCGCGGCACTGCGTCAGGAACGCTGTTTTCTTCTGCACGATGTCGACCATCAGCACCGACACCTCCGGACAGGCGATGGCCAGCGGCAGGCCTGGCATGCCGCCACCCGAGCCCACATCGAGCACCCTGCCCCGCGCCGGCGCCTCGACTTCCGCGGCATGGGCGGCTTCGGCCAGCGCCGGCACCGCGGCGAGCGAATCCAGCAGGTGATGCGTAAGCATCTCGTCGGGATGGCGGATGGCGGTCAGGTTGTAGACGCCATTCCATTTGCGCAGCAGCGCCAGGTAGGCGAACAGCGTGTCGAGCCGGGCTGGCGGCAAGGCCAGCCCGATCTCGGCCAGGCCCGCTTCAAGGCGACGACGCTGCGTGGCGTCGTCGGTCATGGTGTGTCGCGGAGCGGGCACTCAGGCAGCCTCTTCACCGTTGCCGGACGATGCGCCGGCGTCGGCACGGCCGCGGCCCAGTCCCTTCTTCTTCAGGTGTACCAGCAGCAGCGACACCGCCGCCGGCGTCACGCCGGAGATGCGCGAAGCCTGGCCCAGTGTCTCCGGGCGATGCTGGTTCAGCTTCTGGCTGACCTCGAAACCGAGCCCGCGTACTTCGGTGTAATCCAGCCCTTCCGGCAGGCGCGTCGATTCGTTGGCTTCCAGCTTGTCGACTTCGGCAGCCTGGCGGGCGATATAGCCGTGGTACTTGATGCCGATCTCGATCTGCTCGCGGATCTGTTCCGCCAGCATCGGCTCCGCGTCCAGCGGTGCGTCAGGAGCATGGCGACCGCCCTGCAGTGCCATCAGCGCTTCGTAGCTGACTTCCGGGCGGCGCAGCAGGTCGGCCAGGCTGTACTCGCGTTCGATCGGCTTGCCCAGCAGTGGGACCGCCTCTTCGGCCGGCAGCATCGCCGGGTTCACCCATGTGCTCTTGAGGCGTTCTGTTTCACGTGAAACAGCATCACGCTTGCGGTTGAACGCGTCCCAGCGCGCATCATCGACCACACCCAGCTCGCGCCCGACCTCGGTCAGCCGCATGTCGGCGTTGTCTTCCCGCAGGCTCAGACGGAATTCCGCGCGGCTGGTGAACATGCGATACGGCTCGGTGACGCCGCGCGTGATCAGGTCGTCGACCAGTACGCCCAGGTAAGCCTGGTCACGGCGCGGTGTCCATGGATCGCGTTCGCGCACGTAGCAACCGGCATTGATACCGGCCAGCAGGCCCTGCGCCGCGGCTTCTTCGTACCCGGTCGTGCCATTGATCTGGCCGGCGAAGAACAGCCCCCGGATCGCCTTGCTCTCCAAGGACGCCTTCAGGCCGCGGGGGTCGAAGTAGTCGTATTCGATCGCATAGCCCGGACGCAGGATATGGGCGTTCTCCAGGCCGCGGATCGAGTGCACCAGTTCCAGCTGCACGTCGAACGGCAGGCTGGTCGAGATCCCGTTGGGATAGAACTCATTGGTGGTCAGGCCTTCCGGTTCCAGGAAGATCTGATGGCTTTCCTTGCTGGCAAAGCGATGGATCTTGTCCTCGATGCTGGGGCAGTAACGCGGCCCTACCCCTTCGATCACGCCGGTGTACATCGGCGAGCGGTCCAGTCCGCCGCGGATGATGTCGTGGGTACGGCTGTTGGTATGGGTGATCCAGCACGGCAGTTGCTGCGGGTGCTGTTCGGGCCGGCCCAGGAAGGAGAAGACCGGCACGGGATCAAGGTCGCCCGGCTGTTCTTCCATCACCGAAAAATCGATGGTGCGACCGTCAATGCGCGGCGGCGTACCCGTCTTCAGGCGGCCCTGCGGCAGCTTCAGGTCCTTCAGGCGTGCCGATAGCGACACCGCGGCAGGGTCGCCCGCGCGCCCGCCAGTGTAGTTATCCAGCCCCACGTGGATCTTGCCGTCCAGGAAGGTGCCGGCGGTCAGCACCACGGCGCGCGCACGGAAGGCGATGCCGACCTGCGTCATGGCGCCAACGACGCGGTCGCCCTCCACCAGCAGGTCGTCGACGGCTTGCTGGAACAGCATCAGGTTCGGCTGGTTCTCCAGCCGGGTGCGGATCGCCTTGCGGTACAAGACCCGATCCGCCTGGGCGCGCGTAGCACGTACGGCCGGCCCCTTGCTGGAATTCAGGATGCGGAACTGGATGCCGGCCTCGTCCGTGGCCGCGGCCATGGCGCCGCCCATGGCATCCACCTCCTTGACCAGGTGCCCCTTGCCGATGCCGCCGATCGACGGATTGCAGCTCATCTGCCCAAGCGTCTCGATGTTATGGGTCAGCAGCAGCGTCTGGCAGCCCATGCGGGCCGCAGCAAGGGCGGCTTCAGTGCCGGCATGGCCACCGCCGACGACGATGACATCGAATTCTTTCGGGTAAAGCATGGGACACCTCCTCCGGGAGGCTGGCGGGAAAATACGGGAATGCGAAATTATAGCGGCATTCGTGTTTCCGCTTTCCGGCCGACACCATGTTTCACGTGAAACATGGCGCCTACGGTACGCCGCTAGTCGCTTGAAAGCGACGTCGTGTTTCACGTGAAACAAAAAAGCCGGGCACTAGGCCCGGCCATATGTTTCACGTGGAACAAGCGCCTCACAGCTGTGAACGGATATAGGCCGCCACTTGCTCCGTCAGCTTGCCCAGGTCGCGCTGCAGCGAAGCAAAGCCGGCATTGCGCTCGCGCGTCACCTCATCCATGTACAGCGGCCGCCGGATCTCGATCTGCAGGCTGTTGCGCCGCTCCGCCGGCCGCCCGATCTGCGCGATCAACTGCACGCCCTTGTACGGGTCGTTGCGCGCGACGGTGTATCCCATGCCGCGCAGCTCCCGCTCGACCAGATCCACGAGCCCCGGCTCGCAGGTCGTGCCATCGCGATCGCCCAGCACAAAGTCCGCCAGCGGATGCGGGCTGGCGATCTTCAGGCGCTCGTAGGCATTGTTCGGCATCGAGTGCAGGTTCAGGTGCCAGAGCGCGCCAAAGCGCGCGTAAGCGCCCTCCACCGCCTCGGCCAGCGCCGCATGGTACGGCCGATAGTAGCGCTCGATGCGGGCCTGCACTTCCGCGACCGACAGCCGACGGTCGTAGATCGGCGTGGCCGCGTCGATCCGGCTCCAGATCAGCCCGTAGCCCAGTTGCGTCTTCGGCCCCGGGGCCAGCGCCGTCGGCCATGCACCGTCGAGCTGGGCCGGGTCGATGTCATCGACCATCCGGTTCGGATCGATATAGGCGCGCGGGAAGGTCGCCGCCAGCAGCGTGCCGCCAGCCGCGGGCACGGCCTGCCACAGCGCGTCCACATGCGTATCCTCGCCGCCGCGCAGGCGCGCGGCGGGCACCGCGGCGCCAAAGTCCGCCGGGTAAGCGGTACCGCTATGCGGCGAATCGCACACCAGCGGCAGGGCCTCCCCTTCCGACAAGCGCACGATCACCGGCGGCAGCGCGGCCGCGTGGTTGGTTGCTTCCGCCATGCTTAGTCCAGCTTGATCTCGGCGGCCTTGGCGACGCGGGCATAGCGCGCCATGGCCTGCTGGATCTGTGCCTTGAACTGTTCCGGCGTGGTCGGCACCAGGGTGCCGCCGGACTCGTCCACCTTGCGCTTGAACTCGGGGTTCTGCATGGCCTTGTGGATCGCCTGGTTCAGCCTGGCGACGATGGCGGGCGGCGTATTGGCCGGCGCGACAATGCCGAACCAGCCGCCCTCGCCCATGTCCTTGAAGCCCAGTTCGGCGTAGGTCGGCACGTTGGGCAGCTGCGCGGAGCGCGCCGCGCCCAGCACTGCCAGCGCGCGCAGCCGGCCGGCCTTCACGTGCGGCAGCGTCGACGACAGGTTGTCGGTGATCGCGTTCACCTGCCCTGCGACGGCGTCGTTCAGCGCCAGCCCGGCGCCCTTGTAAGGCACGTGCAGCAGGTCGATCTTGGCCAGCATCATGAAGTTCTCGATGTTGACGTGGCCCAGCGAGCCGGCACCCGGCGAGGCGAAGCTGTACTTGCCGGGGTTGGCCCTGGCGAGCGCGATGAACTCTTGCATGGTCTTGGCCGGCACGCTCGGGTGCACGGCGAACACGCTGGGGATCGCCACCACGTTGGTGACCGGGGCAAAGTCCTTGATCGGGTCGTACTTGAGCTTGGGGTACACGGCCGGATTGGAGCCATGCGTGCTGACCGTGGCCATGCCGATGGTGTAGCCATCCGGCGCGGCATTGGCGACCTGCTCCATGCCCAGCGAGCCGCCGGCGCCGCCCTTGTTTTCCACCACGATCGACTGACCCAGCTCGCGGCCGGCAAACTCCGCCACCAGGCGCGCCGACAGGTCGGTGGAGCCGCCCGCGGCAAACGGCACGATCAGCCGGATCGGGCGGGTCGGGTAGTTGGCCTGCGCCAGGGCGCTGCCGGCAAAGACCAGCGTGGCGGTGGCGGCGGTGCCGGTCAGCAGCAGCTGGCGGCGGGACATCCGGGCTCGGATCATGGGGTTTCTCCTGTTGGTGTTGTGCATGAACCGGCCGAGTGTCAGCCGTTTACCGGCTGTGCGCAAACGACTATATTGCACCTTTGCATTACCAAAGATCATCCTTGCGCCGAGCCCGCGGGCGATGACCTCCTTCGCGCCCTCCCCCAGTCCTCCATGCGGCTGCATTCCCCTTCGATGTCCGAGTTGCACGCCTTTGCCACCGCGGCGCGGCTGGGCAGCTTTACGCGGGCGGCGGAAGAACTGTGCGTGACGCAGGGTGCGGTCAGCCGCGCCATCGCAAGGCTGGAAGCGCATTTCGGCCAGCCGCTGCTGCAGCGTAATGCCCACCGCCTCGGGCTGACCGATGCCGGCCGCCGATTGCTCGATGCCGTGGCCGAACCGCTCGCCGCGATCGAACACGCCAGCGCCGCCTTGCGCGCCGGCGACCGCCGGCACCATCTGACCCTGTCCGTAGTGCCCACCCTAGCCAGCGTCTGGCTGGTGCCGCGCCTGCCGGACTTCCACCGCCGCCACCCGGAAATCCGGCTCGACTTCGTTCCCTACCAGCGTGACGAAGACTTGTCCGGCCCCTCCCCCGACGCCGCCATCCTGGCCGGCGAAGCCGGCAAATGGCCCGGCCTGCAAGCCGACTATGTGGTCGGCCGGGAAATGGTGCCGGTCTGCCACCCGGACCGCGCCCGCGCGCGGCGCGACGCAGGCCGCTGGCAGTCTCCCGCCGAGCTGCTGGACGAGCCTTTGCTCTACCACACCACCGCGCCGGCGAACTGGCAAAACTGGCTGCAGGCTGCCGGCGTACCCAACGCTGCGCCCAGGTTATCCACAGCGTTCGACCAGGTCTCGATCCTGATCCAGGCGGTGCGCGCCGACATGGGCGTGGCGGTGCTGCAGCGCTGCCTGGTGCGCGAGGAAATTGCGGCAGGACGCGTGGCGGCACCGTTTGACCTGCCGATTACGCTGCAGCGCGGCTATTTCCTGTGCGCGCCGAAGGAGCGCCGTGATCATCCGGCCCTGCATTGTTTCCGCGCATGGCTATTGGAGATTGCCGCCGAGGATACCGCCAGAGAGAATGCCACGCTATTCGGCGGATAAGTTTTATCTCCGTCAAATCGGCCAGAATCATCCACCCGGTGAATTTAGATGACAGCCACATCGGCATGATCAATGGATTGCCCTCATTACAAAGGCAATACATTCATCGGGTAAATACAAATGCGACTGAGCGCCGTGGACCTGTTGGCAGGGTGTTAAAGGCGAAGAAAATCAGGTTATCCCCAAAGTTATTCACACCACCAATAACAAAGGGCCCGCATGCGCGGGCCCTCATTCCTCTGGCGAAATCGGGAGGACTTATGCCGCCTTTCTTGCCAATCCAAGATAGGTTTCAATCACCTTCGGGTTAGCCGCCAGTTCATCGGCCGGGCCTTCCATCGCCATGTCGCCGGTCTCGATCACATAGCCGTAGTCCGCCACCTGCAGCGCCGCGCGGGCGTTCTGCTCGATCAGCAGCGTGGCCACGCCGGTCTGGCGCAGGTTGCTGATGATGTGGAAGATTTCCTTGACGATCAGCGGCGCCAGGCCAAGGCTGGGCTCGTCCAGCATCAGCAACTGCGGTTTGGCCATCAGCGCGCGGCCGACTGCCAGCATCTGGCGTTCGCCGCCGGAGAGCGTGCCGGCGTCCTGGCGGGCGCGCTCGCGCAGGCGCGGGAACAGGTCGTAGACCACGTCCATCTGGTCCAGGTAGTTCTTCTCGCCAGCGCGCTTGCGGCGGAAGGCGCCCAGCTGCAGGTTGTCCTCCACCGTCATCGAGGCGAACAGCTCGCGCTTTTCCGGCACCAGGCACATGCCGCGCGCGACCCGCCCTTCCACGGGGATGCCGGCCATGTCGTGGCCGAGGTAGCTGACCGCGCCGCTCGACGACCCCGTCACCGGCAGCGCGCCCATGATCGCATTGAGCATGGTCGACTTGCCGGCGCCGTTGGGGCCGATCACGGTCACGATCTTGCCGGCCTCCACCTTCAGATTGGCGCCGTGCACCGCTTCCACCTTGCCGTAGCGGACGTGCAGGTCCTTCACTTCGAGAATCAGGCTCATGTCCGGTCCGTGCTCCACTTTTATTCCACGCCACCCAGATAGGCTTCCAGCACCGCGGGGTTCTTCTGCACCTCCTCGGGCACGCCTTCGGCAATGCGCGTGCCGAATTCCATCACCACCAGCCGGTCGGTCAGGTTCATCACGAAGTCCATGTCGTGCTCGACCAGCAGCACGCTCATGCCCTCGCTCTTGAGCTTGCGCAGCAGTTCGGCCAGCGCCTGCTTTTCTTTGTAGCGCAGGCCCGCGGCCGGCTCGTCGAGCAACAGCAGGGCCGGGTCGCAGCACAGTGCTCGCGCGATTTCGAGAATCCGCTGCTGGCCCAGCGCCAGGCTGCCGGCTTCCATGTACATGCAGTCGGCCAGGCCGACGCGCTCCAGCTGGCGCTTCGCCTCGAACAGCAGCTTTTCTTCCTCGGCCTTGTTCATGCGCAGGATTGCTGCCGAGACACCGCCCTGGGCGCGGAAATCACCGCGCAGGTGGGCGCCGATGGCAACGTTCTCCAGCACCGTCATGGTCGGCAGCAGGTGCACGTGCTGGAAGGTACGGCCGATGCCACGCTTGACGATCTCGCGCGACGGCAGGCCCGAGATCACTTCACCGCGGTAACGCACCTCGCCGCGCGTGACCGGCAGCACGCCCGTCACCAGGTTGAAAGTCGTCGACTTGCCGGCGCCATTGGGACCGATCAGGCCGATGATCTCGCCCGCGCGCACCTGGAAGCTGACATCGTTGACCGCCACCAGC
This sequence comes from Cupriavidus sp. MP-37, assembly GCF_020618415.1. Classification (NCBI taxonomy): domain Bacteria; kingdom Pseudomonadati; phylum Pseudomonadota; class Betaproteobacteria; order Burkholderiales; family Burkholderiaceae; genus Cupriavidus; species Cupriavidus sp. MP-37. The sequence continues at coordinate 337,760 of NZ_CP085344.1, read as the reverse complement.
CCGCCGAACTCCTTGCGCGCAGCGCGCACATCCAGGATCAGCTCGCCAGCCTCGGGCTTCTGGCGCACGGCCAGGGCCTGGGCCTGCGCCGGCGCCAGCACCGGCGGACCGGAAGGCACCAGCCGCCGCAGGAACGGCCAGATGCCATCGCGCGCGTATTGAAGCAGCAGCACCAGCAGCACGCCGAAGACGATGATTTCGAAGTTGCCGTTGGCGCCGAGCAGCCGGGGCAGCACGCCCTGCAGCACGTCCTTCAGGATGGTCAGGATGCCCGCACCCAATACTGCGCCCCATACGTGCCCGACGCCGCCGACCACGGCCATGAACAGGTACTCGATGCCGTAGTTCAGTCCGAACGGCGTCGGGTTCACCGCGCGCTGCAGGTGCGCGTACAGGAAGCCCGACACGCATGCCAGGATCGCCGCAACCACGAAGATCACCACCTTCATCCACGCGGTGTTCACGCCCATGGCCTCGGCCATCACGCCGCCGCCCTTGAGCGCGCGGATGGCGCGCCCCGGGCGCGAGTTCAGCAGGTTCTGCATCGCCAGCACCGCCAGCAGCACCACCGCCCAGATCAGGTAGAACATCGAACGTCCGGACTGCAGCTCGATGCCGAAGAAAGACAAGACCGGGATCCCGTTCAGCCCGTCATACTTGCCCAGGAACTCCAGGTTGCCGAACAGGAAGAACAGCGACAGGCCCCAGGCGATGGTCGCCAGCGGCAGGTAATGCCCGGACATGCGCATCGTGATCAGCCCGATCACATACGCCGACGCCATCGTGATCACCAGCCCCACCAGCAGCCCGAACCACGGCGACAGCCCGAACTGCGTGGTCAGGTACGCGGTGCTGTACGCACCCAGGCCGACAAACGCCGCCTGCCCGAACGAGGTCATGCCGCCCACGCCGGTGAGCAGCACCAGCCCGATCGCGACGATGCTGTACAGCCCGATGTAGTTGCCCAGCGTGATCCAGAACTCCGGCGTCGGCAGCACCGGCAGCAGCGCCAGCACCACGATCAGGGCCAGCACCAGCAGCCGGTTGCGGTTCAGCCGCGCGCGGCTGCCGGCCTCGGCGCCGGCCACGCGCGCCTGCTTGTCGGTCAGCATGGTCATGGCTTATTCCTCCTCCTCGACATGCTTGCTCGTCAGCGAACGCCACAGCAGCACCGGAATGATCAGTGTGAAGACGATGACCTCCTTGAACGCGCTGGCCCAGAACGACGAATACGATTCCAGCAGCCCCACCAGCAGCGCGCCGAGCGCCGCCACCGGATAGCTCACCAGCCCGCCGACGATGGCGCCGACAAAGCCCTTCAGGCCGACCAGGAAACCCGACTCGTAGTACACCGTGGTCAGCGGCGCGATCAGGATGCCGCACAGCGCGCCCATCGCCGCCGCCAGCGTGAACGACAGGCGTCCCGCCTGCGTGGTGCCGATGCCGACCAGGCGCGCGCCCAGCCGGTTCACCGCGGTTGCGCGCAGCGCCTTGCCCTGCAGCGTGCGTTCGAAATAGAAGTAGAGCGCGCCAATCAGCAGGCCCGACACCGCCACCACCCACAGGCTTTGCCCCGAGATGCTGAGCGCGCCGACTTCGAAGCGCGCATCCGAGAACGGATTGGTGCGCGAGCCCTCGGCGCCGAACATCACCAGCCCCAGCCCCACCAGCGCGAAGTGCACGCCCACCGAGACGATCAGCAGCACCAGCGTGCTGGCCTCGGCCAGCGGCTGGTAGGCCAGCCGGTACAGCATCGGCCCCAGCGGAATGATGATCAGCAGCGTCAGGGCGACCTGCGCCAGCATCGGCAGCGGCTGCGCGCCGTACTGCTGCACCACCCAGTGCACCGCCAGTGGAAATACCAGGTACTTGCCGGCCAGCACCGCCAGCCGCTGGCCCAGCGTGCGCCGCAGCTCGGCGCTGCGCAGCACGGTGACGGTCTCGTAGAGGAAAGTCAGCACGCCCATCGCCAGCAACAGCCAGCTGGTCTGCGGGGCGTGCCCGGCCTGCATCGCCGCCAGCGTCAGCGCGCCATAGGCAACGAATTCGCCTTGCGGGATGAAGATGACGCGGGTCACCGAAAACACCAGCACCAGCGCCAGTGCCAGCAACGCGTAGATCGCGCCCGATGTGATGCCGTCCTGCGCCAGGATGGCGGCGATAGATAAGTCCATTGTCTCCCCGTCTTGTTGGAAAACCTGCCTGCATCGAACGGGGTCAGCGGGGCGCCGACGGGCCGACAGGGTGGTGCTCGCTTCGGGTTACGAAATAGTAAACGGGTTGCGCATTGCGGAAATACAGAGCAACCCTAGGTTGGCGGACACGCGAGCCGGCGCGCCAGAAAAAAGGGCGCATGGTCAGCCATGCGCCCTGCTTCACTGAAACGCCGGCAGGTCTGGCCGGCCGGCGCCAGACGCCCGGGTCAGCCGCTTATTTCAGCAGCTTCCACTTGCCGTCGACGATCTGCACCATCACGCGCGCGCGCTGGTCGAAGCCGAGGTGGTCGGTGGCGCTCATGTTCATGATGCCGTGCGACACCGGCAGGTTCCTGGTTTGCTCCATGGCGTCGCGCAGTGCCTTGCGGAACTCCTTGGTGCCCGGCTGGCCCTTCTTCAGCGCTTCCGGGATGGCGTGCTGCAGGATCAGGCCCGCATCCCAGGCATGGCCGCCGAAGGTCGAGACCTGTCCGCCGAAGGCCTTCTCATAGGCGGTCTTGTAGGTCAGCGCCGGCTTCTTCACCGGATTGCTGTCGGGCAGCTGCTCGGCCACCAGCAGCGGTCCGGCGGGCAGGAAGGTGCCTTCGCAATCCTTGCCGCACACGCGCAGGAAGTCGGCATTGGCCACGCCGTGGGTCTGGTAGACCTTGCCCTTGTAGCCGCGTTCCTTGAGCGTCTTGGCCGGCAGCGCGGCGGGCGTGCCCGAGCCGGCGATCAGCACCGCGTCGGCGTTGGCGCCCATCATCTTCAGCACCTGCCCGGTGACCGAGGTATCGGTACGGGCAAAGCGTTCGTTGGCGACGACCTTGATCTTGCGCAGCTCGGCCACCTTGGCGAATTCCTGCGCCCAGCTGTCGCCATAGGCATCCGCGAAGCCGATGAACGCCACCGTCTTCACGTTGTTGTTGCTCATGTGCTCGGCAATGGCGGTGGCCATGTGCGAGTCGTTCTGCGGGGTCTTGAAGACCCACGCGCGCTTGGCGTCCATGGGCTCGATGATGCGGGCCGAGGCCGCCATGGTGATCATCGGGGTCTCGTTCTCGGCGACCACGTCGACCATCGCCAGCGAGTTGGGCGTGACGGTCGAGCCGACCATCACGTCGACCTTGTCTTCGCTGATCAGCTTGCGCGTGTTCTTGACCGCCGTGGTGGTGTCCGAGGCATCGTCCAGCACGATGTACTCGATCTTCTTGCCCGCGATCTCCTTGGGCATCAGCGTGAAGGTGTTCTTTTCCGGAATGCCCAGCGATGCCGCCGGACCGGTGGCCGATACCGTCACCCCGACCTTGACCTGCGCCTGGGCGGCCCCGGCAACCAGGCTGGCCGCAGCGATTGCCAGCAGGCTGGCGCGCTTGAAATCCATCTTGTCTCCTTCGGTTCCTGAAACGGAAAGGCATCCGTCCGGCGTCCGCCGGCGGATGCCCCTTTTTTGGCTCGACCCCTCGGGTCAACGCAGGCACAGCGCCGGCACCTGCGCTACAACCAGGAACGACACAGGCCGCTCCCCAATTTCCCGTCCACGCCACTCCCCCCGGAAAGGCGCTTCGGTGATTCACCGACCGTGCGGTCGGGAATGCGGATCGAGTCTATCACAGGGCCCTGGCGCGAACAGCGAGGACTAACCCGCATCGCCCGCCCCGTCCCGCTGTCCCGTCAGCGCACGAAGGCATCCCAGGCGGTCTTCAGGATCAGCGCGCTCACCACCACGATAAACACCTTGCGCACGAAGGCGCTGCCGTGGCGCAGCGCCAGCCTGCTGCCGACCTGGCTGCCGGCGACGTTGGCCACCGCCATCACCAGGCCCAGCTGCCACCAGATATGGCCCTTGCTGGCGAGCAGCAGCAGCGCCGCCAGGTTGGTGGCCAGGTTGACCAGCTTGGTCGACGCCGCCGCGTGCAGGAAGTCATAGCCGAACACCCGCACGAACACGATCATCAGGAAGCTGCCGGTGCCGGGCCCGAACACGCCGTCATAGAAGCCCAGCACGGCGCCGGCCAGCAGCGCCGCGCCGCGCTCGCCCCAGCCGCTCAGCGTGGGCGCATGCTCGGCGCCCAGGTCCTTCTTGGCGACGGTGTAGACCAGCAGTGCCACCAGCACGAACGGCAGCGCCTTGCGCAGCGGCTCGGCCGGGATCATGGTCAGCGCCCAGGCGCCGGCCATCGAGCACGCGAAGGCCGCCACCACCGCCGGCGCGGTCGCGCCCCAGTAGATGCGCACGCTGCGGCCGTAGCGCAGCGCCGCGCTGGCGGTGCCGGCGATCGATCCGACCTTGTTGGTGCCGAGCAGGGTCGCCGGCGCCAGGTTGGGATAGGCCGAGAACAGCGCCGGGATCTGGACCAGCCCGCCGCCGCCGGCGACCGCGTCGATCAGGCCGGCGAGAAAGGCGGCAAGCGCCAGGAATGCGAATTCCGTCATTGCAGAAAAGCGAAAAGGGGGAAAAGGAAAGGAGGATGGCCAGCAACGGCCGGAACCGCGGCGCCGGCGCACCACCGGCGCAAAGCGGATCAGCCGAGTACCTTGGCCGCGGGCACCAGACTGCCGTGCCACATGCCGTTGCCGTGCAGGCGGAAGCCGGGCGGCGCGCCGCCGTGGCCGGCCACCAGCCCGGGCGCCAGCAGCGCGTGGCGGATGCCGTGCGCACGGCCCCACTCGGCCAGCGTGGCGCAGCAGGCTTCCAGGCAGGCGCGGCGGGCGGCCGCGTCCAGCTCTGGTCGTACCCACCATTCGGTGGCGCAGGCCGCAAGGCCCGCCAGCTCGAGGCTGGGCAGCAAGGCCACCGGCAGGCAGGCGAGCGGAGCGCCGCCGTCCGGCGCGTCGCTGGCCAGCAGGCAGATGCCGCGCCCGGACTGGGCCAGCAGTTCGCCCAGCATCAGTTGCCGCGCGCGCGCGTCGGGCACGGGCAAGGGCTGGATCCGGTCCAGCCAGTCCGACACCAGGGCAGCGTCGGCGCCCTGCCCCACGCGTACGCGGACCTGCGGCGGGACATGGCCGCCCGCGCGCGGGACAGTTGGGGATGGATCAGGGGGAACGGTTGCGGACATGGGCGAGCAGCAAGAAGCGCCCGCATTGTCGCATGCGTGAGGCCGCAAGGTGATGCCGATGCGGCATGAATGCCCCAAAACAGGGCGAAAGCGTCACTAACGGGTGCGAAGCCTCAATGAAAAAAGCGTTGCCGAGGATCACCCGGCAACGCCCTTTATTTATAACGCTGCTACCCGACACCGGGTGCGCGCCTGTCGTCTCCTCGCTTCCGCCTCCATTTAACCTGCGAAAACCGTATATGGAATGTAACGAAGCGGTGCATTGCGGACAAGCTAGAAAAAACCCTAGCCCCAGAATCGGGCATGTCGACCCGCGGTCACTCCTTGCGCCCGGCGTGTCCGCCGAAGCGCGCCAGCAGCTCGCCCATGATGCCGCGGCGGAAGGTCAGCACGCAGATCACGAAGATCACCCCGGTCACCATGGTCACCGACTCGCCCAGCGTGCCGAACCACGAGATGCCGGTCACCGACGCCAGGAAGTTGCCGATGTCGCCCAGCTTGTTCTCGAGCGCGACGATCACGAACGCACCGACGATCGGGCCCGACAACGTGCCGAGGCCGCCGACCAGCGTCATCAGGATCACCGAGCCCGACATCGACCAGTGCACGTCGGTCAGCGTCTCGAAGCCCAGCACCAGCGCCTTGATCGAGCCGGCCAGCCCCGACAGCGCCGCCGACAGCACGAACGCGGTCAGCTTGAAGCGGTCGACGTCATAGCCCAGCGACACCGCGCGCGGCTCGTTCTCCTTGATCGCCTTCAGGATCTGGCCGAACGGCGAATGCACGGTGCGCACGATCAGCGCGAAAGCGGCCACGATGATCACCAGCGCCACGTAGTACAGCGTCAGGTCATCCGACAACGGCAGCACGCCGAACAGCTTGCCGCGCGGAATGCCCTGCAGCCCGTCCTCACCGCCGGTGAACGGCGCCTGCAGGCAGATGAAGAACAGCATCTGCGCCAGCGCCAGCGTGATCATCGAGAAATAGATGCCCTGGCGCCGGATCGCCAGCGAGCCCACCACGTAGCCGATCAGCGCGCCCGTGGCGGTGCCCAGGATCAGGCCCACCTCCGGCGTCACGCCCCACACCTTCATGGCATGGCCGGCGGCGTAGCCGGCGCCGCCGAAAAAAGCCGCATGGCCGAACGACAGCAGCCCGGTGTAGCCGATCAGCAGGTTGAAGGCGCACGCAAACAGCGCGAAGCACAGCACCTTGAGCACGAACACCGGATACGCCCCGGCCAGCGGCGCCACCAGCAGTGCCAGCAGCAGCAATCCGTACAACAGTTTCTTGTGCACGCCTTGTCCCTTTCCTGCCTTGCCTGCATTGGCCGCCACGGTGGCTGGCGTCGATGATGTGGACGGTGCGCTCATCACTTCTCCTTGCCGAACAGCCCGGCCGGGCGCAGCAGCAGCACGATCACCATGATGAAGAACACCACGGTCGCCGATGCTTCCGGATAGAACACTTTGGTCAGGCCTTCGATCACGCCCAGGCCGAGGCCGGTCAGGATCGAGCCCATGATCGAACCCATGCCGCCGATCACTACCACCGCGAACACGACGATGATCAGGTTCTGCCCCATCAGCGGCGAGATCTGGATCACCGGCGCCGCCAGCACGCCGGCAAACGCCGCCAGCGCCACGCCGAAGCCGTAGGTCAGCGTCACCATCAGCGGCACGTTGACGCCGAAGGCCTCGACCATCTTGGGGTTCTCGGTGCCGGCGCGCAGGTAGGCGCCCAGCTTGGTCTTCTCGATCACGTACCAGGTGGCAAAGCACACCGCCAGCGACGCCACCACGACCCAGGCGCGGTAGTTGGGCAGGGTCATGAAGCCGAGGTCGGTGGCGCCCTGGAGCGCGTCCGGAGTCTGGTACGGCAGGCCCGAGACGCCGTAGACCGAGCGGAAGATGCCTTCGATCACCAGCGTGATACCCAGCGTCAGCAGCAGGCCGTAGATATGGTCGAGCTTGTAGATCCAGCGCAGCATGGTCTTCTCGATCACCACGCCCAGCGCGGCGACGACCAGCGGCGACAGCAGCAGCATGATCCAGTAGTTCAGCCCGGCGTACTCCATGCCCATCCAGGCCAGCACCGCGCCCAGCATGAAGAGCGCACCGTGCGCGAAATTGATGACGTTGAGCAGGCCGAAGATAACCGCCAGGCCCAGGCTCAGCATCGCATAGAAGGCGCCGTTGACCAGCCCCAGCAAGAGCTGGGAAAGCATCGCAGGCAGGGGGATTCCGAAGATGTCCATGGGCATCGATTGCTGGTTGTTGGCAGACACGAAGCGGAGCCAACGGTTTTGGGTGCGCCAAAGCCGCCCGAGCTAGCCTAAGCAAGGTGTTCCCCCTCTCCCCTCACGGGGAGAGGGTTGGGGTGAGGGGCGGTTTAGCGAGGAACCACATCAAGCGAAGCCTTCGGTGTGTTCCAGCATGGCGGCCTTGGTAAGGCCAGCCCTCACCCCCGGCCCCTCTCCCGCGCGCGGGAGAGGGGAGCAAACCGGCCGGCTTGCCAACGGCGCAAGCCGGCCTTCCCTCTTACTTCTTCAACATGGCGCACTTCGACTCGGCCACCGTGGTGAAGGCCTGCTCGCCCGGGATGGTCGCGACCACCTTCAGGTAATCCCACGGCTTCTTCGATTCGGCCGCGGTCTTCACCTGCATCAGGTACATGTCGTGGATGCCACGGCCGTCCTGGCGGATATAGCCCTTGGTGTAGAAGTCGTTGATCTTCATCTTCTTCAGCTCGGCCATGACCTTGTCCGGATCGTCGGTCTTGGCGGCTTCGACGGCCTTCAGGTAGGTGCTGGCGGCCGAATAGTCCGCTGCCTGCAGGCTGCTCGGCATCTTCTTCATCTTGCCGAAGAAGCGGTTGGCGAACTTGCGGGTGTCGTCGTTCATGTCCCAGTACCAGCTGTCGGTCATCAGCAGGCCTTCGGTGTTCTTCAGACCCAGGCTATGGATGTCGTTGATGAACATCAGCAGGCCGGCGATCTTCATCGACTTGGTGATGCCGAATTCCTTGGCCGCCTTGATCGAGTTGATGGTGTCGCCGCCGGCATTGGCCAGGCCCAGGATCTGCGCCTTGGACGATTGCGCCTGCAGCAGGAACGACGAGAAGTCCGAAGCCGACAGCGGATGGCGCACCTGCCCGGCGACCGTGCCGCCGTTGGCCTTGACCACCGCCGCGGTGTCGCTTTCGAGCGAGTGGCCGAAGGCGTAGTCGGCGGTCAGGAAGAACCACGACTTGCCGCCCTGCTTGACCACCGCGCTGCCGGTGCCCTTGGCCAGCGCCACCGTGTCATAGGCGTAGTGCACCGTGTAAGGGGAGCACTCTTCGTTGGTCAGGCGCGCGGTGCCGGCGCCGATGTTGATGTAGACGCGCTTCTTCTCGGAAGCCACCTTGTTCATCGCCAGCGCGGTGCCGGAGTTGGTGCCGCCCAGCAGCATGTCCAGGCCCTGCTGGTCCATCCATTCGCGCGCCTTCGAGGCGGCGATGTCGGCCTTGTTCTGGTGGTCGGCCGAGACGATCTCGATGGGCTTGCCCAGCACCTTGCCGCCGCGGTCCTCGATCGCCATCTTGATGGCTTCGAGGCCGCCGGGGCCGTCGATATCGGCATACAGGCCCGACATGTCGGTGATGTAGCCGATCTTGACGGTGTCGCCCGATACCTGTGCGGCAGCGCCGAAGGACACCGCACCCATGGCAATGGCCGCCATCGCGGCCGCGAGCCGAGTCTTTTTCATTTCCCTGTCTCCTGATTTGCGGCGGCGTGCGCGCCACCCGTTCCTGCCAACAAGCAACCATCGACCCGCGTTGCGCGGATCAGACCCCGAGCAATTCATGCAGCACCGGCATCTTGGCCTCGAGCTCGCTGGCTGCGAAGCGTTCGACGATGGTGCCGTGCTCCATCACGTAGAAGCGGTCGGCCAGCGGCGCGGCGAAGCGGAAGTTTTGCTCCACCATCACCACCGTGTACCCCTTCTGCTTGAGCATCCGGATCATGCGCGCCAGCGCCTGCACGATCACCGGTGCCAGCCCTTCCGAGATCTCGTCCAGCAGCAGCAGGTTGGCGCCGGTGCGCAGGATGCGCCCGACCGCCAGCATCTGCTGCTCGCCGCCCGACAGGCGCGTGCCCTGGCTCTGGCGGCGCTCCTTCAGGTTCGGGAACATCTCGTAGATGTCGGCCTCGCTCATGCCCTGGCTGGCGTCGGCGCCCTTGAGCACCGGCGGCAGCATCAGGTTCTCTTCGCATGAGAGGCTGGAGAAGATGGCGCGCTCTTCCGGGCAATAGCCGATGCCGTAGTGCGCGATCTTGTGCGTGGGCAGGCCGATGGTCTCGTGGCCATTGACCCGGATCGAGCCCTTGCGCGCGCCGGTCAGGCCCATGATCGCGCGCAGCGTGGTGGTGCGCCCGGCGCCGTTGCGGCCCAGCAGCGTGACCACTTCGCCGGCGTTCACGGTCAGGTCCACGCCGTGCAGGATGTGCGATTCGCCATACCAGGCGTGCAGGCCCTTGATTTCCAGGGCGGGAGTATTGGCTGTGCTCATGTGTCGTCCCCCTGCCTCAGTGCGCGCCCTGCAATTCCGCGTCGGCGGTGCCCATGTAGGCCTCCATCACGCGCGGGTCCTTCGACACTTCCGCATACGGGCCCTCGGCCAGGATCGCGCCGCGCTGCAGCACCGTGATCTTGTCGGCGATCGACGAGACCACGCTCATGTTGTGCTCCACCATCAGGATGGTGCGGCCCGCCGAGACCTGCTTGATCAGCTGCGTGACGCGGTCGACGTCCTCGTGGCCCATGCCCTGCGTGGGTTCGTCGAGCAGCATCAGCTCCGGCTCCATCGCCAGCGTGGTGGCGATCTCCAGCGCGCGCTTGCGCCCGTACGGCAGGTTCACCGTGAGCGTATGCGCGAACTCGGTCAGGCCGACCTGGTCGAGCAGCTCCATGGCGCGGTCGTTGAGCACGTCGAGCGAGCGCTCGCTGCGCCAGAACTGGTACGCGGTGCCCAGTTGCCGCTGCAGGCCGATGCGCACGTTCTCCATCACCGTCAGGTGCGGAAACACGGCCGAGATCTGGAACGAGCGGATCACGCCGCGCCGCGCGATCTGCGCCGGCTTTTCGCGGGTGATGTCGATGCCGTTGAATAGGATGGTGCCGGTGGTCGGCTCCAGGAACTTGGTGAGCAGGTTGAAGCAGGTCGTCTTGCCGGCGCCGTTGGGGCCGATCAATGCATGGATCGACCCGCGGCGCACCCTCAGGTTGACGTCGCTCACCGCCGTGAACCCCTTGAACTCCTTGGTGAGGTTCCGCGTTTCCAGGATGGTTTCCTGCTGGTTCATGTCTCCTGCCCGCCCTCTTGCTGAACTGCCGGGGTGATGCCCGGCACTGACAATGGTCCGAACCGGCCTTGTAGGCCCTTGCTGCCGCTTGTCCGTCAGGCGCGCCGTAATAGCGGCGCTGCCTGCGGTGTTTTATCGTGCGGGGCGGCACCCGCGGTGGTTGCGACGGCGGCATGGGATGTGCGGCCGAAGCACCCTGTGAGGCGTCTATTGTGTGCGCCTGTTGCATCGCAAAACATCGGGGTTTGCACTATGAAACATGAACCAAGTGTCAGTTTTTTGGCGGCCGCAAAAGCGCCGCAATCGCCGCATGACATCCCCCCGTCTGGCGGTCATGCGGCGCGCCGCTTCATGCGCTTGCGCTGACCGTCGCCGGCGCCGGCGTGGCTTGCACAGGCGTTGCCGCGGGGCCTGCCACTTCCGCCGCCGCGGCATGATTCCTCCGGTCTTCGCGGATCATGTCGCTGGCGCGCTCGGCGATCATGATGGTCGGCGAGTTGGTATTGCCCGAGGTGATCAGCGGCATCACCGAGGCATCGACCACGCGCAGCCCCTGCACGCCCAGCACGCGCAGCCGATGGTCGACCACCGCCATGGGATCGTCGGCGCGGCCCATCTTGCAGGTGCCGACCGGATGGAAGATGGTGGTGCCGATATTGCCGGCGGCCTCGGCCAGTTCCTCGTCGCTCTGGAAGGCCGGTCCCGGCAGCCATTCCTCGGGCCGGTACGGCGCTAGCGCGGGTGAGGCGACGATGCGGCGCGTGAGCCGGATCGCATCGGCGGCGACCTTGCGGTCCTCGTCGGTCGACAGGTAGTTGGGCGCGATCACCGGGGCCTGGCGGAAATCCGCGCTGCCGGCATGCACGCTGCCGCGCGAGGTCGGGCGCAGGTTGCAGGCGCTGGCGGTAAAGGCGTTGAAGGCATGCAGCGGATCGCCGAACTTGTCCAGCGACAGCGGCTGCACGTGGTACTCGATATTCGGGCGCGCCTGCGACGGATCCGAGCGCGCGAACGCGCCCAGCTGCGATGGCGCCATGCTCATCGGCCCGCTCTGGTTGAAGGCGTACTGCACGCCGATGCAGAACTTGCCCCACAGGCTCGCGGCGCGCGTGTTCAGCGTGCGCACGCCGTCGACCTTGACCACGCTGCGCAGCTGCAGGTGGTCCTGCAGGTTCTCGCCCACCCCGGGCAGCGCGTGGCGCACCGGAATGCCCAGCGCCTGCAGCCGTTCGGCCTGGCCGATGCCCGACAGCTCCAGCAACTGTGGGGTATTGACCGCGCCGGCGGCGAGGATCACCTCGAGCGTGGCCGCCGCCGCATGCGCGCGGCCGCCGCCGAAATAGTTGACGCCGGTGCAGCGGCGCCCGTCGAAGCTCAGCCCGCTCACCTGCGCGCCGGTGACGATGGTCAGGTTGGGCCGCTCCGAGGCGCGCCGCAGGAACGCCTTGGCCGTGTTCCAGCGGATGCCGCGGCGCTGGTTCACTTCGAAATAGCCGACGCCGAAATTGTCGCCGCGGTTGAAGTCGTCGGTACGCGGGATGCCCGCTTGCTCGGCGGCATCGGCAAAACGCTCCAGGATGTCCCAGCGCAGCCGCTGCCCTTCCACGCGCCATTCGCCGCCGGCGCCGTGGAATTCGCTGGGGCCGCGGTGATGGTCTTCGCTGCGCTTGAACAGCGGCAGCACGTTGTCCCAGCGCCAGCCGTCGTCGCCGGTCAGCCGCGCCCACTCGTCATAGTCTTCGCGCTGGCCGCGCATGTAGATCATGCCGTTGATCGACGAACAGCCACCCAGCACGCGCCCGCGCGGATAGCCCAGCGAGCGCCCGTTCAGCCCCGCTTCGGCTTCGGTGCGGTAGAGCCAGTCGGTGCGCGGGTTGCCGATGCAGTAGAGGTAGCCCACCGGGATATGGATCCAGTGGTAGTCGTCCTTGCCGCCGGCTTCCAGCAGCAGCACGTTGACGTCCGGGTCCTGCGTCAGCCGGTTCGCCAGGACACAGCCGGCCGAACCGGCCCCCACGATGATGTAGTCGAATGTCTCCATGGCGCTTGTTGTAGTGGTCGTCAGGTTTATTTCGCCACCGGCATGGTGAATTCCGCGCCCTTGGCGATCGAGTCCGGCCAGCGCTGCATCACGCTCTTGTAGCGCGTGTAGAAGCGCACGCCCTCTTCGCCATAGGCATGGTGGTCACCGAACAGCGAGCGCTTCCAGCCGCCGAACGAATGCCACGCCATCGGCACCGGGATCGGCACGTTGATGCCGACCATGCCCACCTGGATCTGCCGCGCGAACGCGCGCGCGATGCCGCCGTCGCTGGTGTAGCAAGATACGCCGTTGCCGTACTCGTGCGCGTTGATCAGCGCCACCGCCTCGGCAAAGTCATGCACGCGCACCACCGACAGCACCGGGCCGAAGATCTCTTCCTTGTAGATCGTCATGTCAGGCTTCACGTGGTCGAACAGCGTGCCGCCGACATAGAAACCGTTCTCGTGGCCGTCGACCTGGTGGCCGCGGCCATCGGTCACCAGCGTCGCGCCCTCTTCCACGCCTTTGGCGATGTAGCCTTCGACCTTGGCCTTGTGCGCGCCGGTCACCAGCGGGCCCATCTCGGCATCGGCGTCCATGCCGTTGCGGATCTTCAGCGCGCGCGCGCGTTCGGCCAGCCGCGGCACCAGCTGGTCGGCCACCTCGCCGACCGCCACCGCCACCGAGATCGCCATGCAGCGCTCGCCGGCCGAGCCATAGGCGGCGCCGATCAGCGCGTCGACAGCCTGGTCCAGGTCCGCATCGGGCATCACCACCAGGTGGTTCTTTGCGCCGCCCAATGCCTGCACGCGCTTGCCGTGCTTGGTGCCTTCGGTATAGATGTATTCAGCGATCGGGGTCGAGCCGACGAACGACAGCGCCTGCACGTCGGGGTGCGCCAGCAGCGCGTCGACCGCTTCCTTGTCGCCCTGCACCACGTTGAACACACCATCGGGCAGGCCGGCCTGGCGCAGCAGATCGGCGATCAGCAGGCTCGGCGACGGATCGCGCTCGGACGGCTTGAGCACGAAGGTATTGCCGCACGCCAGCGCCACCGGGAACATCCACATCGGCACCATCACCGGGAAGTTGAACGGCGTGATGCCGGCCACCACGCCCAGCGGCTGGCGCAGGTTCCAGTTGTCGATGCCGCCGCCGATGTTGTCGGTGAAATCGGTCTTGAGCAGGTTGGGGATGCCGCAGGCGAACTCGATCACCTCGATGCCGCGCGTGACCTCGCCCTTCGCATCGGAGAACACCTTGCCGTGCTCGCGCGTGATCAGCGCGGCGAGGTCGTCGTGGTGCTGGTCCAGCAACTCCTTGAACTTGAACAGGATGCGCGCGCGGCGCAGCGGCGGCGTATCGGCCCACGCCGGGAAGGCGGCCTTGGCGGCGGCCACGGCCTCGGCCACGTCCTGCGCGGTGCCCAGCGCGACGCGCGCGGCGACTGCGCCGGTGGCGGGGTTGAATACGTCGGCCTGGCGCTGCGAGGCGCCGCGTGTCTGCCGGCCTGCGATGCTGTGGCCGATGATGGCCTGCACTGCGCTGGCCTCTGCAAGAATGTCTTCCACTTCCGCTCCTGGATGCTGGTTCCCCGGGCGATGCGGCCCGGGCCTGGTCCCGTCGATCTTTGCGTCCGGTGAAGACGCTGCCACGCTGCGCCGCGCACCGGCCGCGGCACGCAGGGCGTGCGGCACCAGACTTCGGGCCATGGTTGAGCGCAAGCTTGGTGCAGTTGCGCGGCCCCGTCCAATGATTTATCGTCAATCGCAATATAAGCCGCGCAAAATATTGCGACGCACCACCCACCACCTGCCGCCGCCCCCCTTGGACCTCCATCACCTGCGCGCCTTTGTTGCCGTCGCGCGCGAAGGCAACCTGACCCGCGCGGCGCAGCGCCTGCACCTGACCCAACCCGCGGTCAGCCTGCAGCTGAAGGCGCTGCAGTCGGCGTGGCGCATCCGGCTGTTCGAGCGCACCGCGGCGGGGCTGACGCTGACCGCCGATGGCGCCGCGCTGCTGCCGCTGGCCGAACGCATCCTCGATGGCGTGGGCGACCTGCAGCACACCGTCAACGCCATGCATCACACCGTGCGCGGGCGGCTGGCGATCGGCACCATCCTCGATCCCGAATTCACGCGGCTGGGCCCGATGCTGCGCACGCTGGTCGAGCGCCACCCGCAGATCGGCACGGAGCTGCGCCACGGCATGTCGGGCTGGGTGCTGCAGCAGGTACGCAGCGGCGCGCTCGACGTCGGCTTCTACCTGGGCCAGCCGTCCGAGCCCGGCTTCCACACGCTGACGCTGACGCCGTTCTCGTATTACGTGGTCGCGCCCAAGGGCTGGAAGGAGCGCACCGCACTGCGCTCATGGGCGCAGCTGGCCACGCTGCCGTGGATCTGGACCCCGCCCGAATCCGCGCACAACCGGCTGCTGTCGGCGCACTTCGCGCAGGCGGGCGTGGATCCGGCGAGCGTGCCCAAGGTGGCGCACGTCGACCAGGAAGCGTCGATGCGCGACCTGGTGCGCTCCGGCGTGGGGCTGTCGCTGGTGCGCGATGCGATCGCGCTGCGCGAGTCGCATGCGCACGGGCTGGTGATCGTCGAAGGGGTCTCGGTGCAGACCGAGCTGACCCTGGTCTGCCTGGCCGCGCGCCGCGACGACCCGGTGGTCGCGGCCGCGTTCGGCGTGGCCGAGTCGGTGTTCCGGACCTAGCGCTGCGGGCTGGCCAGCCGGCGCTGCAGCCAGCCGGTCAGTGCCGCGAACACTTCGCCGCGCAGCGGCTGCGCTTCATTGAAGATCTCGTGGTAGCCGTGGTCGAACCAGACTTGTTCGCGCAGGTCGGGCGGCGCATTGTCGAAGAAGGTGCGGCTGCCGGCCGGGTCCACCACGCGGTCGGCGCCGCCGACCAGCATCAGCGTGGGCGCCTCCAGCAGCGCCGCGTCGGCCTGCGCTTGCGCCATGCCGCGGATCATGCCTTCCAGCACGCCGGCGGTAATGGTGGTCTGCACCAGCGGATCGGCGCGATAGGCGGCGACCACCGCCGGATCGTGCGACAGGTGGCGCGCATCGATCGGATTGGGCACGCGCAGGCGCGGCGCCAGCGTCAGCAGCACGCGGTGCAGCGCCAGCGCCGGCCGGGACAGCCGCAGCGCCAGCGCCGGCGACGACAGCACCAGGGCGCGCACCGGCCGCACGCGCGCGGTGGCAAAGCGCGCCGCGATCAGCCCGCCCATGCTGTGGCCGAGCAGGATCGGCAGTTCGTGCCAGCCCGGCACCGCGGCATCGTAGATCTCGGCCAGGTCGTTCAGGTAGGCGTCCGGATGCTCCGCCACCATGCGCGCGCCACCGCTGGCGCCGTGGCCGCGCAGGTCGAAGGCCCGCACCCGCAGTCCCAGCCCGCACAGCACCTCGGCGACATGCTGGTAGCGGCCGGCGTGTTCGGCAAGCCCGTGCACCAGCAGCACCGAGCCGAGCGGTTCGGCAAAGCGCGCCGGATCGGGTTGCCAAGTACGGAGCAACAGTTCGGTGCCGTCGCGCATGCGCTGGCGGCTCTGCACCGGCGCATGGGTCCCCGCCGGGCTCGCGGCGGGTGGGCTGGCAACGCCGGCCACGGCCGGATCGTCGGTCATCGGCTGTTCCATTTGCACAGGTCTCCTGCCGGCGCACGCGAGCCAGATGCGGCGCCAGCTATCGTTGTTGTTATGGAGTCCGCTGCGCCGGCCTGCGCCGGCCCTGCTATGGCTTCAGCCGTGGCAGTCCGGCCGGGCCGGTGCGTCCGGCTGCGCCATGTCGGCCAGGATCGGGCAGTCCGGCCGGTCATCGCCACTGCAGTGCTGCGCCAGTTCGCGCAGCGTGTCGCGCATCGCCGCCAGTTCGGCGATGCGCTGCTCCAGGTCGGCCACGTGCCGCAGCGTCAGCGCCTTGACGTCGGCGCTGGCGCGGCCGCGGTCGTGCCACAGCGACAGCAGGTTGCGGATCTCGTCGAGCGAGAAGCCCAGATTACGGGCACGCCGCACGAAGCGCAAGTTATGCACCGCGCGTTCGTCATAGCGGCGGTAGCCGCCGTCGGTGCGCGGCGGCGCCGCCACCAGCCCGATCGATTCATAGTGGCGGATCATCTTGGCCGATACGCCCGAGGCCTGTGCCGCTTCGCCGATATTCATCACTCGCCTCCTCGCGCCGCGGGCGACGCGCCCGGCGCGGTGCCCGCCTGCGCATGCCAGCGGCGCAGCAGCAGCGCATTGCCCACCACGCTGACGCTGGAAAACGCCATCGCCGCGCCCGCCACCACCGGATTGAGCAGCCCGGCCGCGGCCAGCGGAATCCCCACCACGTTATAGAAAAAGGCCCAGAACAGGTTCTGGCGGATCTTGCGCACGGTGTGGTGCGAGACCGCCAGCGCATCGGCCACCAGCGCCGGGTCGCCGCGCATCAGGGTGATGCCGGCGGCATGCATGGCGACGTCGGTGCCGGTCGACATGGCGATGCCCACGTCGGCCGCGGCCAGCGCCGGCGCATCGTTGATGCCGTCGCCCACCATCGCCACCACCGCGCCATCGCGGCCCAGCGCCTGCACGCGCGCGGCCTTGTCCTCGGGCAGGACTTCGGCCTGCACGTCATCGAGCCCCAGCCCCTGCGCCACGCGCGCCGCGGCGCCGGCATTGTCGCCGGTCAGCATCACCGTGCGCACGCCGGCGGCGCGCAGCCTGGCGATCGCCGCCGGCGCGCCCGGCTTGATGGCATCGCCGAACGCGACCAGCCCGGCCACGCGCGGCGGCGCGGTCTGCACCAGCCACGACACGGTGCGGCCTTCGGCCTGTAGCCGGTCCGCGACCGCTGCCAGCGCGCCGGCCGGCGCGCCCAGCGACGCGCGCAGGCGCTCGCTGCCCAGTTGCAGGGCCTGGCCGCCGACCACGCCGGCAATGCCGCGGCCCGGCAGCGCCTGCACTTCGCCGGCCTGCGGCACGGCGAGGCCGCGCGCCTGCGCCGCGGCCAGCACCGCCCGCGCCAGCGGATGCTCGCTGCCGGCCTGCAGCGCGGCCAGCTGCGCCAGCAACGCGCTGCCGTCGGCGTCGGCAGGATCGGCCGCATGCAGCGCCACCACTTCGGGCTTGCCCACCGTGAGCGTGCCGGTCTTGTCGAACGCCACCACCCCGACCCGGTGCGCGATCTCGAGCGCCTCGGCGTCCTTGATCAGGATGCCGGCGCGCGCGCCGGCGCCGGTGCCGGCCATGATCGCGGTGGGCGTGGCCAGCCCCAGCGCGCACGGGCAGGCGATCACCAGCACCGCCACGGCATTGAGCAGCGCCGCTTCCCAGTCGCCGGCAAAGAGGCCCCAGCCCAGCACGGTCACCAGCGCAATCGCCAGCACCACCGGCACGAACACCGCGCTGACGCGGTCGACCAGGCGCTGGATCGGCGCCTTGGCCGCCTGCGCGTGCTCGACCATGCGGATGATGCGCGCCAGCACGGTCTCGGCGCCCACCGCCACGGTGCGCGCCACCAGCAGGCCTTCGAAATTGATGGCGCCGCCGGTGATGCGGTCGCCGGGCTGCTTCGGCACCGGCAGGCTTTCGCCGGTCAGCATCGATTCATCGGCATGGCTGGTGCCTTCGACCACCTCGGCGTCCACCGGGATGCGCTCGCCGGGGCGCACCACGATTTCGTCGCCGACGGTCACGGCGGACAGCGGCACGCTGTGCTCGACGCCGCCGCGCCGCACCCGCGCGGTATCGGGACGCAACGCCGCCAGCGCGCGGATGGCATCGGCGGTCTGGCGCTTGGCGCGCGTCTCCAGCCACTTGCCCAGGCGCACCAGCGTGATCACCACCGCCGCGCTCTCGAAGTACAGGTGCGGCATGGCATCGGCCGGGGTGCGCCACATCAGCCACAGCGACAGCCCGTAGGCGGCGGTGGTGCCGAGCGCCACCAGCAGGTCCATATTGCCCGCGCCGGCGCGCACCGCCTTCCAGCCGGCCTTGTAGAAGCGCCAGCCGAACACGAACTGCACCGGCGTCGCCAGCAGCCACTGCACCCACGCCGGCAGCATCCAGTGCACGCCGAACCATTCCAGCACCATCGGCGCCACCAGCGGCAGCGACAGCGCCGCCGAGATCGCCACCGGCCACGGGCCGTCCCAGAACGCCGCGGGCGTGGCCTGCCCCGGCTCGCCGGCCCGGGCCGCGGCGCCGGCCTGCGCCGCCTGCGCCACCGGTGTCGCGCCATAGCCGGCACGCGCGACCGCGCTGACCAGCGCCGCGGTATCGGTGGCGCCGCGCAGCAGCGTCACGCTGGCGCGCTCGGTGGCCAGGTTGACGGTGGCCTCGACCACGCCCGGCACGGCGCGCAGCGCCTTTTCCACGCGGGCCACGCACGAGGCGCAGGTCATGTCGGCGATATTCAGTTCGAGGGTGTCGTGGGGCACGGCGTAGCCGGCCTCGGCCACGGCGCGCGCGGCGGCGGGCAGCACCGCGGCGGACGCCGCGCGCAGCGTGGCGGCCTCGGTCGCCAGGTTGACGGCCACGTCGCGCACGCCCGGCACCCTGGCCAGGGCCTTTTCGACGCGTCCCACGCACGAGGCGCAGGTCATGCCTTCGACCGGCAGCCGCCACTCGGGCATGGCGTCGGCGGGCGGCTTAAGGTCCGTGCGGACCGGTTGCGAAGCGAGCACAGCGCTGGAATCTGGCATGGTTCTGAGTCATCCACAGTGTCGATGTCAGCATCATGGACCTTACCATCATTGGAAGGTCAAGGCCCGCTGCCGATGGCGCCAGCCTCACGTCGACCGCGGAAATTTCCCCTTGTGCTTCCCATCGTGGCAAGGTTCACAATGTGTCTGTCGCGGCCCGAGGTCGCCCGAGGTCGCCCGAGGTCGCGTTTCCATCCCGTTCAGGAGCGTTCCAGCATGATCCAGTTCCAGGTAGAAGGCATGACGTGCAACCACTGCGTCGGCGCCATCACGCGCGCCGTGCTCGCCGTCGACCCCGCCGCGCGCGTCAGCGCGGATGTGCCGGCCCAGTCCGTTCGCGTCGACAGCGGCGCCGACACGCAGGCGTTGCGCGAGGCCATCGAGGAAGCCGGCTATCCGGTCAGGTCGGTGGCGTAAGCCGTCGCCACGCAGCAAAAAGGGCGCCCCACGGACGCCCTTTTGTTCAGCCTGCCGTGTGCCGCTCAGAAGCGGTAGCCCACGTTCAGGTACGTCACCACCGGATCGATCTTGATCTTGGTGTGCGACTGGATCGTCACCGGCCCCGCCTGGGTGGTGAACGAGGCCCGGGTCGAGATCGGGACATAGGACACGGACAGGCCGACGAACCAGTTGTCGTTGATGGCGTAGTTGGCGCCGATATTGAACACCGGGTTCCACGACGGCTTGGCGCTCGCGGTCATGCGCGCGCCCGGCGCGAACTCGCGGTTGACGAAGTTCTGGTTGGTGATGGTTTCGTCGGTGAACCAGGTGTAGTTCACGCCGAGGCCGACATAGGGACGGAACTTGGTCTTGGCGTCGAAGAAGTGGTACTTGACCACCAGCGCCGGACTCCACTGCTTGACCGAACCCAGCTTGCCATACTGGGCGTAGTTGCCGGTGCCCTTGACGTCATGCTTGGGCGGAATGCCGGCAACGATCTCGCCGGAGATGTTGTCGGTAAAGTAGTGGCTGAAGGCCAGGCCCAGCGTGTCGGCGGACTCGATTTCCGCGCCGGTGTTCGGCCGGGTCATGCCGACCGGGCGGCCGCCGATGCTGTCCACGGTGAGCGGATCGGCGGAGCTGTTCGGCATCACGCGGAACCAGCCCAGGCTGACGATATTGCTGCCCGCGGACTGCGCGTGTGCGGCTCCGGTCAGCGCCATCACGGCGCCGGCGGCCAGCATCTTCTTATAAGTCGATTTCATAATCCTCTTACTCCTCTTTCGGTAACTGCCGCGTGCATTATCCGGCCAGCCCCCGCGCGGTTGTTTCATCAATGACACAGATTCGTAGAGGACGCCCCCTAAAGGCAGGGTTAACCATGAAAAAAGCGGCGGCAGCGGCCCGCCGGGGACGCGGGTCCGCAGCGTCCACGCAACGGTTTATCCCGCAAGGCGGAAAAAACCCTCACATGGAAGCGGTTTTATAGGCCAGACGCGCAACAGCGCACGCGCGCCGGCCCCGCCCGCTGCCGTCAGGGCGTGACGATGGCGAAGTTCGGCTCGGACTTGTCCATCAGCCCGGCCCACGCCGCCAGCGCCTGCGGGTCGCCCTCAACGCGCGCGCGGCCCGCCTGGGTTTCCGCCGCCAGCGTGGTCTGGCCGGCCAGCACGCCCATCAGCACGGCGCGCGGCATGGTCAGCGTGGCCTGCGGCGCGGCGTGCTGCGCGTCGGCCTTGTAGCGGAACACGCCGTTTTCGACGGTCAGCGCGAAACGCTTGCCGGTGTCCGGCTGCACCCAGTTCAGCGCCAGCGTCTTGCCGGCGGCACGGTCGCCGTTGAGGCTGATCGCCAGGTAGTCCAGGAACATGGTGTCGGTCATCGCGCGCAGCACGTCCGGGCTGCCGGCGCGGCGGCCGGTCCTGGGCGGCCCGGCGCGCAACTCGGCGGCGCCGCTCAGGTAGGCGTTGCGCCAGGTCGACGATTCCGCCTGGTAGCCAAGCTGCTCCAGCGCATCGGCCTCGAGCTGGCGCGCCGCCTGGTTGGACGGATCGGCAAAGACCACGTGCTTGACCACCTCGGCGACCCAGCGGTACTCGCCGCGCGCGTAGGCGGCGCGGGCCTGCTCCAGCACGCGTGCCGCGCCGCCCATGAATTCGACGTAGCGCTTGCCCGCCTCTTCCGGCGGCAGCGGGTTCAGGTTGGCCGGGTTGGCGTCATACCAGCCCAGGTAGCGCTGGTACACCGCCTTGGCATTGTGGCTGACGGTGCCGTAGTAGTCGCGCAGATGCCATTCGCGCGCCAGCGACGGCGGCAACTTCACGCGCTCGGCGATCTCGGCCGGCACGTAGCCCAGGTTGGCCAGCCGCAGCGACTGGTCGTGGATGTACTTGTAGCCGTCGCGCTGCTTGCCCAGGTAGGTGACGATCTCCTGGCGGCCCCAGGTGGGCCAGTGGTGCTGGGCGAACAGCACCTCGGTGCGCGCGCCGAAACGGTCGATGGTCTGGTCGAGCGCGCGCCACCACTGGTTGGCGTCGCGCACCTGGGCGCCGCGGATGGTGTAGAGGTTGTGCAGGTTGTGGGTGGCGTCCTCGGCCGCGCACAGGGCCTGCCACTGCGGGAAGTACATCAGCATCTCGGCCGGGGCTTCGGTGCCGGGCGCCATCAGGAACTCGATCTGCACGCCGTCGATGGTGCGGGTTTCGCCGGTCTTGTGGATCAGGTCGGTCGGCGCGATCAGCGTCAGCGTGCCGTGCGCGACGGCCTTGCCCAGCCCCACGTCGACCTGGCCGGTGGCCGAGCGCGGCAGGTTGAAGCCATACATGTACTGCGCGCGGCGGCTCATGGCGTTTCCGGCGAAGACGTTCTCGCTGACGGCTTCTTCCATGAAGCCTTCCGGCGCCAGCACCTTGACCCGGCCCGCCTTGACGTCTTCCTCGCTGACGACGCCCTTGACGCCGCCGAAGTGGTCGCCATGGCTATGGGTATAGATCACCGCCACCACGGGCTTCTTCGGCCGGTGCCGGAAGTAAAGCTCGAGGCCGGCGCGCGAGGTTTCCGTCGCGGTCAGCGGGTCGATCACGATCAGGCCGGACTCGCCCTCGATGATGGTCATATTGGCGATATCGAAGCCGCGCAGCTGGTAGATGCGGTCGGTCACCTGGAACAGGCCGTGGTGCAGGTTGAGCCGGGCCTGGCGCCAGAGGCTGGGATTGACCGTGGCGGGTGCCGTCTCGGGCTTGAGGAAGTCGTAAGGCTCCAGGGTCCACACCACGTTGCCCCTGGCGTCGCGGATCTCGGTCTTGTCGAGCGTGCCGATAAAGCCGCGGCGCGCCGCGTCGAAGTCGCGCCGGTCCTGGAACGGCAGTTGCTGCAGGACGGCGGCGTTGGCGCGGGCGGTGGCGTCGGTGGCGGGCTTGCCCGCACTGGCCGCGGCGGAAGCGGCACCGGCGGTCCCGGCAAGGCTTAAGGCGGCAGCCAGCGCGGTGGCGGCGGCGGCAAAGGCAGTCGGATTCGGCATCCTGGTCTCCTGGATCCTGCGCCCGGCGCGGGCAGGTGGCCGGCAGCGCTTATGTCATTGTGCTGAACGTTCAGTACAATTCAGGAGTTTGCTGGCAGAGCTCGTCTACTGTCAAATAGAGCCCGGCCGCCGACGCCGCGTTGCGCCCACTTTTTGCTGCACCGCCTTTTTTGCCGCCCCCATCCATGCCACCAACCCGACAGTCCGCCGAACGCGCCGCCCCCACCCCTTCCGCGCCGATCGCCAAGAACCGGCGCGGGCTGGACACCCGCGAACGCGTGCTCGCGGTCACGCGCGGGCTGATCAGCGCGCATGGCTATGCCGAGGTGACCCTCGACCAGATTTCGGCCGAGGCCGGCGTGGCCAAGAGCAGCCTGCTCTGGCATTTCGGCAGCAAGGAAATGCTGCTGGCGGAGGCCGCCACCAGCCTGTTCCGCCAGATCGGCAACGAGTTGGGCGCAGAGCCGCACCGCGGCAGGACGGCGGCACGGCGGCTCGAGAACAGCTTCGACCGGGTCGCCGGCTATCTCACCGCCAATCCCGAGGCCAAGGGCGTCGTGCTGGCCCTGCTGTTCTCCGGCAGCGTGCCGGCCAGCGTGCGCGAGGAAATCCGCCGCAGCTGGGACGGCCACGTGCAAGACCTGGTGGCGGCGCTGTCGTCCCCCGGCCGTCCGCTGCCCGCGCCGATGGCGCGGCTGATGATCGCGACCATCCATGGCTGCTACTGCCACTGGTACGCCAGCGACCGCAGCGAACCGATCGCCGCCTTCCTGGCGCCGGCGCGCGAGTTGTTCGGTGACTGGCTGCGCAGTCGCGACCGCGAACGCGACCGCGAACGCGAGCGCTGATCAGGCGCGGCTGGCGAGCACGCACGCCGCCAGGTCCCACAGCGCGTAGCCCACGCTCTTGAACACCAGCGGGCTGCCGGTGCGCGCGCGGATGGCGTCGGCCTGCAGGATCGCGCTCTCGAACGGCTGCACGTCGGCCCAGTCGATGCCGGCCTGCAGCAGGTCGCCGGCCTCGTCCTCGATGCCGAACAGCGTATCGGCCAGCAGGCGGCCGTGGTCCGCCGCGGCGTGGCACAGCGCCGGCGGCAGCTCGCACATGTCGGGACGGAACGCACCGACCGCGGCAATGAAGTGCTGGTCGCGCCAGAGGCCGCTGTCGAGATCCGGCAGCACCGGGCTGCGGCTCGACGTCACCGTGACCACCATCGACACGCGCGGCAATACCGCCGCGACCGACTCCGCCACCTGCGCTTCCACCCCCAGCGTGCGCGCATGCGCGGCCAGCGCCTCGGCCTTGTCGCGCGTGCGCGAATGCAGCCACAGCCGGCGCACGCCCAGTCCGGCGACGAAGGCCTCCAGGTGCGTCAGCGCCTGCACGCCCGCGCCGACGATCAGCAGTTCGCCATCGGGCCGCGCGGCAAAGCGCTGCGCCGCCAGCAGCGACACCGCCGCGGTGCGCCGCCCGGTGACGGTGGGACCGTCGAGCATGGCCAGGCGCGCGCCGGTGTGCGCGTCGGCCACCACCACTTCACCGAGGATGCTGGGCAGGCCGCGCTGCGGGTTGCCGGGATGCACGGTGATGTTCTTGGTCATCACCAACTGGCGGTTGCGCGCCGGCATCACCAGCAGCGTGCCCGCGCCCTGCTGCGCATCGCCGACCGGCAGCGCGATGCGCGGCGGCGCCATGGCGGTGCCGTCGCGCAGTTCGGCCAGCATGTCGGCAATGGCTTGCGCCAGTTCGGGATACGGCAGGCGTGCCGCGGTGGCGGCGGCATCGAGGGCAACGAGGGACATGCGCGGGCTCCTGCGGGATATGGCGAAGCGCCATTATTGCCCACCGCCACCGGCGGTTGGCCGCGGCGCGGGTCCGAACACGTCGATGCGGGCCTCAGTGCCGGGCCGCGGGCACGGGCGCGCGCACCGAAGCGCCGCGCACCTCGATGCCGATGCGGTCCACCACCTTGCCGGCGGCATCGAGCAGTTCCACCTGGTGGCGTCCCGGCCAGGGCAGCCATGCCACCTCGCCGCCGCGTCCGAGCGGCTTGCCGTCCATGCGCCAGCTGACCGCGCGCGCCGACTGGCCAGCCACGCCCTGCGCATGGAACCACACGCGCTGCGAGGCCGGCGGCATGTCGGGATCCAGCGCAAACACGGTGCCGTCGGCCGGCGTGGCGATCATGGGCGTGCCTGCGCGCGCGGCGGGCGCGCCCACGCTGACGCGCCGGATCGCGGTGCCCGCCAGGAACACTTCTTCGCGCGCGGGCTCCAGGCCGTCGTCGAAGCGCAGCGCCACGCGCTCCACCCCGGCGGGCATCGCGGGCGCGAGACTGGCGCGCCCCTGGTGCAGGACTTCCATCACGTCGTGCCACACCGGCGCCGCGCCCGACACGCCGGAGACGTCGCGCATGCTGGCGCCGCTGGCATTGCCGACCCACACGCCCACGGTGTAGTGCTGCGACCAGCCGATGCACCAGTTGTCGCGCATGTCCTTGCTGGTGCCGGTCTTCACCGCGGTCCAGAAGCGCGTGGTGAGCGGGCTGTCGAGGCCGAAGGTGCGGGCGCGGGCATGGCGGTCGGACAGGATATCGGCGACCACGTAGCTCGCGCCCGGCTGCATCACGGCCTTTGCCGGCACAGCCGGCACGCCTTGCCGCAATCGTGGCGGCGCATAGCTGCCGCCATTGGCGAGCGCGCGGTAGGCATTGGTCAGCGCCAGCAGCGACACATCCGCGCTGCCCAGCGCCAGGCTGTAGCCGTAGTAGTCGCCCGCCTCGGTCAGCGGCAGCCCCAGCGCCACCAGGCGCTTGTGGAAGCGGTGCGGGGTCACCATCACCAGCGTGCGCACCGCCGGCACGTTCAGCGATGCCGCCAGCGACGCGCGCAGGCTGACCCAGCCGGCATAGCGGTGGTCGTAGTTCTGCGGCACGTAGAGCCCGCCGCCCACCGGCAGGTTCACCGGCCGGTCGTCGAGCAGCGAGGCCGCGGTCAGCCGCTTCTCTTCCAGCGCCTGCTCATAGAGGAAAGGCTTGAGCGTCGATCCCGCCTGGCGCAGCGCCGCGGCGTGGTCGACCTGCGCGGCGCCGGACAGCGCGCCGGACGAGCCGACGTAGGCCAGCACGTCGCCGCTGGCGTTGTCGATCACCACCACCGCGCCGTCCTCGACATGGCGTCCGGCCAGTTCGCGCAGGTGGCGGTCCAGGCTGGCGACGGCAGCGCGTTGCAGCCGGGCGTCGAGCGTCGATGCGATGCGCGCGGGCATGGCGGCGCCGGCTGGCAGCTGCGTGCGGGTCTCGCTGACCAGGTGCCGCGACAGGTGCGGCGCCAGCGGCCTGAACCCCGCCGATGGCGCGGCCGCCGCGGCGCGCTGCGCCACCGGCCCGGTGCGCAGCAGCGCCAGTTGCGCAAAACCTTCCAGGCCGTCGCATTCGCGCGGCAGGCGCATCTCGCGCAGGATGCCGCAGGCACGGCTGGCCACCTGCGCCGCGCGCGCATTGGGCGCGCGCACCAGCGCCACCGCCAGCGCCGCTTCGCGCGCATCGAGCCCCTCGGGGTATTTGCCGAACAGCACCTGCGACATCGCCGACAGGCCCACCAGTTCGCCGCGGAACGGCACCAGGTTGAGGTAGGCCTCCAGGATCTGGTCCTTGCTCCAGCTGCGTTCCAGCACCGCGGCACTGGCCGCCTGCCCCAGCTTCTGCGTCAGGCTGCGCCCCTGCCCCGGCGCGCCGGGGCGGCGCAGGTCTTCATCGAGCAGGCCGGCCAGCTGCATCGTCAGCGTGGAGGCGCCACGCGTGCGCGTGTTCCACAGGTTGGCCCAGGCGGCCGCGGCCACGCCCTGCCAGTCGACGCCGCTGTGCGCATAGAAGCGCCGGTCCTCCGACAGCACGATCGCCGTGCGCAGCGCGGGCGAGGTGTCGGCCAGCGCCACCCAGTCGCCGCGGCGCGCGCGGAAGTCGTCGCGCACGCGGCCCACCGGCTCGCCGTGGCGGTCCAGCACCACCACGTCGGCGCTGCGCCAGTCGGCGCGCACCTGCGCGAACGTGGGCAAGGCCGCGGCCGGCGCGGCCCACGCCAGCGCCGCCGCCAGCGCCACGACAGCCACGCGCCGCTTCATGGCTGCGGACGCCCCGATACCAGCCCAGCCACCAGCAGCACCTGCGCCGCGGCGTAGGTCCACCAGATGCCCAGCTGGAACGATTCGAACGGCACCAGGAAGCGCGCAATGCCGATCATTAGGTCGGACGCGGCAAAGCACAGCGCCCCCAGCGCCGCCAGCGGCGTCGGCAGGCGCGCCACCAGCGCGCTGCACACCATGGCCGCGAGCACCCCCACATACAGCGTGACCGGCACGGCCAGCGTGCCGAGGTTGGGCCAGAAGCGGCCCAGCATGGTGCCCGCCACGCCGAGCATGGCGCCGCAGGCAACCAGCCGGTGCGGGCGGGTGTCGCCGGCCAGCGGCACCAGCAGGCGCAGGTAGGCCAAGTGCGCCAGCAGGAAGGCGCCGAGCCCGCCCATGAATGAGAATGACAGCGTCGGCAGCGCCAGCAGGAAATCGCCCAGCGCCGAGCACAGCAGCGCGGTGACCAGCCAGCGGCGTTCGCCGGGGACGCGGTGGAACCACGCGGCGCGCGCCAGCAGCAGCGCCATCGCCGTCTTCCACGCCGGCTGCATGGCGATATGCCCGGTCAGCGGCGCGCCCTCGGGAAGGTCCAGCGCCACCTGCACCAGCAGCGCGCCGTAGATGAGGCCGGCCATCGCGCCCGCGAGCCACCACTCGCGCACGCGCGCCGGCATCATCATCGCCAGCCAGCTCATGGGCGCGCCCCCACTGCCAGGCGCGCATTGGGCGCCACGCCGAATACATCGGGCGCGTACATCGCCTCGACCCGCGTGGGCGGCAGCGCGAACTCGCCGGCGTTGTTCAGCCGCACCGTGTATTCGACCGAGACCTTGCCCTTGGGCAGGTAGCCGAAGTACTCGCGATAGGCCTGCGGCGTGCGCTCGACATAGGCCGGCCACGCCGCGCCCTGGCGCCGCTCGCCGCGCGTGGCGATGGCCGAGTCGCGGCCCAGGCCGCTGCCCAGGATGGTCGCGCCCGCCGGTACCGGATCGCTGACCACCACCCAGGTCATGTCGGCCTGCGCATCGATCTCCAGCTTGACGCGATAGACGTCGCCGCGCGACCACTTGCCCGGCACCGCCTGCTCCTGCGGCGTGACGGTGCGCTGGATGCGGTAGCCGGCGGCCAGCGGCGCGGTCACCGGCACCGCCGCCATGGCGCGCACCGTGGCCCACGGCTGGCCCGCGCCCACCTGCTCCACCTGCAGCGTGCCGCCCTCGGCCGCGGCCGGCCACGGCAGGTCGACGCTGCCCTGCGCCACGCCGTCGCTGCGCTGCGCGCGCGCCCAGTCGAAGCTGCGCTGGGCGTCGCCGGCATTGCTGAGGCTGGCGCGCGTGGTGCCGGCCACCGGCGTCTTCTCGAAGGCCTGCGCAAAGCGCGTCACCGCCAGCATGCCCCAGGCGTTCGCGGTGGTGGTGCCCCAGGCGCCGTGCACCTGGCGTCCCAGCAGCCCGGTGGCCAGTTGCGGCGCATCTTCCTTCCAGCCCGGCAGCTCCGACGCCAGCGCCAGCAGGCGCGCGGCGTTGACGTCGCCGCCGGCCATCATCCACCACCAGTTGTCGTTGCGCTCGGTGGAGAACGCCAGGCGCGTGCCCTGCACCGTCAGGCGCGAGCGCAGCAGTTGCTGGGCCTCGGCCAGGCGCTGCTCGCGCTGCGGGATGTCGTGCACGCGCGTGAGCAGCAAGGCCCAGTCCAGCAACGCCGAGGTCGGCCATTGCGCCGGCAGGATCTGGATCGATCCGAGCATGCGCGCCTGCGCATGGCCGGTGCGCGACAGCGCCTCGAGCGCGGCCAGCTTGCGCACCTCCAGATACTGCGTGCCACCCACCGGCGACCAGCTGTCGCGGCGGATGCGGCCTTCGACGAAGTCGGTCAGGCCGCGCTCCATCTGCGCGCGCTGCGCGTCGGGAATGCGCAGCGCCAGCCCCGCGCGCGCGGCTTCGTCGGTCACCGCCAGCAGGTAGGCGGTCAGCACTTCGCTGCCATAGTCGCTGTCGCTGTTCAGCGGGAAGTACGAGGCCAGGCCGTTGGCATCCAGGTAGGACGGCAACTGCGCCATCAGCGCATCCCACGCGGCGCTGTCGTTCAGGCCGATGGCTTTCGAGGCGCGCTGCTCCAGGCAGGTGAACGGGTAGTTGCGGAACCACTCGCGCACGCCCGGCATGCCGCCCGCCAGCGACGACTGGAAGCTGACCTGCACCCCGCCGCGCACCTTGCCGGCCGGATCGGCGAGCGCGCCCGGCGGCGCCTTGACCGGGATCGACAGCGACGGCGCCACCTGCGCCAGCGTGGCCTGCTGCACCGTGACCGGCACCGCCGGCACGATCTGCTGCGACACCTTGATGCGGTCCGCGGCGCTACCCGTGCCCTGCTCGCTGGCCTGCACTTCCCACATCACGGTGCCGGTGCGCGCGTAGGCCAGCAGCGCTGGCGCGGTCACGTCCCAGCCGATCTCGCGCGCTTCGCCCGCGGGAATCTGCACGGTCTGCGCCGCCAGGCCGGCTTCATTGCCGAGCAGCGTGCCGCGCGCGCTGGCCTGCACCGTCATCGCACGCTTGGTGGTATTGCGCAGCGTGAACATGGCGCGGTAGCGGTCGTCCTCGCGCACCAGCGGCGGCAGGCCGGAAATCACCTGCAGGTCCTGCGTAGCGGCGATGGTGGCGCTGCCGGTGCCGAAGCGGCCCAGCCCCAAATCCGCCACCGCGACGATGCGGAAGCTGGTCAGCGAATCGTTGAGCGGCACCTCGACGCTGGCCCGGCCCTCTGCGTCGAGCTGCACGCGCGGGTTCCACAGCAGCAGCGTGTCGAACAGTTCGCGCGTGGGGCTCTTGCCACCGCCGCCGCCCGCCGGCACCGCCTTGCGCCCGTAGTGGCGGCGCCCGATGATCTCCATCTGCGCGGTCGCGGTTTCGACGCCGTAGCCGCGCCGCTGCAGCATCGCGTCGAGCAGGTCCCAGCTGGTGTTGGGCATCAGCTCCAGCAGTGCCTGGTCGACCGCGGCCAGCGCCACTTCGCCGTTGGCGGCGGGCTTGCCGTCGGGCAGCTTCACCTGGATTGCCACGCGCGCCTTGCCGCGCACCGGGTAGCTGGTCTTGTCCGGGGTCACGGCGACGTCGAGCCGGTGGCCGGCGTTGCCGACGCGGATCTCGGCCAGCCCGAGCCGGAAGGCCGGCTTGGACAGGTCGACCAGCGCGGTGGGCGCCGCATACTCGCGCCCTTCGCTGCGGAATGCGCGCCACCACTCGCCCGGCTGGCGCCAGCCCCAGGTGAAGAACGAATACCACGGCACCTCGTGCAGGCGCCCGCGCAAGGCCAGCACCGACACGTAGACGTTGGGTCCCCACTCCGGCTTCACCTGCACGCGCACGGTGGGATCGCTGCCGTGCAGCTCCACCACCTGGGTCTGGTAGATGCCTTCACGCTCCACCGCCACCAGCGCGGTGGCGTGGCGGAACGGCATGCGCACCTGGAACACCGCAGTGTCGCCCGGCGCATAGGACTTCTTCTCCGGCAGCAGGTCGATGCGGTCATGGTTCTCGCCGCCGAACCACAGCTCGCCCTGGCGCGTGACCCACACCGTCGAGGCGGCCTGCGCGGTGCGGCCGTCCTTGTCGCGCGCGCTCGCTACAAGCTCGATCTGGCCGGCCTGCTCCAGCGCCACCTCGCAACGCGCGCGGCCCTGGGCATCGGTGCGGGTTTCGCACACGGTGCCGAGGTCACGCGTCTCGGTACGGTTGTCATAGCGGTAGAAGCCGCCCACCACGCGCTTGCGCGCCGAGGTGGTGAGGCGCGCGCGCGCATTGATCTTGACCGGCGCGTCCGCCACCGGCTTGCCGTTGACGTCGAGCACCACGCCATGCACGGCCAGCTTCTGCCTGACCGAGACCCAGTCGTCGGTGCGGATGCCGGCCACCACTGCCGCCGGCCATACCGGCACGGTCTGGCGCAGCGTCTGGATCTCGCCGTTGGGGTCGGCAAAGCCGGCCTCGAGCACCAGGTCGCGCGGGGCCTCGGTCTTGGGCAGCTTGCGCAGCGTCACGCTGCCGTTGCCGTTCTTGTCCAGCGTCAGCGGCAGCTTGTCGGCGACCAGCTTTTGGCCATCGGCGCTGGCATCGCCCTGCTGGTCCTCGTCCATCTCTTCGTCGCCGCCGCTTTCGCGCTGCGCGCGCGGCGGGTTGAACGAGAACTCGTCGTAGCCGGGGAAGCTGACGTACTTGTCGCGCAGCAGCGCGGACACGCGCACCGGCAGCCCGGCGGCACCGCCGCCTGACAGATAGTGGATCTCGACGCCCACCGGCAGTTCGGCCGGCGCCACCACGGGCCCGGCCTTGCCTGCCACCTGCAGCGTGCCGGCGAGCACCGGCAGGCGGAAGGCCTCGACCCGGAAACTGCCGCTGGTGTAGCTGCGCGCGCCGCCATCGTCTTGCGCACCGTCGCCCTTCTGCGTTTCCAGCTCGACCGTATAGACCCCCAGCTTGGCCGCCGCGGGCACCTGGAAGGTGCTTTCCGCGCTGCGCCCGCCGGTCGCGGTCTGGCGCCATTGCAGCGGCAGCTCGTAGCTCTGGCCGCTGCCTTCATGGCGAATGATCACGCGCGTGGGCAACGGTCGGCTCGCCGGCGGCAAGGCAAAGCCCTGCGCGGTCTCGGCGCGGATCAGGTGCTTCATCGACACGGTTTCGCCGGCGCGCAGCAGGGTGCGGTCGAAGATGGTGTGGGCGCGCACGGTGGGCGTGGCGCTGGTGTCGGTCGGCACGTTGAAGCGCCAGCTCTCGATGCCGCGATTCCAGTCCGACATCACGAAGGCCATGTCGGCCTTGCCGCGCGCCTGCGGGTGGGTGGCCGCGATGCGGGCGGAGACGAAATAGCCCGACAGGCCATTCTGGTCGCACGCGCTCCCGGGTGCCGCGGCGAGTCTGGCAAAGCGCGCCAAGCCGCTGGCATCGGTACGGCCTTCGCCCAGCAGGCGCCCGCTGCAATCGCGCACCGCCACCGCGGCATCACGGACCGGCTTGCCGTCGTCCAGCGCGGTGACCCAGGCCACCCCGCTGCGGCTGCCGTCGTCCTCATTGCCGCTGCTGCGGCCCAGCTTGAAATGCACGCCCAGGTTGGTGACCAGCGCCGCGGTGCGCACGTACATCGGCGCGCGCTTGCCCAGCAGCGCCTCGCCCAGCATCGGCGAGGCGATCTCGACCACATGGAAGCCGGGCTCCGGCAACGGGATGCCGACCACCTCGAACGGCCGCGGCGCATCGCCCGACGGCTTGGGCACCGCCAGTTTCTGCACACCCGGCGCGCGCTCAAGCAGCGACACCGAGCGGGTTTCGATCGACACCGCGTTGCGCGGATTGTTGACGCGGTATGGCGAGCGGCCCGCCAGCACCGCGTCGAGTTCGCCGCGCGTATAGCTGGCCTCGTGCAGGCGGCGCACCAGGCCCAGCCACTGCATCACGGCAGCGTCGTCGTCGACGCGCAGCTTCATCACGGTGCCGGCCCGGGCCTGCACGCCGCGCACGGCAAGATCGGCTTCGACATTGCGCAGCGTCACCGGCAGCAGCGGCGGATAGTCAACCGCCGACTTGCCGCGCGGCAGCTCGCCGAAGCGCTCGACCACGCCGAACGGCGCCGCGGCAAACTTGGCCAGCGGCGGCATCGCGGCCGTGGCCACCTTGAGCGGGAACAGGTCCGCATTGGCCAGCGCGCGGCCGCTGTCGTCCTGCAGCTTGCGCGGCACTTCGATGGTGAACTGGGCCTTCTCGGCGAACGGCGCGGCGAAGGTGAGCGCAGTGACGCTCGCGTCCGGCGCCAGATCAGGGTCGAACTGCGGCGCGCGCGGGCCCGACGGCGTCTTCAGCACCACGCCCTCGGCCAGCTTGCGCGGCACCGGCGCGGAGAACGTCACCGACATCGGCCGCAGCGGCGTGCAGGGCGACTGCGCGTGCTCGCGCTCGCAGCTGAAGCTGGCGGTGAATGGTTCGCGCACGGTGTAGTCGAAGCGGCGTTCCTCGCGCGTGGCGACGCCCGACGGCGTGGCGATGCCCGCGCCCAGCACCAGCTGCACCCGCGCCGCGGCCGGCAGCCGCTGCTGGCAGGCGAGCAGGTGCACCGCATCGGGCGCCGGTTTGGCGAGTCGGTCCCAGCGGATCGCCTCGAGCACGGCCTCGCGCTCCTTGCCGGCCAGCAGCCGCACCGGGATGCGCTCGCCCAGCCCCTGCGCCTGGCACCAGGCGTGCTCGCGCACCGAGGCCGCGGTGGCGGCGCCGTTGAAGCGCAGCGCGAAGACCTGGTCTTCCTCGATCTCGCCGCCGGAAGGCCGGCTCGAGACCACGGTCGGCCCACCAGTCTCGAAGCGGTATTCCGCCTTGCCGGCATAGGCGGTGCCGGCCTCGCTGCGCAGGCCGGCGCGCATGCGCACGGTGCAGCGCACGCCGGGAGGGAGGTCGCTGGCGAAGTCGTAGACCCAGTTCCTGGCGTCGATCCAGCGCGCCTGGCCGCTGGTGCTGGCGCCGGTACAGGAGACCGCCGCGGGCGCGGTGGCCTGGACATCGCCCATCGGCACCATGGCTTCGTCGAAGCGGATCGCCACCTGCCGCACCTGGCCCACCGTGCCTTCCGGCGAGAAACGGGTCACCTGCGCTGCCAGTGCGCCGCCGGCCAGGCTGGCCAGCGCGGCCGCCAAAGCCACCGTCGCAGAGGCCCGCGCCAGGTGCGATTGCTGTAGCGAACTGCCAAGACCCCGATCGACTCGGGCGACGATCCCCTTCATCCTGCCATCCTCCGTTCCCGCCACGTTTGCGGCACCCGGCGAGGGTGACACGCACGCCACAGGAGTGCAAGACCGGCACGCGCCGGCAAGGCGCTACGCAGGCAATTTCAGCGCAGGTGCGACAGCGGCAGCGGCCCCTCGCACTTGATCGCGGTCAGCACGATGTTCGACCGCACGCTCTCCACGCCGGGCACGCGCATCAGCCGCTTCATGGTGAATTCGGCCAGCGTGGGCAGGTCCGGCACCACCACGCGGATCAGGTAGTCGGCCTCGCCGGCGACGGAATAGCACTCCTGCACTTCTTCCAGCAGCAGGATCTCTTCGCGGAAGCGCTCGATGATGGTGTCGCCGTGATGCGCCAGCTTGACGCTGACAAAGACCACCACGCCCAGCCCCAGCGCCTGCGAGGACAGGCTGACGCGGTATCCCGTGATGACGCCGTCGGCTTCCAGCCGCGCCAGCCGGCGTCCGACCTGGCTCGGCGACAGGTGCACGCGCTCGGCCAGTTGCTGGTGCGTGGTGCGGCCGTCGGCCTGCAGCGCGCTCAGCAGGGCGAGGTCATACGCGTCGAGGGAAATACTTTGGGCAGCCATACATGAATCCCGCATCCATACGTCGATATATGCGCATTATATGCATGATCCTCGGTAATCGAGCGGACTATGCGGACAGATTGCGGCTTTTGGCGCCTAAACTACGCAGTAAATCCGCATTCATGCTGGCGCCGATGCAGCCAGCACGCATTCAAGGAGACGCAAGCCAATGTCCATCGCCATGGCCAACGAAGCCCCCGGCGCCTTCCAGGGCACCCTGACCGACAAACTCAAGGAACAGTTCGACGCCGGCCTGCTGTCCGGCCAGGAACTGCGCCCGGACTTCACCATCGCCCAGCCGGTGCACCGCTACACCAGCACGGACCACGCCATCTGGCGCAAGCTGTACGAACGCCAGGCCGCGATGCTGCGCGGCCGCGTCAGCGACGAATTCCTGCAGGGCCTGGCCACGCTGGGCATGGAAAAAGACCGCGTGCCGGACTTCGACCAGCTCAACCAGACCCTGATGCGCGCCACCGGCTGGCAGGTCGTCGCCGTGCCCGGCCTGGTGCCCGACGAGGTGTTCTTCGAGCACCTGGCCAACCGCCGCTTCCCGGCCAGCTGGTGGATGCGCAAGCCCGAGCAGCTCGACTACCTGCAGGAGCCCGACTGCTTCCACGATGTGTTCGGCCATGTGCCGCTGCTGATCAACCCGGTCTTTGCCGACTATATGGAAGCCTACGGCAAGGGCGGCCTGAAAGCTGCGGGGCTGGGCGCGCTGGAGATGCTGTCGCGGCTGTACTGGTACACCGTCGAGTTCGGCCTGATCCGCACCCCGCAAGGGCTGCGCATCTATGGCGCCGGCATCGTCTCGAGCCAGGGCGAGTCCATCTACAGCCTGGACTCGGCCAGCCCCAACCGGATCGGCTTCGATGTGCGCCGCATCATGCGC
This sequence comes from Cupriavidus sp. MP-37, assembly GCF_020618415.1. Classification (NCBI taxonomy): domain Bacteria; kingdom Pseudomonadati; phylum Pseudomonadota; class Betaproteobacteria; order Burkholderiales; family Burkholderiaceae; genus Cupriavidus; species Cupriavidus sp. MP-37. The sequence goes on along the minus strand of NZ_CP085344.1, from coordinate 302,606 downwards.
ACGCGCTATCGCATCGACACCTTCCAGAAGACCTACTTCGTGATCGACAGCTTCGAGCAATTGTTCGACGCCACCCGCCCGGATTTCGCGCCGCTGTACCAAGCGCTGCGCGCGCAGCCGACGCTGGGCGCCGGCGATATCGCCGAGGGCGACCAGGTGCTCAACGCCGGCACCCGCGAAGGCTGGGCCGATACCGAAGACATCTGATCCGGCGCGCCCGGCCAAACCCCGGGGCGCCCTGCCCCAACCCTGCTCCATTTCCCGCTTTGTGAAACAATGCCGGCATGCCCGCCGCCCCGGCGCGGGCGGGCCGGCTGTCCGCCTGGTGCGCCCCCTGCGCACTGCGCGACCTTCTTTTTTCCAAGATCCAGATCGAGCCCACCATGACCCCTCTTTCCCCGCAAGCCCGTGCCACGCTGCTCGCCGAACTGCCCGGCTGGACCACCGTCGCCGACCGCGATGCGATCTTCAAGCGCTTTACCTTCCACGACTTCAACGCCGCCTTCGGTTTCATGACGCGCGTGGCGATCCAGGCCGAGAAAGCCGACCACCACCCGGAATGGTTCAACGTCTACAACCGCGTCGACATCACGCTGTCGACGCACGACGCCAACGGCCTGACCCAGCGCGACATCGACCTGGCCCATTTCATCGAGCGCGCCGCCGACGCGGTGACCAACTGACCCGGCCGGCCGCGGCGGCGGCTGTAGGCTAACCGTAAGGAAGCCGGGGGCGGCGCCTAGTACAATCTGCGGCAGGCCCGCATCGCCGTGTGCGCGGTGCGGCCCATCCTGCCTGCCCGCCTGCCAGCCATGCCCAACGTCCTTCCCGAGCTGCCGCCATGCGTATCCTGCTGATCGAGGACGACCGCCAGATTGCCAGCGGCGTCGAAGCCGGCCTGTCCCGCGCCGGCCACCAGGTACGCGTCGTCCACGACGGCGTCTATGCCACCGAACACCTGCTGCGCGAGCAGCATGACCTGGTCATCCTCGACCTGGGCCTGCCCGGCATCGACGGTATGACCCTGCTGGCGCGCTACCGCGCCCGCAACCGCACCACGCCGGTCATCATCCTGACCGCGCGCGACGAGCTCGAAGACAAGCTCTCGGGCCTGAACGCCGGCGCCGACGACTACCTGATCAAACCCTTCGCCCTGCCCGAGCTGGAAGCGCGGGTGCGCGTGCTGCTGCGCCGCAGCCAGCATGGCGAGGCCGCGCCCGAGCGCGACGTGCGGCTGGGCCGGCTGCGGCTGTCCGGCAACGACCGCCGCATGTTTATCGACGCCCGCCCGCTGGAGCTGTCGCCGCGCGAGTTCGCGGTGCTGGAGCTGCTGCTGCAGCGCCAGGGCCGCGTGGTCAGCAAGGCCCAGCTGCAGGACCACCTGGCCACCTTTGCCCACCCCGCCGGCGAGGGCGGCGATACCGTCGGCGACACCGCGATCGAGGTCTACGTGCACCGCGTGCGCAAGAAGCTCGAGGACAGCGACGTCGAGATCGTCACCGTGCGCGGCTTCGGCTACCTGCTGCAGATCCGCGCCGGACAATGAAACCGCTCCGGCCGCCGTGGCTATCCCCGCGGTTATCCCCGCAGTTGTCCCACACGCGGCCCTGTCCTTTGGCCTAGCCCGCAATGTGGCCTCGCTCCCGCACCTCCTCCCGGGTTTCCTGGCGCACGGCCTCCCGCATCGCCACGCGGAACGTGCCCCCATCTTCCGCTGCGGCTGACGCCGCGGGACTCAACCCTGCGCCCACGGCGACGCGCCAGCCGTCCCGCACCGGCTCCAACATCAGCCTGCGCGTGCACCTGCTGCGCGCGCTGGCCACGCCGCTGTTCGCGCTGGTGCTGACCAGCGGCTCGCTGTCGTACTGGCTGGCGGCGCACTACACCACGCAGGTGTTCGACCGGGCGCTGTATGGGGTGGCCAACAACATCGCCCAGCAGATCCGCATCGCCGGCCCACGGCTGGAGCAGGACATCCCGATGATTGCGCAGACGCTGGTCGAGGCCGAGGGCACCGATCGCATCTACTGGCGCATCCACGGCCCCGACGGGCTGATCGGCGGCATGGATACCTGGCTGGGCTACGGCACCGGCCAGACCACGCTGCACGACGCGCGGCTGTTCTATGCGTGGTTCAGCGGCCGCCAGGTGCGCGCGGTGCGGCTGCCGGTGATGCTGCCCAGCGCCGCGGTCGATGAACTCGGCACCAGCGAGGCCGGCAAGCCCGCACGCGGCCCGATCGTGGTGGAAGTGGCGGAGCTGCTGGACCGGCGCGAGACCGCGGCCAACGAGATCCTGCTGTCGGTATCGGTGCCGCTGATCCTGCTGCTGCTGGTCGGCAGCCTGATCCTGTCGCACGTGCTCAAGGAGGAGCTGGTGCCGCTGCAGATCCTGGCCGACAAGCTCAACCGGCAGACCGCGCGCTCGCTGGCCGCGCTGGATGAAACCCAGGTGCCGGCCGAGGTGGCGCCGCTGATCCGGGGCCTGAACGCGCTGCTGGCGCGGCTGCGCGATGCGCTCGACGCGCAGCGCAAGTTCATTGCCGATGCCGCGCACCAGCTGCGCACGCCGCTGACCGCGGTCAAGCTGCATGCCGACCGCGCGCAAAGCGCCGATTCGCTGGAAGTGGCGCGCCATGCGCTGCGCGAGGTGCAGACCGCGGCCGACCGCGCGGTGCGCTTGTCCAACCAGCTGCTGTCGCTGGCGCGGGCCGAGCCCGGGCTGTCGCTGGAACGGCTGGGACCGGTGGAACACTTCGACCTGGCCGAGCTGGCCTTCGAGATCGGTGCCGAGTGGGTGCCGCAGGCGCTGGCGCGCCGCATCGACCTGGGCTTCGAGATCCTGCCCGGGCCCACCTTCACCGGCAGCGCGCCGGCGGTGGTGCGCGGCAACCGGCTGCTGATGCGCGAAGCGCTGTCCAACCTGATCGACAATGCGGTGAAATACGTGCCCGCCGGCGGGCGCATCACCGTGCGCGCCGGCGGCGAGGCCATGGGTCACCGCGGCATGGCGGTGGTGATGGTGGAAGACAACGGGCCCGGCATCCCGCCGCAGCGGCGCGAGGAAGTGTTCAAGCGCTTCTTCCGCGGCGACCGCGCCCCCGAGCCGGGCGGCGGCCGCGCCGACCAGGCGGGCGGAGCCGGCCTGGGGCTGGCCATCGTGCATGAAATCGTGACCCTGCACCACGGCACCATCCGCATCGAGGACGTACCTCCCGCTCCGGGCGCGGCGGCACAACCGTCCGCCACGGACGGCGCGCCCGAGCGGCGCGCGGTGATGCGCTTCGTTATCCGGATCCCCTGCGAGCCGGCAGGGTCGGTGGCCTGAACCGCGCTGGTGCGCGGGGCGCGCCTTACTTGGCCTTTTTCTTCTTCTTTTCCTTCGGCGCCAGCATGGTGCCGCGGCATTGCGGGCTGCCGCAGCGGCACTCGAATTCCTTCTTCAGCTTGGCGGTATAGCGCGCGTCGATCACCAGGCCGTAGTCATAGAACAGCTCCTCGCCCTGGGCAATGTCGCGCAGCGCGTGGATGAAGACGCGGCCCTTCTTTTCACGCGCTTCGCAGTTGGGCTCGCAGGCGTGGTTGATCCAGCGCGCGCGGTTGCCGCCGTACTTGGCGTCGATGACGCTGCCATCGTCCAGGCTGAAGTAGAAGGTGTGGTTGGGATCGCTGGGATCGTGCGGATGGCGCTCCAGCGCCTTCTTCCAGGAGATGTGCTCGCCCTTGTACTCGATCACGCGCTCGCCCTCGGCAATCGGCGCGATGGCATAGACGCCCTTGCCGTGCACGCCTGACTGGCGCACCTCGATCCGGTCGCTCGCCGTTTTCTTGCTGCCCTCGCCCGCTGCCTTGCGCTTTGCCTTGTCCGCCATTTGCCTTTCCGTGCGTTCGCCTGTTGTGCCTGGGTGGCCGGGCCGGCCGCCCGGCGCGATCGGGGATGATACCGGGGCGGCCGCGACACGTATACGTGGCAACACTTCGCTGCCTGGCCGCTACCGGCCCAAACCACGGACCGGAACCACGGACCGGCACCGTATACGTCCCACCTCGCCCTGCGGCCGCCCCCGTATACGCGGCAACCGTTTACCACCCCGCGTGTGGATAACCCCGCCCCGATCTGTGGACAAGCACGCGGATTGGGTGTGGGCTGCCTGGGGCTGGCATGGGGATGCCTCGGGCATAAGTCGGAGGGGGTTCGGCTGGCGCCTCATCCATTGGGCTGAGTCTTCCACCTCGGCCAACACTCGATGAGACCACTTCTCGTTTACGTAAACCTTTGAAGGCAAAGAGGTTTACGGGGTTTTCCACAGCGGCTGCGGGTGTTTACCTACTACTACTATCTGTATACATGAAAGAAAAAGGTAAACCGAAAGAACGACCCCCGGCCCCGGGGCATCGTCCAAAAGGCGGCAGGCGTAAACGGCGGGTTTGCGAGAGACTTTCTCTTTGCCCGTTGGTCGGTGCGTATACGCCGGCGAGGTATACGCGGCATCAAGGTGTCGATCGCAGCGGTATACGCGCCTGCCGGCAGGTAACGGGGTCGTGCGGACGGCTGACGATCCATGCATGCGCCGAATAGCGCAGGAGCGCTGCCTGCGGCGGCGCGGATCCGGACATGCACCATAGTGCAGCTCCCGGCTTTGCAGCCGTACAGCGCTTCCAGCCCGCGCAGGAGCTCAGGGCTGCCCAGACCCTATGCCCGGGTCTGAAGGCCGTCTGCGGGCTTCTGAAGGCCCGTGGCATGCGGGTATACCGTGCCAGGCCGGTCACGGCAGTCCAGGTACCTGACGTAGGACGATTTGCCGTTTACGCTTCGATCCCGCCCATGGCGGGCCCCCCTGCTGACCCCCTCGATTTGCTTCCAGCCCCGTGCTGGCGCGGCCTCCCGGAAACTGCCAGGTAACAATCTGTTCCCGGTGCGCCTTGTCCGACACGGTATCATGTGGCCCGCGGCGTCTTTGCCGGAGCGGTGCCAGCCTGGCCGCCCGGCCGCGGACGCCTGTGTTTTATCAACTCGATACGGAGTGAAGCATGACGAAAACCGAACTGATCGACGCTATCGCAGCCGGGGTGGACGGTCTGACCAAGGCCAAGGCTGAACAGGCACTGAACGTGACCCTGTCGGCCATCATGGACGCAGTGGCCAAGGGTGACACGCTGAGCCTCATCGGCTTTGGCACGTTCAGCAAGGGCGAGCGTGGCGAGCGCATGGCGCGCAACCCGCGTACCGGTGAGGAAATCAAGGTCGAAGCCGCCAAGACCGTGAAGTTCAAGGCTGGCCAGAAGTTCAAGGACGCTGTCAACCAGTGATCCTGACGGGCTGCACTGCAGAGCCCGGCATTGCCTGACCCCGCCATGCCGCCGCCCCGGTGCCCGAGGGCGCAGGCGTGCGCCAGGCGGGGACGTTATCCACAGTCGTGACCTGAATCTCCTGCAGTATCCGCCGCATCGCCCGCTCCGCGCTTGGGCGATCGCGCGCCAAGTCTTCCAACAGGCGTCCAGCCTTGGCCAGAACTCGCCATGCCGGGCGCCGTGCCATGTGGGGCCAACATGTTTGCCCGTCCGCAGCGCCACAGCTTTCCACAGCGTTATGCACAACGCTTTCCACAGCTGATTCCACAGCGTTCTCCACAGGCGCCCACGCCGCTGCTGCCGCTGCGCGCCGCCTGCGCGGCCTGCGCCGCCGCGCTGCTGAGCGCCTGCACCACGGTCGTCGAACCGGCCCGCCCGCAGGCACGGGCGCTGCCGGATAGCGAGCGGCCGGTGACCAGCCCGGGCGCCACGCCGCGCGAGCGCATTGTCGAGATCGCCACCCAGGAATGGGCCCGCTGGGGCGGACAGGTGGTGCGGCTGGGCCGCGACGATACTTCTTGCGTGACCTACAGCCCGGTGCCGGCGCCGGAATTGCCATCTGAGTTGCCGCCCGAGCTGCCGCCGGCGTCGCCCACCGACGCCGCAGCGCCTGCCGTGGCCACCACCGATACCGAGTCCAAGACCAACGGCAACCCGCCACCGGCAGCCAGCTGCCTGTCTTTCCCCGATGGCACTGGCATGGAGGCCACGCCGCTGGGGTGCACGCTGGCGCGCCGCTACTGGGGCATCGTGGGCGAAACGCCCAGCTGCAGGCAGGTCACGCAGGGCGCCTGGGCCTGGTCGGCGGTCTTTGTGTCATGGGTGTTGCGCAAGGCGGGCCTGGACGAGCGCCAGTTCCTGACCGGCCAGTCGCACTCGATGTACGTGGTCGATGCCCGCGACGGCATCCTGCCGCGCCCCGCATTCCGCATCGAGCCCGTACCCGCGATGCCCCGCCCCGGCGACATCATCTGCGCCGGCCGCGGGCGCGACCGCTATCTCGAGGACATCGCCGAGATCGGTTTCGGCACCACGCCGATGCATTGCGACATCGTGGTCGCCGTGGATCCGGCAGCGCGCGTGGTGCGCGCCATCGGCGGCAATGTCCAGCAATCGGTATCGATGGAAGAGATCGAACTGGGCGATTCGGGCCGGCTCGACGGTGTCACCAATTCCCACATGCCGTGGCTGCTGGTGATGCGCAACGACTTGCAGTAGGTCTGCTTATCGATGTGATTTATCGATGGTCGGTTTATTTCTTTGTATCGATAAATCGAATAAATAAACTGACGCTCAGTCGAACAACTCCAGCTGCGCGGTATCCCGGTCGCTGGTGCCCACCCCAACCCCCAGCAGCCGTACCGGCAGGCCCCGGCGCGCATGGCCCTCGGCCAGCAGCCGCGCATAGACGCTGCGTTCCGGCGCGTGGCCGCGGCATTCGACCGTGGTCTGGCGGAAGTCCGAGAAGCGCAGCTTTACCGTCAGCTTGTCGATGGTGCCGTGTGCCTGGGCACGCGCGATGCGCGCCTCGAGCATGGCGATCAGCGGCTCCAGCTCGGCCAGGCAGGCCTGCAGGTCGGGCAGGTCGTCGGCATAGGTCTCTTCCACGCTGATCGACTTGCGCTCGCGCTCGGGCGTGACCGCGCGCTCGTCGATGCCGCGGCACAGCTTGTACAGCCGCGCCCCGAACACGCCGAACTCGCGATGCAGGCGGTCCGGCGACCACGGCCGCAGGTCGCCGCAGGTCTCGGCCCCCAGCCGGCGCAGCTTGGCCGCGGTGACCTTGCCCACGCCATGGATGCGCTCCACCGGCAGCGCGGCGACAAAGGCGTCGACCGCGGCCGGCCTGACCACGAACAGGCCGTCGGGCTTGTTCCAGTCGCTGGCGATCTTGGCGACGAACTTGCTGGGGCCGACGCCGGCCGACACCGTCACCCCGACTTCCTCCCGCACGCGCTGGCGGATCTCTTCGGCAATGCGGGTGGCGCTGCCGGCATGGTGCGTGCACAGGCTGACATCGAGGTAGGCCTCGTCCAGCGACAGCGGCTCGACCAGCGCGGTGTATTCGCGGTAGATCGCAAAGATGCGGCGCGAGACCTCGCGGTACTTGTCCATCGCGGGCCGCACGATCAGCAGGTCCGGGCAGCGCTTGAGCGCCTGTGCCGAGGCCATCGCCGAGCGCACGCCGTAGGCCCGCGCCTCGTAGTTGCAGGTGGCAATCACGCCGCGCCGGTCGGGTGCGCCGCCCACGGCCATCGGCCGGCCGCGCAGCGACGGGTCGTCGCGCATTTCGACCGAGGCGTAGAAGCAGTCGCAGTCGCAATGGATGATCTTGCGCTGGACCGCGGGACTGGCATCAGGCGGGGCGGACATGAGGGCCGGGATCGGCTAACTGCGGATTATCCGTGGGATGAATGAATGCTATCGGTTTTCACGTAGTCTCATTGATCGACTGGATGGCGGCGGGCTTCTGCCGGGTATTCATCCACAACCCTTCGGCCGCATACAACGCCAGCGACAGCCAGATCAGCGCGTACCCCACCTGCTTCTGCGCCGGGAACGGCTCGTGCCACAGCCACACCCCCAGCAGCAGCTGCAGCGTCGGGCCGGTGTACTGCAGCAGGCCCAGCAGCGACAACGGAATGCGCCGTGCGCCGGCGGCAAAGAACAGCAGCGGCACCGCCGTCACCGGTCCGGCCAGCAACAGCAGCCACTGCGTACCCGGCGCTGCGTGCGTAAAGCTGTCCTGGCCGGTGGCGAACAGCCAGCCCAGCGCCGCTGCGGCCAGCGGGAACAGCAGCAGTGTTTCCAGCGACAGCCCTTCGAGCGCGCCCAGTGCACCGGTCTTGCGCAGCAGCCCGTAGCCGCCAAAGCTGGCGGCCAGGCCCAGCGCAATCCACGGCAGCTGCCCCGCCGCCACCGTCAGCCACGCCACGCCTGCCGCCGCCACCGCGATCGCCAGCCATTGCACCCGGCGCAGGCGCTCATGCAGGAACACCACGCCGAGCAGCACGCTGAACAGCGGGTTGATGAAATACCCCAGGCTGGCGTCGACCACGCGGTTGGCCGATACCGCCCAGATGTACAGGAACCAGTTCGCGCACAGCAGCGCCGCGCTGGCGGCAAACGACAGCAACAGGCGCCGGTCCCTGACTACCTGGCCCAGCCACGCCCACTGGCGGCGCCAGGCCAGGATCAGCCCCAGGAAGACCAGCGACCACACCATCCGGTGCAGCAGGATCTCCACCGGCGCGATGCCGGGGAGCGACTTGATGTAGAGCGGGAGCAGGCCCCAGATAAGGTACGCCAGCAAGGCGTAGAGAATGCCGAGTTGCATAGGTTTTCCGATCGATGCCGGCGATTCTACCGGGGCCGCGCCATCCCCGCCGGCGCGTGCCGCGAACACGCGCCGCCAACAAAAAACCCCATGCTCCCGGGGGACCATGGGGTTTGCGGCGGGCCCGCCCGCCCGCTATCCCGGTTGCCCGGGCGCCACGCGGCTTACAGCTTGCGCGCGAAGCTGAACTGGGCGAAGCCCTGCTCGGCCACGTTGAACCAGGCGGCCTGGTTGTTGCGGAACACGCGCCAGTCGTCGTAGATCTTCTTGAACGACGGGTTCTTCGCGGTTTCGTCGGCGTAGGACTCCTGGGTCGCCTTGAAGCAGGCCTCCATGATCTCCTTGGAGAACGGACGCAGCTTGACGCCGTTTTCCAGCAGGCGTGCCAGCGCCTGCGGGTTGACCGTGTCGTACTTGGCCGTCATGGCGGTGTGCGCCTCGATAGTGGCGGTTTCCAGCGCGCGCTTGTACAGCGTGGGCAGCTTCTCGAACTCGCTGGCCGAAGCGTAGAACGACAGCTGCGCGCTGCCTTCCCACCAGCCCGGATAGTAGTAGTACGGCGCCACCTTGTAGAAGCCCAGCTTCTCGTCATCGTACGGGCCCACCCACTCGGCCGCGTCGATGGTGCCCTTCTCCAGCGCGGGGTAGATGTCGCCGCCGGCAATCTGCTGCGGCACCACGCCCAGGCGCGACAGCACCACGCCGGCAAACCCGGCGATGCGGTACTTCAGGCCCTGCAGGTCGGCCACGGTCTTGATTTCCTTGCGGAACCAGCCGCCCATCTGCGCGGTGGTGTTGCCGCCCAGGAAATTGACGACGTTGTATTCCTTGAAGAACTCGCGCATCAGCTTCATGCCGTTGCCCTGCAGCATCCAGGCATTCTGCTGGCGCGTGGTCAGGCCGAACGGCACGGTGGTGTCGAAGCACAGCGTCGGATTCTTGCCGAAATAGTAGTAGCCGGCGGTGTGGCCGATCTGCACGGTGTTGTTCTGCACCGCGTCCAGCACCTGCAGGCCCGGCACGATTTCGCCGGCGGCGAAGACCTTGATATTGAACTTGCCGTCGGTCAGTTCGCGCACACGGGCCGACAGCGTCTCGGCGCCGCCGAAGATGGTGTCGAGCGACTTGGGGAAGCTCGAGGCCAGGCGCCATTCCACGGCGGGGTTGCTGCCCACCACGGCCGGCGCGGCCGGGCCGCTGGCGGCGACAGGCGCTGCCTTCTCTTCACCCTTGCCGCACGCGGCCAGTGCCCCGGTGGCAGCCACGGCCGACGCTTTCAACAGAAAGGAACGACGTTCCATCTCCACTTCTCCTCTTATAGATATTGATTCGGATGCGGGCGCACGGCTTGCATGAGGCCGCGCGCCGGACCGTGACGCACCGGCCGCCGGGGTACGGCGGCCTGCGCAGCGCAGTGCCTGTGGCGAACGGGCACGGCGGCGTGCCCTGCAGGCCGGACGCTGTCTGCGCTCACGGCCGAGGGCTGTCTTACCCGAAAGACAAGCCAGCCGATTATAGCGGTGGCCCTTTCGGCACGGGGCCCCGCGCAAGTGCGGGTTTTCGCTAGTCGATTGCGACATTGCCGCCGTTTTTTCGCATGGTGAGACGCCGCACAGTGTGATGGATTTTGTAACCCGGCTTGCGGTCAAATGGTCTCGGCTGATAAAAAACAGTCCCGCCTCCGGAGCCCTGCCTGCCGGATATGGTTGTTGCCCGCTGAATTGCCTCGTTGCCGTACCAATTGCCCGCTTGTTCTCGTCGACTCTCCCTGAAGCCGCCCGGCGCTTGCGCAGGCCGCCGCGTGCCGCTGCGCCGCCTCGGCTTTGCCGTGCTGGCCGCCTGGGGCCTGGCGGCATGCGCGCAGACTGGCGACACGGCCACGGGCGCCGCCGAATCCGCGACAGCCTTGCAGCCGCCGCGCATCGCGCCGCGGCCGGCGGTGCCGGCAACGGTCACCGCGTCCACGGCGGCGCCCACCCCGCCGGCGGTAGCGCCGCACAGTGAAACGTCGGCATCGGCCGCGCCGGCCGCGACCGACGATCCGCTCGCCGCGCTGATCGCCGGCGAAGCGGCGCCCGCGGCGAGCGTCACCGTACCCGCTGCGGCGGACACCAGCATTGCCGCGACCCCGCCGCCGGTCGATCCCGATTTCGTCGGCCCGCCCGAACCCCCGGCCGCGCCGCCGCCGCCGCTGGTGCTGTTCCCGCCCCGGCTTGGCGAGTTCCAGGCCGAGGCGCCCGCCGCCCCGGCGCCAGGCGCGGACGCCGGCACCCCGTCGGACGCACCGCCGGTACTGCATTCCCAGTTGCCCGCCGAAGACCCGGCGGGCGAGTCCGTGTGGCGCCTGAGCTACAGCGGACGCGCCGCGGTCGAGGATCGCCCGTCCACCATGCGCGCCTGCCCCGGCGGCGCGTTGTCGACCGGCATCGGCAGCGGGCTGGCCTGCCGCAGTACGGGCGAGGTCCGGATCCGCGAATCCGTGCTGGACCTCGACGGTGGCGCGCAGGTGATGCTGATCGCGCAGGCGCGCGGCACGGATGCCACCACCGTCAATGGCCGCCCGGCGGCGATCGATCCCTATGCCCTGGTGCCGCAGTTCTATACGGCGGTCAGCGGGCTGGCGGTGCTGGACGGCGCCACCATGTGGGCCGGCCGGCGCGACAACGCGCCCTTCCTGATGTCATCCGGGCTGCTGCCGCCCAATTCCACGGCAATGCGCTTTGGCGTGGACAACGCCAGGCTGATCGGCGATATCGGCCTGAACTACCAGTACACCGCGCGCGCCGACCAGAACGGCCAGAACCTGCCCAGCTATCACTCGCTGCGCACCGCGCCGATCCCCACCAATGAACTGGGTTCGGTCCAGCTCGGCTTCACCCGGGTGGAAGCGCAGCCGCTGGTGGAGGACTCGGGCGGGGCGTGGTGGGCGTCGGCGCTGCACGAGCAGAAAGGCGTGCTGTTCGGCACCAACCGGCTGGGGGTGCAGTTCGGCTCGGGCTCGCGCAATGCCATGACCGGCTATACCGGCATGGGACCGTCGCTGTCGCGCACGCGCGTGGCCGACTCGATCGAATGGAAGAGCCGCTGGGGGCTGAGCGGCGCGGTCGAGCAAAGCCTGCAGTTCGACCGTTCGCCGGTCGGCACGCTGCAGTGGACCACCACGCGCCTGCGCCCCGCCTACGTCGCCAGCAGCCAGTTCCGGCTGAATTTCGAGGTGTCGCACGACCAGATCTCGTCCGGCTTCGGCGTCAGCGGCCAGCGCACCGCGCTGACGGTGGCGCCGACGCTGACGCTGGGCAAGTCGGCCGGCAATGCCAACCTGCGCGCCTTCTACACCTACAGCCGTGCCAGCGACGTCGATGGCATCGGCTACACCGCGCCGGCCGACGCGTGGGCCTCGCAGCCGAGCGGCTCGATCTTCGGCGTGCAGCTCAATCGGCGCTGGTAGTCGCCCCGGTCAGGTTACCGGCCGGCGCCGGTGCCACGGCGGCGGGTTTGCGGAACAGCCAGTGGAACAGCAGCGTGGCCGCCAGCCCGCCGCCGATCTGCGCCAGCACGAAGCCCGGCACGTCCTGCGGCCGGATCCCGGTGAAGGTATCGGTCAGCGCGCAGGCCAGCGTCAGCGCGGGATTGGCGAACGAGGTCGACGACGTGAACCAGTAGCCCGCGGTGATATAGCCGGCCACCACGAACGGCACCAGCTGCGGGCGGCTGCGCAGCGTGCCGATACCCACGCCGACCAGGCCGAAGGTTGCCACGAACTCGCTCCACCACATCGACGCGCCCGTGCGGCTCTGCGCCGACCACGCCAGTGCCGGCTCGCCGAACATGGCATGCGCCGCGAGCACGCCGCAGACGCCGCCCGCCAGCTGCACCAGCACATAGCGCAGCGCATCGCGCGGCGCCAGCGTGCCCTGCACCAGCGCCGACAGGCTCACCACCGGGTTGAAATGCCCGCCCGAGACCGGACCCAGCGACACCAGCAAGGCCACCAACCCGGCGCCGGTGGCGAGCGAATTCGCCAGCAGCGCGAGCGCGGTATCGCCAGCGGCGAGACGCTCGGCACGGATGCCGGAGCCGACCACGATCGCCACCAGCAGCGCGGTGCCGAGTCCCTCCGCCACCAGGCGGCGCGCCAGCGTACTCATCGCTGCGCGGCGCCGGCGCAGCGGCGCGAAGCTTGGGCGAGGCCAAGGCCAGCCCGTGGCGATGGATCGCAGGCGATAAGGGAAACGATGGGAAAAGCGAGCAGCAACAAGATGGACAACGTCGCCTGAGACGACGCCTCGAACGGTGGCAGGTCGTTGCCATGGGGCTGGCAACGCCGCGGCGCAGCGGCTGCGCGCGCGGTCGCGACAGTGTTCCGCCGCGGCCCGGACGCGTCAATGCGCGCCGACGATGTTGTGTGCTGACGCCGGGTTTCGAATCGCGCCTTTCAGCGCAATTCAGCGCAACAGGAACGCAATATCCTCGACCACGATATTCGCCACCGGGATGCCCTTGCGGCGCTGGAACAGGATGTGCTGCTGCACGCGGCTGCGCTGCTCGGCAAATACGGAGGGATCGATCGGCGTGCCCAGGCGCATGTAGTGCTGCACCAGCAGCTTGTAGGCGCGATGGCGCACCTGCATGGCCTCGGTCTCGGCGCGCAGCCGCTTGATCTCGGCCGGGCTGCGGTCGATGGCCTGGTGCAGTTCTTCCACCGTGCGCGCGTGCAGCTCGCGGTAGACGTCGCGCTCGGCTTCCATCTGGTGCAACTCGTCACGCAGCGCGCGGATCTTGTTCTGCAGCTTCAGGGTCTGCGACACCGCCTGCTGCATCCGCCCCGCCGCCCCCAGCGCCTGGCTGGCCGCGGCCATGGTGCTCTTCCACAAGCCGCGTTCGCCGGCCGTGGTTTGCTGTGGCCAGCGCTTGTCCGTCCCGATCAATGTGTCCATCGAACCCCCGGTGAGAAAGGATCGGCCCGGGCCGGGGTATCCGCGTTATGGGTGCGAACTGGAATGCGGCTTGACCGGCCTGGCCCGCCACGCCTGGCGGCGGTGCGTCAGGGCATCGTAGAGAGACATGGATCGGCTGCCAAGTAGAAGATTTTTACTTCTGGATTGGGTGTTGCGCGCCTGGCAAAACGAAAGGTCGCGTCAGCGGAGGGGCAGCATGCGGTGCGACTTCGCGTAGGCACGCAGCACGTCGTTGATGCGTGTTTGCCAGCCCTCGCCGGTGGCCTTGAAGGCTTCGACCACGTCGCGGTCGCAACGCATGTTCAGCGTGACCTTGCGTTGGCCTTCCGGCAGCGCCGGACGTCCGCGGGGCCGCAACAGCGCTTGCGCTGCCTTCTCGCCGACCAGCCGCGGCAGCACTTCACGCGCCGGCCGCAGGCGCGCCAGCTCGGCATCCGTCAGCGGCGGGTTGTCGCGATCGGCCTGCGCTGCGCGGGTCAGTGCCTTGTCTTCGGCATCAGTCGGGATATGAACCTTGCGTTTCGTTGACATACTTCAGTACCTCGCGGCGGTTGGCGGCATCGATTTATCGTATAGACATTAAATAGGCGGGACAAGGAATATTTGGCCGTGCGAAAACCCCCTGTCGGCTGCAGCGGGCAAAACTTCCTGCTGTCGGGCGTCACGATGTGCCCACACGCGCAAGGCAACCTTGACTCCGGTCAGTCGTGTCAGTCGTGTCAGCCGTGTCGAGCGGTTCGGGGAATGCGATGTGGGTGGAATGCAGATGTGTCGCCGGACGGCGCGGAAGGCATGGCGCGCCCAGTGAGCGCCCAATGCAAAAAGCCCGGCTGCAAGAGCCGGGCTTTTCCTGTTCTGGTGGCCTGGGACGGAATCGAACCGCCGACACAAGGATTTTCAATCCTCTGCTCTACCGACTGAGCTACCGGGCCAAAGAAGCGAAACTATAACTGGTCTCTCAAGACCAGTCAAGCGTCATGTAGGGCACTGCTTCAGTGTTCCGCCGGCTCCGGCTTGTTGCGGCCCAGTTCGACGCCGAGCTGCTTGAGCTTGCGGTACAGGTGGGTGCGCTCCAGCCCGGTTTTCTCGGCCACGCGGGTCATGCTGCCGTGTTCGCGCAGCAGGTGGTACTCGAAATAGGCGCGCTCGAACAGGTCGCGCGCCTCGCGCAGCGGCATGTCGAACGAGAACTGCATCTCGGCTTCGGGCACGCGCGCCGGGCTGCCATTGGGGGCGGCTTCTGCCGTGGCTTCGGGCGCGGTGGCGGCTGTGCCGGGTTCCGCCGCCGGTGCGGTGGCGGGTGCGGCGGCGGCCGTGGTGGTGGTGCGCGGGCGTTCGATGCCGCGGGCCAGGCCCTGCTCCACCGCGGACAGCAGCTTCTGCAGCGCGATCGGCTTTTCCAGGAAATTGAGCGCGCCGATCTTGGTGGCCTCGACCGCGGTATCGATGGTCGCGTGGCCCGACATCATGATCACGGGCATGGTCAGCTGTCCCTGCGCGGACCACTCCTTGAGCAGCGTGACGCCATCGGTATCGGGCATCCAGATATCGAGCAGCACCAGATCGGGCGTGCCCGCCGCACGGTAATCGCGCGCCTGTTGCGCGTTTTCAGCGAGTTCGACCACATGGCCTTCGTCGCTGAGGATCTCCGAGAGCAGCTCGCGGATTCCCATTTCGTCATCGACTACGAGGATGGTTGCCATACTTCCCCTCTTAACCCCACCGCAGCGTTCCGGGACCGGACGCCAATGTTGACTATGCCAGTTTAACGAACAGGATCGAGATCTGCGCACCGACGATCTCGGCACCTTCCATGCGATTGCGCAGTTCGATGCGCGCGCCGTGTTCGTCAATGATCTTCTTTACCATCGCGAGCCCGAGACCCGTGCCCTTGGCTTTGGTGGTCACATAGGGCTCGAACGCACGGCTCAGGATGCGTGGTGCAAAACCGGGACCATTGTCCGCAATGGTGAGCTTGACGGCCTGCCGGTTCTCGCCGGCAGAATCTTTGTATTCTACAGTCTCGGTGTGCAGAGTGATATGGGGCGCGGCCCTACCGGCCGCGACGTTCTCCGCGGCCGCGTCCTGCGCGTTCTGCAGCAGGTTGTGGATGACCTGGCGCAACTGGGTGGGATCGCCCTTGATCTCGGGCAGCGCAGTGCCCAGCGTCGGATGGATCACCGGGTGCTCGTGCACCGCCGGATCGTCGATGCCGTACAGGTGCAGCACCTCGGCCACCAGGCTGTTGAGCTGCAGCGATTGCAGCACCGCCGGCGGCGTGCGCGCGTAGTCGCGGAAATCATCGACCATGCGCTTCATCGCCGCGACCTGGTTGACGATGGTGGCGGCGCCGCGCTTGAGCACGTCGGCATCGGTGCCCTCGAGCTTGGGCGAGAGCTTCATCTGCAGGCGCTCGGCCGACAGCTGGATCGGCGTGAGCGGGTTCTTGATCTCGTGCGCCAGGCGCCGTGCCACTTCGCCCCACGCCACCGAGCGTTGAGCGGAAATCACATCGGAAATATCGTCGAAGACGATCACATAGCCGGGCTCGTCACGCTCGCCGCCGGGCAAGCGCGCGCCGCGTACCAGCAGCGTCAGCGGCTGCTCCTCGCCCTGCGGCAGTTCGATCTGCTTCTGCCAGTGCTCGGCGCCGCCCAGCACCTCGCTGGTGTTCTGGTCCGAGAAGGCCTGGCGCACGATTTCGCCGAACGGGCCCATGCCGGGGATCTGTTCGATCGGCAGGCCCATCACCGCGCCGAAGGGCTGGCGGAAGATGCGCTCGGCGCCGGGGTTGGCGGTGATCAGCACGAAGCGGCGGTCGAACACCAGCACGCCCGCGGTGAGGTTCTGCAGCACGCTTTCGAGGTAGGCCTTCGACTGCTCCAGCGCGGCGCGGTTTTCTTCCACCGCCAGCCGCGCCTCGGCCAGCTGGCGCGTCATCTGGTTGAACTGCTGCGTCAGCATGCCCAGTTCATCGCGGCTCTTCAGCTCGCGCTTGGGCGACAGATCGCCCTCGGCCACTTCCTTGGTCCCCTGCAGCAGCATCAGCAGCGGCCGCGCCAGCTGGCCGCCGAGCAGCAGCGCCAGCATCACCGCGATAAACACCGCCAGGAACAGCGTCAGCGTCAGCGTGCCGATATACATCTTGCGCAGGCCGGTGCGGCCCAGCGCCTTCTCCTGGTACTCCTGGTACGCGCGCTGGACCTCGTCGGCGTTGCGCGCGAGCACCGCCGGCACCGGGTGCAGCACCTGCAGGTAGCGCTCTTCGCGCACGGTCTCGCCGACCAGGCCGAAGCCGCTCGACGGCGAATCCTCCGGGCTGCGCTCCACCGACAGGCCCGAGCCGGCCCAGCGCGGCGGGCGGGACAGCGCCCGCGGTGCGCTGGCGGCGCTGACCGTGTCCTGCGCCGGCCCTGGCGCCGCACCCAGCGGGATGATCACGCGCAGGCGGTACAGGTGGCTGCTGTCGACGCGTTCGGGCGCCTGGCCGACGTCGCTCGACGGATCGGTGCCGCCCTCGACCGCGGCATAGCCGCCCGCCAGCCGCGCCTGTTCCGCCAGCACGCCGGAAGGCAGGTCCGGCACCAGCGAGGCATAGTTGCTGGAAGCGCTGGCCAGCACGCGGCCGCTGCCGGTGAAGATGGCGGCTTCCTGCACGCCGTACTGCTCGCGCAGCCGGTTCAGCTGCAGCGAGGTGGCCACGCCGGAGGCGCCGGCCAGCTGTTCGGACATCAGCCGTGCCTTGACCTGCAGGTCGGCAAGCGAGCTGTCGATGGTGGAGCGGCCCAGGTTCAGTCCGGCCTCGAGCGCGGTCTCCACGCGCACGTCGAACCAGGACTCGATGCTGCGCGAGACGAACTGCAGCGACACCAGGTAGATCAGCACGCCGGGCAGCACGCCCACCACGCCGAAGAACACCGCGAGCTTGGTCATCAGCCGCGTGCCGAACTTGCCGCGGCGATAGCGCAGCCACAGCGTCACGGCGAGCGCGCCCACGGTCAGCACCAGCAGCGCGCCGATCACCAGGTTCACCTTGAACAGCAGTGTGAAATAGCGATCGAAGAATTCGGTATTGGCCGATGCGCCGGCCAGCAGGCCCACCAGCACCAGCGCCAGGAACACGATGATGCCGGCCACGACGCGGTACAGCACGCGCCGGAACCGGCTGTCCCACAACGGGTTGCTCATGGCTGGCTCGAAGCGGGCTGCGCCAGCATCGCCGGCGACAGCGCGTACGACACGGCCTGCAGGTACAGACCGCGTCCTTCCGTCAGGCCGCGCTCGTTGGCCGCGGCAGGCATGGAGGCCGGGGACGGTGCGGGCGCGGGCATGGCCGGCGAGGCCGGCAGCGCGGGCGATGCGGGCAACGCGGGCAACGCGGGCGGCGGTGCCGGTGGCTGCGGCGGCGGCGCGGGCTGCGCGTTCAGGTCGGTCGGCACGGTGTAGGAGAAACGCCGCCAGTCGGACGCCAGGTTCCAGTCGCGCGTGTTGACGGCATTGATCTGGAACGGCTTGGGCAACTGCGACAGGTCCAGCCGCATGCGCACTTCGGCGTTGTAGGTCTCGCCGGGCTTGACCGCGTTGCGCTCGAACACGCGCCAGCCGCGCACGCGCTGGATAAACTGCAGCGCGCTCTTCAGCCGCGTGAACGGCAGCTGCAGGCCGCCGGTGGAGATGCGGTACTGGCGCGTCAGCGGCTGGTAAGACAGCCGCACGCTGCGGGTGGTGTTGACCGGCTTGTCGTCGAACCAGTACCAGCGCGAGCGCGAGAGCTGGAAGTCGACCGCGAAATACAGCGAGATGCCCTTGTGCAGCGCGTCCTCGAGCGCGGGCGGCAGGTCGAAGTCGAAGCTGGCGGCAAGCTCGAAGCCGCCGTCCTGGTATTCGACCCGGGCCTCGGTGGCCTCGATCACCTGTGCCTGCGCGGCGCGCGGCAGCCACAGCGCGGCGGCCAGCGCCAGCAGCAGCGCGAGGGCCCAGCGCGCCAGCAGTCTGCGCGGGTCGGGCACGGCGTGCGCGCCAGTGCCGGCGCGGCGGTCCACTTCAACGCGAAAGCCTGACAGGCGCGGCGTGCTCGGCATCGGATCAGATCAGGCGCGTTTCTGGAAGCGGGCGTAGAAGAAGCCATCGTGATCGGATGGCAGGCTGGTACCGTCGGTGCGGCCAGTGCTGTCAAGGGTGGCCTTGTCACCGTCCGCGCCCGCGGCAAGCGTTGCATGGGTGCCGGGCAGCAGCTGTCCCGGCGCCTGCAATCGTATCGCATCTGCCAGTTGCTCACCAAACCAGCGCGCCTGCTCCTCGCCCTCCGTTGGGAAAATAGAACAGGTGACATAGACCAGGATGCCGCCCGGCTTGAGCAGCGGCCACAGCTGCGAGACGATGCGGCGCTGCTCGGTGATGAGCTTGGCGATATCGGTTTCGCGGCGCAGCCAGCGGATATCGGGATGGCGCCGCACGATGCCCGAGGCCGAGCACGGCACGTCGGCCAGGATGCGGTCGAAGGGCTGCCCGTCCCACCAGTCGGCGGGCCGGCTGGCATCGCCCACCACGATCTTTGCGGACTTGCCCAGGCGCGCCAGGTTCTCGCCGATGCGGGTGGCACGCTGCGCATCGCTCTCGACCGCGGTCACGTCGATATCGGCCAGTTCCAGCAGATGCCCGGTCTTGCCGCCGGGCGCCGCACAGGCATCGAGCACGCGCATGCCGTCGGCCACCTCGAGCAGCGGCGCGGCCAGTTGCGCGCCGGCGTCCTGCACCGACACCACGCCTTCGGCAAAGCCCGGCAACTGGTGCACCGGCACCGCGCGCACCAGGCGCACCGCCTGCGGACCAACCACGTGCCCGGCGAGTCCGGCGTTGGCCAGGTCGGTGCGGTACTGCTGCACCGACACGCGCGCGGTGTTGACGCGTACCGTCATCGGCGGGCGCACGTTGGCGCTGGCGGCCAGCGCCATCCACTGGTCGGGGTAGGCCTCGCGCAGCATGCGCAGCCACCACGGCGGCAGGTTCCAGCGCGCCTGCTCGTCGCGGTTGACTTCGGCCAGCAGCGCCTTGCGTTCGCGCAGGAAACGGCGCAGCACCGCGTTGACCAGGCCGCGCGCATGCGCGGTCTTGGGTTCGGACGCGGCCGCGCTCACGGCCTGGTCGACCACCGTGAAGGTGCTGTAGCCAGGGCGCCCGGCGTCGGCGTCGTGGCGCGCCGGGTCGGCGCCGTCATGCCGCTCGCGCGGGCCCGGGGCATGTTCCAGCAACAGTGCCAGTGCCACCGCCAGCAGGGAATCGACCTGCGCGCCGGGCGGGCGCGTCACCAGCCTGGTCACCAGCGCGCGCGCGGTGCCGAACTGGCGCATGGTGCGGTAGGCGATGTCCTGCAGCGCGCCGCGCGTGGCGGCGTCGCGCACGCGGTCCAGCTTCAGCTGCGCGGCGGCGTCCTCGATCGCCTGGGGCAAGGCCGTGCCTTCGCTGACGGCGCGCACCGCGGCGGCGGCACCAAGCATCTGGAAGGCAAGCGAATCGGGAGGCAGGCGCATATCGGTCAGGCGGCGGATCAGGCAGCGAATGAGGCGGTGAATCGGGAAGGCGTGGGGCGCGGGCCAAAAAAAGCCCGCCGGTCCAGGCGGAACAGCGGGCAGTTTACCTTGTGCCGGGGCCGCGCCCCGGATTTCCGGCGGCTCAGGCCGGGTAGGTGCCGGTCTGTGCCATCTGCATCAGGCGCGCGATGCGTTCCTCGGTGGCCGGATGGGTCGAGAACAGGTTGGCGATGCCGCCGCCCGACAGCGGGTTCATGATCATCATCTGCGCCGTGGCCGGATGCTCCTCGGCGGCCTGGAACGGGATGCCTTGCGCATAGCGATGGATCTTGTCCAGTGCGCTGGCCAGCGCCTGCGGATCGCCGCTGATCTCGGCGCCGCCGCGGTCGGCTTCGAATTCGCGCGCGCGCGAGATCGCCATCTGGATCAGCGAGGCCGCCAGCGGCGCCAGGATGGCCACGGCAATGCCCGCGATCGGGTTGGTGCGGTTGCCGTTCTCGTCGCGCCCGCCGAAGAACATCGCCATATTGGCCAGCGCCGAGATCGCGCCGGCCATGGTGGCGGCGATGGTCGAGGTCAGGATGTCGCGGTGGCGCACATGGGCCAGCTCGTGCGCCATCACGCCGCGCAGCTCGCGCTCGGACAGCACGCGCAGGATGCCGGTGGTGGCCGCGACCGCGGCATGTTCCGGATTGCGGCCGGTGGCAAAGGCGTTGGGCGCGTCTTCATTGATCAGGTAGACGCGCGGCATCGGCAGGCCGGCGCGCTGCGCCAGGTCCTGCACCATGCCGTAGAACTGCGGCGCGCTGCCGGCATCGACTTCCTGCGCGTTGTACATGCGCAGGACCATCTTGTCCGAGAACCAGTAGGAGAAGAAGTTCATGCCCAGCGCGATCAGCAACGCGAACATCATGCCGCTGCGCCCGCCGATCATGCCGCCGATGACGATGAACAGCGCCGTGATGGCCGCCATCAGCATGAAGGTCTTGACCCAGTTGAACATTGCGGTGATCTCCGTGTAATCGTGACGCGCCCGGAAAAGCTGACGCGATGCCCGTTAGATAGGGGCCGATCGTAGAAAATTCAACGGCCGTTCAACGGCATCCGCAATGCTGCACACCCGCGCAGCAGGGCGCTGTGCGCGGCACTTCAGGCGCCATGTGCGGCAAAGGGCTGCCGGCTCACGCCGCCGCGGCGCCGTTACCTGGCACCGCGCAGCGCGTACCCGGCGGCAGCGGCAGGCCTTGCAGGAACTGCTGCGCCGGCTGGCGGCGCCCGCCCGGCTTCTGCAGCTCGGTAACCTGCAGCGCGCTGCCCTCGCCGCAGGCGATCAGGATGCCCGTGGCGTCGGCCGCCAGCACTGTGCCGGGAGGATGCGGCAGGCTGCTGGCCGCCGCCAGCGGCACGGCCTGCCAGCACTTGATCACGGTATCGCCCACCTGCACGGTCGCGCCCGGGAACGGGTTGAAGGCGCGCACCTGGTTGGCCAGTTCGGCGGCCGGGCGGCGCAGGTCCAGCGGCGCTTCGTCCTTGGCGATCTTTTCGGCGTAGGTGACGCCGTGCTCGGGTTGCGGCGTGGCCGCCAGCGGCCGGCCGGCGTCCAGTTGCCGCAGCGCGTCGACGATCATGCGTGCGCCGAGCGCGGCCAGCGTGTCGTGCAGCGTGCCGGTGGTGTCGTCCGCGCCGATCGGCACGGCTTCGCGCGTGAGCATGTCGCCGGTATCGAGCCCCTCGTCCATCTGCATCAGGGTGATGCCGGTCTCGGCGTCGCCCGCCTCGATGGCGCGGTGGATCGGCGCCGCGCCGCGCCAGCGCGGCAGCAGCGAGCCATGGATATTCAGGCAGCCCAGCCGCGGCAGCGTCAGCACCTCGGCCGGCAGGATCAGGCCGTAGGCCGCCACCACCATGACATCCGGGGCGATGCCGGCGAGTGTTTCGATGGCCGCGGCAGCCTCTTCCGGATACTTGCCCTGGCGGCGCAGCGAACGCGGCTGCAGCACCGGCGCCAGGCCATTGGCGACGGCGAACTGCTTCACCGGGCTGGCCTGCAGCTGCATGCCGCGGCCCGCGGGCCGATCGGGCTGGGTCAGCACGGCGACGACCGGAAATCCGGCGGCGTGGATGGCTTCCAGCGCGACGCGCGCAAACTCGGGCGTGCCGGCAAAGGCGACACGCAAGGGGCTGGCTTGGGACATGGCAGGTTCCGTGGCCTGAAATGGCACCGGCCGCTATAGCGGCCGGTATCGTGGTTCTTCGGAAGTCATAAAGATAACAGACCCCGCGCCGATGCCGCACGCGGCTGGCCGGATTCCGGCGGGCTGTTACATCTTTATTGCCGCTGCGGCGGCTTACATGCGGGTGCGTTCGCGCTTCTGCAGCTTGCTCTTGATGCGGTTGAGCTTGAGCGGCGACAGGTACTCGACAAAGACCTTGCCGCGCAGATGATCGATCTCATGCTGGATGCACACCGCCAGCAGGTCGTCGGCGTCGAGCTCGAAGCTCTCGCCCTTCTCGTTGAGCGCGCGCACGCGCACGCGGTCGGGGCGCTCGACGCGGTCGTAGACCTCGGGCACCGACAGGCAGCCCTCTTCCCACACCTTGCGGTTGTCGCTGGCCCAGACGATTTCCGGGTTGATGAAGACTTGGAGCTGGTCGCGCGTTTCCGAGACGTCGATCACCACCACCTGCTCGTGCACGTTGACCTGGGTCGCGGCCAAGCCGATGCCGGGCGCTTCGTACATGGTTTCCGCCATGTCCTTGACCAGCTGGCGGATGCGGTCGTCCACCGCGGCCACGGGTTTGGCAACGGTGTGCAGGCGGGGATCGGGGTAGGTCAGGATGTCGAGTTTTGCCATGATGCTGGGGCGCAACGCCGGCTGCTGCCGGCAACCGGGCCGCGTTGCGGCGGCGGATGTTTACATGCAGAATCGGGGCGCAAGTACAAAAATTCAAGGCGCGCCGCAACAGGCACGCTCTCCCGGGTCAATCCGGCCGAACCACCGGCCGGTCAGGAAAATGCGCGATCTTACCAAAGAACACCAGGCGGCGTCGGGCCGCAGGCTGCACGCGTTCATCCCCACTTTTGCTTATCCGTTATTGAGTGCCGCGGTCTTCACCGCCGCGGCCGCGCTGCCGGCGCTGGCGGCGGACCTGACGGTCACGCCGGCGCAGCAGGCCGAAGCTCAGCGCACCGCCCGGCACGGCATTCCCGTGTCCGACCTTGCCGCCAACGCGCCATCGCAATATACCGTGCGCGCCGGCGACACGCTGTGGGGCATCTCCGGCCGCTTCCTGCGCCAGCCGTGGCGCTGGCCCGAACTGTGGGGCATGAACCGGCAGCAGATCCGCAATCCGCACCTGATCTACCCGGGCCAGATCCTGTACCTGATCCAGCGCGACGGCCGTGCCTGGCTGTCGACCACGCCGGGCGGCAGCGACACCGTGCGCCTGTCGCCGCAGATGCGCAGCGGCGCCGCCGACAGCGCCGCCATCCTGAGCATCCCGGCCGCCGATATCGAGCCCTTCCTGATCCGGCCGCTGGTGGTCGACCAGGGCACGCTCGACACCTCGGCCCGCATCGTGGCGGTGTCGGAATCGCGCGTCATCCTGGGCCGCGACGACACCGGCTATGCACGCGGCATCCCCGCCGACGCACCGCAGGGCAGCGACTGGCAGGCCTACCGCCCGCTTACCCCGGTGCGCGATCCCGTGACCCAGGCCGTGCTTGGCTACGAGGCCGAATATGAAGGCAATGTGCGCCTGGCGCGCGGCGCGCAGGGCCCGGACGCGGTCTCGACCATGCAGGTGACGCAGGCCAGGCAAGAAATGGGCGTCGGCACGCTGCTGATGCCGCAGCCCGCGCGCGAAGCCTTGCGCTACGTGCCGCACGCGCCCGATGCGCAGCTCGACGGCCGCGTCGCCAAGGTCTATGGCGGGGTGGAGTTCGGTGGCGCCAGGCAGGTGGTGGTGCTCAACCTCGGCAGCCAGGCCGGGGTGGAACCGGGCCATGTGCTGGCGCTGTCGCGCACCGGCGAAACCGTGACCGACAAGACCGACAGCAACCGCGCCATCCGGCTGCCGGACGAGCGCTACGGGCTGGCCTTTGTCTTCCGCGTGTTTCCCGGCGTCTCGTATGCGCTGGTCACCGACGCTTCCAACGTGATCGCGGTCGGCGACCGGGCCACCTCGCCGCGCTGAGCCGCTCTTGCCGACCTCCCCGGCGGCGCCCGTCGGCGCCGCATCCCTTTGCCATGCCGGTGCCGGCGCGCCGGCCGTCATCCGCGATGCCGACGACCTGAAGGCCTGGCTGCAGCTGGCCTGTGCCCCCGGCGTCGGCCCGGTCGCGGTGCGCCTGCTGCTGGCGGCGTTCGGGCTGCCGCAGCAGGTGTTGGCGCAGAGCGTGACGGCGCTGTCCGCCGTGGTCCCGGCCAAGCTGGCCCGCGCGGTACTGGCCCGGCCGGGCGCGCGGCTGCCGGCGCTGGTCGAACGCACGCTGGCGTGGCTCGGCACGCCCGGCAACCGCCTGCTGACGCTGGCAGATGACGCCTACCCTCGCCGCCTGTTCGACCTGCACGATCCGCCGCCGCTGCTATATATCAAAGGCGATCCCGCATTGCTGGCCCGCCCCGCGGTCGCCATCGTCGGCGCGCGCAATGCCACCGAGCAGGGCAAGCGCGATGCGCAAACTTTCGGGCGCGAGCTGTCCGAGTCGGGCCTGACGGTGATTTCGGGCCTGGCGCTGGGCATCGACGCCGCCGCCCATGCCGGCGGCCTGCAGGGCTGCGGCGGCACCATCGCGGTCACGGGGACGGGGGCCGACCGGGTCTACCCGGCCGACAACCTGGACCTGGCCCACGAGGTCGCCGGGCGCGGCGCCGTGGTCACGGAATTTCCGCTCGGCATGCAGGGCATGCCGGCCAACTTCCCGCGCCGCAACCGCATCATCGCGGCGCTGGCGCACGGGGTGCTGGTGGTGGAGGCGGCGGCAAGATCGGGCTCGCTGATCACCGCGCGCCTGGCCGCGGAACTCGGGCGCGAGGTGTTCGCGGTGCCCGGATCGATCCACGCGCCGTTGTCACAGGGTTGCCACCTGCTGATCCGTCAGGGCGCCAAGCTGGTCGAGCGTACCGGCGACGTGCTCGAAGAAATCAACCTTGGGCCGGCCGCACCGGTCCGCGGCGAGCCGACCGCGCCGGCGGTGGCTTCGGACCAGTCTGAATTTGCCGATCCCGCCGACCCCCTGCTGGCCGCCCTCGGCTACGATCCGGTTACGCTGGATGCGCTGTGCGAGCGCAGCGGCCAGCCCCCGGATGCGGCCGCGGCGCGCCTGCTGGAACTGGAACTGGCCGGGCATGCCGAGCGTCTACCGGGAAACCTCTTCCGGCGCCTGGCGTGAAGGCCTCGCCGGGGAGCGCGCGCAATACCGATACAATCGCCGGCTGTCCGTGTGTCGCGGGCAGCTCATGTTTCCGATGCCATGACCGTTTACTTTCCTGAACGTGATGCCGGCGCCATTGCCGAGTGCCTGGCGGCGCGGCCGCAAGGCCGCCTGGTCGCGTGCCTGTGCGCGCAGTGGTGCGGCACGTGCCGGGATTACCTGGTGGCGCTGACGGCGCTGGCCGCGCGCCATCCGGACGATTGCTTTGTCTGGATCGATATCGAGACCCATGCGGATGCGCTCGGCGATATCGATATCGAGAATTTCCCGACCGTGCTGGTGCAGCCGGCCGCCGGTGGCACGCCGCAGTTCTATGGCACCCTGCTGCCGCATATCGAGGTGCTCGAGCGCATGCTCACGCGCGGCGCGGCCATGCCGGCGCCCGCGGAAGACGTGCCGGAGGTGCTGGACTGGTTGCTTGACGGGGGGCGCGGCGGCGCCTAGGCGGCGCGCGCGAAGGCAGGCGAGCCGCCATGAGGCTGGCTTGCACCGCCGTCGAAACCGCGCTTATTATTGGCGCCTCATAGCCCCCCGGCGTTCTGATTACTACGTTTGCAGTGCAATTAGCGGGTTGCCGGATGCAGCCCGCAAGGACCCTTCCCATGTCAAAAGCCCTCATCATCGCGGAAAAACCGTCGGTCGCGGCGGATATCGCCCGTGCCCTCGGGGGGTTTACCAAGCACGACGAGTATTTCGAGAGCGACGACTACGTGCTGTCCTCCGCCGTCGGCCACCTGGTCGAGATCGCCGCGCCGGACGAATACGAGGTCAAGCGCGGCAAGTGGAGCTTCGCCAACCTGCCGGTGATCCCGCCGCACTTCGACCTGCGCCCGATAGCCAAGACCGAGTCGCGCCTGAAAGTGCTGAACCGGCTGATCAAGCGCAAGGACGTGACCGCGCTGATCAACGCCTGCGACGCGGGGCGCGAAGGGGAACTGATCTTCCGCCTGATCGCGCAGCAGGCCAAGGCCAAGCAGCCGGTGCGCCGGCTGTGGCTGCAATCGATGACGCCGCAGGCGATCCGCGACGGCTTTGCCGCCCTGCGCGAAGACGAAGACATGCTGCCGCTGGCCGACGCCGCGCGCTGCCGCTCCGAGGCCGACTGGCTGGTCGGCATCAATGGCACGCGCGCCATGACCGCCTTCAACAGCAAGGGCGGTGGCTTCTTCCTGACCACCGTGGGCCGCGTGCAGACGCCGACGCTGTCGATCGTGGTGGAGCGCGAAGAGAAGATCAAGCACTTCGTGCCGCGCGACTACTGGGAAGTGCGCGCCGAGTTCATCGCCGCCGCCGGCCTGTATGAAGGCCGCTGGTTCGACCCCAAGTTCAAGAAGAACGAGTTCGACCCCGAGGCGCGCGAGTCGCGGCTGTGGAGCGAGGCCGAGGCCAAGAGCATCGTCGCCGCCTGCCGCGACAAGCCGGGCACCGTCACCGAGGAATCCAAGCCGTCGACGCAGCAGTCGCCGGCGCTGTTCGACCTGACCACGCTGCAGCGCGAGGCCAACTCGCGCTTCGGCTTCTCGGCCAAGAACACGCTGGGCCTGGCACAGGCGCTGTATGAAAAGCACAAGGTCCTGACCTACCCGCGTACCGACGCGCGCGCGCTGCCCGAGGACTACATGGACACGGTCAAGCAGACCATGGACATGCTCGCCGACAGCTCGCCCAACTACCTGCCGCACGCCAAGAAGATCCTGGCGCAGGGCTGGGTCAAGCCGAACAAGCGGATCTTCGACAACAGCAAGATCAGCGACCACTTCGCCATCATCCCGACGCTGCAGGCGCCCAAGAACCTGTCCGAGCCGGAGCAGAAGCTGTACGACCTGGTGGTGCGCCGCTTCCTGGCGGTGTTCTTCCCGGCGGCCGAGTTCCAGGTCACCACCCGCATCACGGAAGTGGCGGGGCACCACTTCAAGACCGAAGGCAAGGTGCTGGTCAACCCGGGCTGGCTGGCGATCTACGGCCGCGAGGCGCAGGGCAAGGATGGGAAGGACGACGCCGCCAACCTGGTGCCGGTGGCGAAGGACGAGAAGGTCAAGACCGACAAGGTCGAAGGCGTCGGCCTGACCACCAAGCCACCTGCGCGCTACAACGAAGCGACGCTGCTGTCCGCCATGGAAGGCGCCGGCAAGCTGGTCGACGACGACGCGCTGCGCGAAGCCATGGCCGGCAAGGGCCTGGGCACGCCGGCCACGCGCGCCGCCATTATCGAAGGGCTGCTGACCGAGAAATACCTGGTGCGCGAAGGCCGCGAGCTGATCCCCACCGCCAAGGCGTTCCAGCTGATGACGCTGCTGCGCGGCCTGGGCGTGCAGGAACTGACGCAGGCCGAGCTGACCGGCGAGTGGGAGCACAAGCTCTCGCAGATTGAGCGCGGCCGCCTCAAGCGCGACGAGTTCATGCGCGAGATCGCGCAGATGACGCAGCAGATCGTCAAGCGCGCCAAGGAATACGACAGCGACACCATCCCCGGCGACTACGCCACGCTGGACACGCCGTGTCCGCAGTGCGGCGGCCAGGTCAAGGAGAACTACCGCCGCTTTGCCTGCACCGCGTGCGAATTCTCGATCAGCAAGATCCCGGGCGGCCGCCAGTTCGAGATCGAGGAAGTCGAGGAACTGCTGCAGAAGAAAGAGATCGGTCCGCTGCAGGGCTTCCGCAGCAAGATGGGCCGCCCGTTCGCCGCCATCCTCAAGCTCGGCAAGGACGACGAAGGCCATTACAAGATGGAGTTCGACTTCGGCCAGAGTGACGACGACAACGACGGCGAGCCGGTCGACTTCAGCGGCCAGCAGCCGGTGGGAACGTGCCCGAAGTGCGGCGGCTCGGTGTTCGAGCACGGCATGAAGTACGTCTGCGAGAACAGCACCACCAGCCCGAAGAGCTGCGACTTCACCACCGGCAAGATCATCCTGCAGCAGGAAATCAGCCGCGAGCAGATCGGCAAGCTGCTCAACGAAGGCAAGACCGACCTGCTGACCGGCTTCAAGTCGTCGCGCACCGGCCGCAACTTCAAGGCCTTCCTGGTCAAGCAGCCGGACGGCAAGATCGGCTTCGAGTTCGAGGCGCGCGAACCCAAGGCCGGCGCCAAGACGGCGGCCAAGGCTCCGGCCAAGGCGGCATCGCGCGGCACGGCGGAAGCCGAAGCGGCGCCGGCAACCAAGACGGCCGCCAAGACTGCCGGCAAGACCGCGGCCAAGACCGCTGCCGCCAAGGCGCCGGCGAAGAAGGCCGCGGCAAAGAAGGCACCCGCCAAGACCGCCGCGGCAAAGAAGACGCGCGCGGCAGCGGCCGGCGAGTAAGCGCGGCCGCCCACGCAAAAAACGCCCGGCATGGCCGGGCGTTTTGTCTTTTGCGTCGCGCCACACGGGCGCGGCGGTTCAGGTACGCAAGGCGTGGGCGCCCAGGCTGGCGACCGGGTGCGCCTCCTTGCCCCGCACCTGCCCTTCCTCCAGCAGGAAGTCGATAAAGGCGCGCACCTTGGTGGGCAGGAACTTGCGGCTCGGATAGACCACGCTGACATCGCGCCGGGGCAGCTGGTACTGCGGCAGCACGTGCACCAGCCGGCCCGCTTCGATATTGGGCCGTGCCAGGTAGGACGAGAGCATGGCCACGCCCATGTCCGCCAGCGCGGCCTGGTGCGCCAGCTCGGCGTTGCTGCACAGCAGCCCCGGGCGGATCGGCACGGTCACCTCGCCTTCGGGCCCGAGCAGCGTCCATTCGTGCTCGGCGTTGGGCAGCCGCATGGCGATGCAGCGATGGTGGCTCAGCTCATGGGCGTGGCGGATCGGTGCATGCGCCGCGACATAGCCGGGCGAGGCGCACAGGATCACTTCGGCCGACAACAGCGGGCGCGCTACCAGGTGCGAGCCCAGTCCCAGGTCGGACAGCATCACGGCCACGTCGCGGCCTTCCTCGACGATATCGACATTGCGGTCCGACAGGATCACGTCGAAGACCACGTCCGGGTAAAGCTGCTGGAAGCGCGACAGCAGCTCGGGCAGCAGGTGCAGGCCGAACATCACCGGCGTCACCAGGCGCAGCGTGCCGGACAGCGACTGGCTGCGGGCGGTGACTACGCTCTCGGCTTCCTCCACGTCTTCCAGGATCTGCTGGCAGCGTTGCAGGTAGGTTTCGCCGGCATCGGTCAAGGACAGGCTGCGCGTGGTGCGGTTGAGCAGGCGCGTGCCGAGGTGGCTTTCCAGGTCGGCCACGTAGCGCGTGACCACTGCGTTGGACATTTCCAGCTGCTGCGCTGCACGCGCGAAGCTGCCGAGCTCCACCACTTTGGAAAACACACGCATCGACTGCAAGCGATCCATGACATAGTCTCCCGTTTCTATGCTGAATTCTTACGCAATCAGCCTATTTTATTGTCCGAATCAAAACTAATCATTGTGGATCCTGATATTTATTGATATGAGGGAAATGCCTAATATCTAGCCATCGGATGCCGCAATGCAACATGCCTTCACCTGAAGGTGCTGAATCAGGCATCCAAGCTACAAGAAAGGCCTGAATCATGAAAACCAACCGCTACGCCCTCATCGCTGTCGCCACCGTCGCCGCCGCCCTCTCCGCCGCGCCGGCCTTTGCCAAGAACGGCAAGTTCGACGTCTACACCGACGGCGCCAAGGTGGCCAGCTTCGACGTCTACGCCGACGGCGCCCGCACTGGCAAGTTCGACCCGTACACGGACGGTGCCAAGGCCGGCAAGTTCGACACCTTCACCGACGGTGCCCGTACCGGCAAGTTCGACACCTTCTCCGAAGGCGCGAAGTACGACACCACAACCGACCGCGCGCCGCTCTGAGCCGGCGCGGTCCACTGCTTGAACCTGGTCTCCACAGGTCTTTAGGAGAGCGCCCCGCGCCTCTCCCGCTTTATTGGAGAAGAAGCCCGCACCGGTCCCGGTGCGGGCTTCTTTGTTTCTGGCGCCGGCAGATCCGGCCCTGAACTGTGACCGATTATGCCAGACGCCGCAACGCAACAAGGTCGGGCGGATACTCAAAGATACCCAGCGGTGGCGGCGCCAAAATAAAAACGGGCCATGACGGCCCGTTTTGCTGACCCCGCTGCGACTTAATCGTCGTAGCGGTGGCGATGATGGTGCTTGTGCTTCTTGCGCTTGTAATGGCTCTTGTTGTAGTAGCGGCGATCGTCGTCGTACGAGTTGTTGCGCGAGATATTGCCGCCCAGCGCCGCGCCCGCGCCGCCACCCAGGCCGGCACCGATCAGGCCGCCGGTGCGCCCGCCCATGGCGTTGCCGGCCGCAGTGCCGGCGCCACCGCCCAGCGCGCCGCCGATGATGGCGCCGGTGCGCTCGCGGCGGTTTGACGTGACCGCGCCACCGGCGCCGCCGCCCACCGCACCGCCGATCACGGCGCCGGTGCTGCCACCGAGCGCGCCGCCGACCGCGGCACCGGCGACCCCGCCCAGTGCGCCGCCAAGGGCATTGTTCATGTCGCCCGCGATGGCCGGCAGCGCGCAGGCCGCCAGGGCAAGGGCAACGGTCAGGTTGCGAACGGGATGGCGAGTCATATGTTTTTTCCTCGAATTGCCATGATGTGTCGCAAGTGTAGATAAGGAGCTGCGCCGTTGCTGTAACCACCTGTAAAGCCCTGTAACCCCCTGCAGAAACGGTATCGGGCGATTACAAGGCGCGGTGAAAATACAACACTTAATAAAAAGACAGGCGATCATGTGATCGCCTGTCTGCATTGTCTGCCGCCCGATCGGTTCGGCAGCAAAGGCTATCGTGCGCTCAGCAGCACTTGCCCTGCCCGCCGCCGTAGCGTGCCTCCTGGCGCTCGCGGAAGAACTCTTCGTAGCTCATCGGCGCCCGGTCAGGGTGCGTGCTTTCCATGTGCGCCACATAGGTCTGGTAATCGGGCAGCCCGACCATCAGCCGCAGCGACTGCCCCAGGTACCGGCCCATGGTGCCGAGTTGTTCCAGCATGGCGGCTCCTTGTCGGGTTCAGGATCAGGATTGGGCCGAAGCGGCGCCCGGCAGGGGCTCGAACGGCGTTTCCTTGTCGGTCGGGCGGTTCACCGCGCGGGCCTGCAGCGCGGTCTTGAAGCCGTAGAACACGATCGACAGCACCACCACCATGAACAGCGCGCACAGGCCCGCGTCCAGGTAGTCGTTGAAGACGATGCGGTGCATCTGCTCCATCGACTTGGCCGGCGCCAGCACCTTGCCTTCGGCAATGGCGGCGCTGAACTTGGCGGCGTGGGTCAGGAAGCTGACCTTCGGGTCGGCATGGAACAGCTTCTGCCAGCCGGCGGTCAGCGTGCAGATCAGCAGCCACACGGTCGGTACCAGCGTGACCCAGGCATACTGGCCGCGCTTCATCTTGACCAGCACGCAGGTGCCCAGCACCAGCGCCACCGCGGCCAGCATCTGGTTGGAGATGCCGAACAGCGGCCACAGCGTGTTGATGCCGCCGAGCGGATCGACCACGCCCTGGTACAGGAAGTAGCCCCAGGCCGCCACCGTCAGCGCGGTCGCGATCAGGTTGGCCGGCAGCGAGTCGGTGCGCTTCATCGACGGCACGAAGCTGCCCAGCAGGTCCTGCAGCATGAAGCGGCCGGCGCGGGTGCCCGCGTCGACGGCGGTCAGGATGAAGAGCGCCTCGAACAGGATGGCGAAGTGGTACCAGAACGCCATCATGGCCTGGCCGCCGACCACCTGGTGCAGGATGTGGGCGATGCCCACGGCCAGCGTCGGCGCGCCGCCGGCGCGCGAGATGATGGTGTTCTCGCCGACGTCCTTGGCGGTCTGCACCAGCACGTCGGGCGTGATCACGAAGCCCCAGGTCGAGACCGCCTGGGCCACCGCCTCGGGCGTGGTGCCGATCACCGCCGCCGGGCTGTTCATGGCGAAGTACACGCCGGGCTCGATCACCGCGGCGGCGACCAGCGCCATGATCGCGACGAAGGACTCGGCCAGCATCGCGCCGTAGCCGATGAAGCGCGCGTGGGTTTCGTTCTCCAGCAGCTTGGGCGTGGTGCCCGACGAGATCAGCGCGTGGAAGCCCGACACCGCGCCGCAGGCGATGGTGATGAACAGGAACGGGAACAGGTTGCCCGACCACACCGGCCCGCCGCCCGCGGCGAACTGCGTGAAGGCCGGCATCTTCAGTTCCGGCGCGACGATCAGGATGCCGACGGCCAGCGCGATGATGGTGCCGATCTTCAGGAAGGTCGACAGGTAGTCGCGCGGGGCCAGCAGCAGCCACACCGGCAGCACGGCGGCGACAAAGCCGTAGATGATCAGCATCCAGGTCAGCGCCTTGCCGTCGTAGGTGAACAGCGGCGCCAGCGTCGCGCTTTCATGCACGTACTGGCCGCCGATGATGGCCAGCATCAGCAGCACGAAGCCGATCACCGAGACCTCGCCGATGCGGCCCGGGCGGATGTAGCGGGTGTAGATGCCCATGAAGATCGCGATGGGGATCGTCACCGCCACGGTGAAGGTGCCCCACGGCGAGTCCGCCAGCGCCTTCACCACGATCAGCGCCAGCACCGCCAGGATGATGATCATGATCATGAAGCAGCCGAACAGCGCGATCATGCCCGGCACCGTGCCCATCTCGGACTTGACCAGGTCGCCCAGCGAGCGGCCGTCGCGGCGCGTCGAGATGAACAGCACCATGAAGTCCTGCACCGCGCCGGCGAACACCACGCCGGCCAGCAGCCACAGCATGCCGGGCATGTAGCCCATCTGCGCGGCCAGCACCGGGCCCACCAGCGGGCCGGCGCCGGCAATCGCGGCGAAGTGGTGGCCGAACAGCACCGCCTTGTTGGTCGGCACGTAGTCCAGGCCATCGTTATGGCGCCACGCCGGCGTCATGCGCTTGGGATCGAGCTGCATCACCTTGTCGGCGATAAAGCGGCTGTAGTAGCGATAGGCGATCAGGTAGATGCAGAGCGCGGCAACCACGATCCACAGCGCGCTGACGGCTTCGCCGCGCGCCAGCGCGACGGTGCCGAAGGCAAACGCGCCAAGGACGGCGACGGCCAGCCACACCAGGTGTTCTCCGATGCGATTCATAGTGAAGGGTCTCCTCAGACCGGGATTTGAAAAGCCTGCGGCGGCGAAGGACTGGCAACTGGCAACGGGCAGGATCGGCAGCGGGGGTGCGCCGAGGGCGGGCAGCGGGGCAATCCGGCGGTGAGGGTGTCTCCTGGGATGCTGCTGCTCGCCCGGTTGTGTCGTCGTTTCCGGATCTCGTCTTGCAGGCAGGCGATGCACCGTCCGGGTGTGGACGGTGCACCAGCTGCGTCGGCGCATGCGCCCTGCTGGGGCGGCGGCGCTTTCGGCGTGTAGTATTGACACCCGCCAAACCCCGCACAAGCGCGTAACTACGCAGCACTTCTGCGTAGTACTACGCAAGTCGACGGTGGCATGCCGCCTGCGCGGCATCGGTGTTTACCCCCGATCCCCCCGGTCCTGTATGAAACTCCGCCAGAAGATCCTGTTGCTCGCCGTGGCGCCGCTTGCGGTGGCGATGCTCGGCATCGCCCTTGCCGTGCGCTTCCAGGCCACCCAGCTGGCGCAGCATGAGCGCGCGCTGGTCGAGGCCGCCTACCTGCAGAGCAAGGAGACCGAACTGCGCCACTACGTGGAACTGGCGCAGAGTGCGATCGCGCCGCTGGTGCGCTCCGGCCGCAACGACGCCGCCACGCGCCAGGCGGCGATGGAAGCGCTGGCGCGGCTGGATTATGGTCCCGACGGCTACTTCTTCCTGTACGACCTGCAGGGCCGCAACCTGATGCATCCGCGCCAGCCCGAGCTGGTCGGCCAGGACTTGTGGACGCTGCGCGACCCGCAGGGCGCGCCCACCATCCAGCAACTGATCGCCGCCGCCCGGGGCGGTGGCGGCGCGGTGCGCTACCAGTGGCGCAAGCCCTCGTCGCAGCAGCTGGCGCCCAAGCTTGGCTACGTGGTGGCGGTGCCCGAATGGGGCTGGATGCTCGGTACCGGCATCTACCTGGATGACGTCGAAAGCACGCTGCGCCAGCTCGACGCGCGTGCCGAGACCGATATCCGCGAGACCATGGCGTGGATCGGCGTGATCGCCGGCATCAGCATCCTGCTGGTGGCAGCGAGCGGGCTGGCGCTGAACGTCAGCGAACACCGCGAGGCCGACGCCAAGCTGCGCCAGCTGGCGCAACGCGTGGTGCAGTCGCAGGAAGAAGAGCGCGCGCGGCTGTCGCGCGAGCTGCACGACGGCATCAGCCAGTTGCTGGTGTCGGTCAAGCTGGTGCTGGAGACCGCCGCCAACCGGCTGCGCCTGGCCCCGGCCGACGGCGCGGCGGTGGCGCCGGTGCTGGGCATGGCGCTGAACCGGCTCGACACCGTTTTCAATGAAGTGCGGCGGGTGGCGCGCAACCTGCGCCCCGCGCTGCTGGACGACCTGGGGCTGTTCGCCGCGCTCCAGCACCTGGCGCGCGAGATGCAGGGCGGCAGCGGCCTCGAGATCGTGGTGACGCAGAGCGGCACCCCGCGCGAGCTGCCCGACGAGCAGGCCACGGCGCTGTTCCGCATTGCGCAGGAAGCGCTGACCAACGTCGAGCGCCACGCCGGCGCGCGGCGCGTTGCCGTGTCGCTGGCCTTCGATGCCGATGCCACGCGCCTGGCCGTGCGCGACGACGGCCACGGCTTCGACGTCGCGCGCATGCAGGCCGATCCGCAGCGTGGCATCGGCCTGCGCAACCTGCGCGAGCGCATCGCCGCGCTGTGCGGGCAGTTCGACATCGTTTCCGGCCTGGGCGGCACCCAGATCATCGCCTCGCTGCCGCTGGCCCGCCCCGCCGCCGCCGCGCGCGATGCCATTACCGCAGGACCCTCGCAGTCATGATCCAGTTTCTTGCCGAAGATAGCGAAGCCAGCGAAGCGCCCGCGCGCGTGCTGCTGATCGACGACCACGCGCTGGTGCGCGACGGCATGCGCATGCACCTGGCGCTGCAGCCCGGGCTGCGCGTGGTGGGTGAAGCCGATGACGGCGAAGCCGCGCTGGCGTGGCTGGACCGCGCCGGCGCGGCCGAGATGCCGGACCTGGTGATCACCGATATCGGCATGCGCGGCATGGGCGGGATTGCGCTGGCGGCGGCGCTGCATGACCGCTATCCCGAGCTGGCGGTGCTGATCGTGTCGATGCACGACAACCTGGAATACGTGCGCCAGGCGGTGCGCGCCGGCGCGCGCGGCTATGTGCTCAAGGACGCCCCGGCCGACGAGCTGATCGCGGCGATCCGCTCGGTGCTGGCCGGGCGCGTGTTCTACAGCGCCCGCATCGCGCGCGGCATCGCCGAGCAAAGCCCCGCGGCCGGCCCGCTCGATGCGCTCACGCCGCGCGAGCGCGATATCCTGCGCGGCATTGGCCGCGGCCTGGCCAACAAGGAGATCGCGGCGCAGCTGGGGGTGTCGGTGCGCACCGTCGAAACCCATCGGCTGAACCTGAAGCGCAAGCTGGGGATCGAGGGGCGGGCGGGGTTGGTGAAGTATGCGGTGGAGACGCTGGGGGATAGCGAGGCGGGGTGAATAAACGCCCGCGACGCAAGCGAGAAGAGCGGTATTGGGTGCCCCCAATCCGCCCGGACTTGCCTAATCAAGGTGTTCTCCCTCTCCCCTCATGTGTATGGACCGGGGACATGGGTAACACATGTGCCAGGACATGGGTAACAGTCCAGTCTCCAGTTTAATTGGCCTCCTGTAGGTCTATTGTGGCCACCTTCTGATGGCAGAAGTAGACATCAAAGGTGCCGTCCAAATCCACGCGAGGGCGCAGCGCTACGGGCGTTCCGACCAAGGCTCGTCCGACCCGGAACGTCTTTCCTCGGAAGCAGATGCGCCCGCCGTCGCCTACCTTTCGCACGATGTCATCGCTGCCGTACTCGATAGGCGGGAGCTCGCGCGGCATCGTCCGTGGACTAGGCGCATAGCGGCTTGCGGGTGTCTCCATATCCAGGGCGTGGTGTGGGCGCTTGAAGTTGTACACGTGGCGCCAATGGCTGAAGTGATGCTGCGCATCGTCCAGATCCCGGAAGCGCTGGTTGGCCAACAGCTCTGCCTGCATGGTTCGATGGAAGCGCTCGTCCTTACCGTTGGTCTGCGGATGGCGAGGTCGGCTATGACTGAGCCGCACCCCCAGGCGGATCAGCCAAGCACCCAACGTGGTAAGTGCACGGGGCACTGGAGAACCCCAGGGCGGGCCGTTGTCTGCATTGATGCGCTCGGGCAGCCCATAGCGCGCAAAAGCCTTCTCTAACGCTTCCTGTACGGATTCAAACTGTTCGTTGCCCAAGGCCCTGAGCAGCACATTGAACCGGGAGTGATCGTCCAAGACCGTGAGTGGGTGGCACCGCTGCGTGTCGGTAGCGAAGTGGCCTTTAAAGTCAATTTGCCATAGTGCATTGGGCCGGTCGTGCTCGAAGCGCTGCCAGGCTGTAGCGGCCGAGCTGGCGGCCGGATCGATCAAGCCATGGCGGCGCAGCACCCAATTGACTGTGCTCGGGGCGATTTGGACGCAGTGGTCACGCTCCAGTACGCGTGCGATCTTGCGGGCGCCCCAGGCCGAATGTTCGGCTCGGATCGCTAGCACGCCCTCTTCGACGGCAGCTGGAGTTCGGCCGGGAGAGCTATGTGGCCGCCGAGTTCGGTCGTCCAGATCCTCTCGGTTCAACCACTTGTAACCGGTCTTGCGACTGATGCAGAAGCGGCGGCAAAGCTCCGCAATATTGGCGTCCGCCTGGCGTGCCAGGCGGACGAACTCTTCTCTTTGCTGCTTCACGGTGTTTTGGCTCCAGGGCAACGTTGTCCTCCCGCTGACTAAGCGGGAAAAGTGTTACCCATGTCCTGGCACACCTGTTACCTATGTCCCCGGTCTATACAGCAAGCGGGAGAGGGGAGAAAACAAGCGAACGGCCAGCGCCACAGCCGCTCATTGATCCAGCCTTACCCCACCTTCTCCAGCAGCAACCCCTTCAAATACTCCCCTTCCGGAAACGCCGCCAGCATCGGATGATCCGTGCCGGCCGACAGGCGCCGCAGGATGCGCGCATCCGCCCGCGCATCCGTCACCGCCCCGGCCACGATCTTCTGGAACAGCTCCATGCTGATCGCGCCCGAGCACGAGTACGTGAACAGCAGCCCGCCCGGGCGCAGCAGCTGCGTGCCGACCAGGTTGATTTCCTTGTAGGCGCGCGCGGCGCGGTCGATATGCTGGGCCGACGGCGCGAACTTGGGCGGGTCCAGCACGATCAGGTCGAACTGGCGGCCCTCGGCGCGGAATTCGCGCAGCGTCTTGAACACGTCGGCGTCGAGCCAGGTCGCGCGCTCCGGATCAAACCCGTTCAGCGCCACGTTGCCCGCGGCGATCTTCAGCGCCTCGCCCGACGAATCGATCGACGTCACCGATTGCGCCCCGCCGCGCAGCGCGGCCAGCGAGAAGCCGCCGGTATAGCAGAAGCAGTTCAGCACCTCGCGTCCTTCGGCGAGGTCGCCGACCAGCTTGCGGTTGTCGCGCTGGTCGACATAGAAGCCGGTCTTGTGCCCGTTGCGCACGTCGACGTAATAGCGCACGCCGTGCTCGGTCACCGACAGCGCCGGATCGGGCTCGGCGCCGGCAAGCACGCCGGTCACCAGCTCCAGGCCCTCGCGCTGGCGCACCGCGGCGTCGGAGCGCTCATAGACGTTGGGGCAGCCGGTCTCCTTGACCAGCGCCTGCACGATCGCGGTCTTCCAGTGCTCGACGCCGGCTGAATTGAACTGGCACACCAGCTGGCCCGAGGCGCCGTTGCCGTAGCAGTCGACGATCAGGCCGGGCAGCCGGTCGGATTCGCCGAAGATCAGCCGCACCGCGTCGCTGTCCCGCACCCACTGGCGCCGGTAGGCGATGGCCGCCGCCACGCGGCGCTTGAACAGCGCGTGGTCGACCGGCTCGTTCTCGTCGAAGGTCCACACGCGCGCGCGGATCTGCGATTCGGGGCTGTAGGCGGCCTTGGCCAGGAAGCGGCCGTCGGCGGCGCGCACGATCACGGTGGCGCCCGGCTCGCAGCGCCCTTCGGTAGTGGCGATGCCGGTGGCATAGATCCACGGGTGGCGGCGCAGCAGGGATTTTTCCTTGCCGGGTTTCAGGGTGATGGTGTTCATGTTGGTATGGGGGAGAGAGCGTGCCGCGCCCCGTTGCGCTTTACACGCTGCGGGAGTGGCTCCCCTCTCCCGCGCGCGGGAGAAGGGTTGGGGGTGAGGGCGAGAGCATCAACGTAGTGACGGGCGCCGCAATTGCCAACGCCTGCCCTCACCCCCGCCCCTCTCCCGCAAGCGGGAGAGGGGAGCGAACAATACGGGAGAGAAAGGCCTAAAGCAGTCTGCCTTACAACACCACCTTCACCATCGGATGCGAAGTCAGCGCCCGGTACAGGTCGTCCAGCTGCTCGCGGCTGGTGACCCATACCGTCACGGTCAGGCCCAGGTAGTTGCCCTTGCTCGACGGGCGCATTTCCATCTTGCCGGCGTGGAAGTCAGGATCGAACTCCTGCACCAGCGCGACGATGGCTTCGGCAAAGCCGTCCTGCATCGCGCCCATCACCTTGATCGGGAAGTGGCTGGGGTATTCGATCAGCGACTGCTCCGGCGGAATATCGCCGGGCTTGTTGCCGCTGCCTTGGTTGTCGGTCGTCATCTCAGATTCTCCGGCGCAAGGCCGGCGCGCCGCGGGGCGCACCGGCTCGCGCGCATTCAGGTCACTTGCGCTTGAACCACAGGCGGATGGTGTCCCACAGGCGGCCGAAGAAGCCGGCCTCGGGCACTTCTTCCAGCGCCACCACCGGGAATTCGGCCACCTTGTTGTTGCCGTCCATCAGCTTGACCATGCCCACCTGCTGGCCCGCCGCGATCGGCGCGATCAGCAGTTCCTGGCGCTCCAGCACCGGCTTCAGGCGCCCGCCGGTGCCCTTGGGCACGGTGACGAAGGTCTCGTTCTGCACGCCGATCTTGACCGTGCCGTGCTTGCCCTTGTAGATGTCCGGCGTGGCCAGCACCTGGCCCTTGTCGTACAGGCGCAGCGTGTCGAAGAACTGGAAGCCGTAGTTGAGGATTTTCAGGCTTTCCTGGGTGCGCACCTGTTCGGTGGTGGTGCCGATCACGATCGAGATCAGGCGGCGCGAGCCGTCCGGCACGTTGGCCAGCGGCCGCTTGGCCGACGAGATCAGGCAATAGCCGGCCGACTTGGTGTGGCCGGTCTTGACGCCGTCGACGGTCGAGTCGATGTACAGCAGGCGGTTGCGGTTGGGCTGCCTGATCTTGTTATAGGTGAACTCCTTCTGCGAGTACATGCTGTAGTACTCGGGGAAGTCCTTGATCAGGCGCGTGGTCAGCGTCGCCAGGTCGACCGCGGTGGTGTAGTGGTTGGGGTCGGGGATGCCGTCGGTATTGGTGAAGTGGGTGTTCTTCATGCCCATGCGCTGGGCCTCGCGGTTCATCATCGCGACGAAACCCTCTTCCGAGCCGCCGACGGCCTCGGCCAGCGCCAGCGCGGCGTCGTTGCCCGACTGCACGATCAGGCCCAGCAGCAGGTCCTGCACGGTGACCGGCTTGTTGGGCTCGATGAACATGCGCGACTCGTCGCTTTTGACCTTGAGCACCAGGTTGGTCGGCACCACCGCCTGGTCCAGCGTCAGGCGCTTTTCCTTGAGTGCCTCGAACGCCAGGTAGGCGGTCATCAGCTTGGTCAGCGACGCCGGCTCGATGCGCGCATCGGCGTTCTGCGAGGCCAGGGCCTGACCGCTGGTGACGTCATACAGCATCCACGACTTGGCTGCGACCTGCGGCATCGGCACGCCCTGCGCCAGCACGGCGGCGGGCGCGGTGGCCAGCACGACGGCGGCGGCGATGGCGGCGGGAGCAAAGGCGGACGAAAGGCGTGTCGTGGCTCGATTCAGCATGTTTCTGTTTTCCGACAGTAAGAAGGTGACGCGGGAAGGTTCCGGGCTGGCGGCGTGCCGGCCTTACCGGTCCCACGCATTGACGACGAGCTGCTTGATCAGGTGCAGCTTGCGGTGAAAGAAATGGTCGGCGCCGGGGATCACGATCACCGGCAGCTCTTGCGGGCGGGCCCAGTCGAACACGCTGGCCAGCGGCACGGTGTCGTCCTGTTCGCCGTGGATCACGATGGTGTCGGCCGGCACCTGGGCCACTTCCCAGCGGCTCGCGGCGGTGCCCACCAGCACCAGGCGCTGCGCGGGCGTGCCGGCCTCGGCCAGCCGGCGCGCGACATGGGTGCTGACGAAGCTGCCGAACGAGAACCCGCCCAGCGCCAGCGGCAGCGTCGCGGCCTGCGCCGACCACGCGGTCTGCTGGCGCATCCAGGCCACCACGGCGAGCAGGTCGTCCTGTTCGCCGATGCCGTTGTCATGCGTGCCGGCGCTCGCGCCGACGCCGCGGAAGTTGGGGCGCACGGTGGCATAGCCCAGCTGCACGAAGGCACGCGCCAGCGTCTGCGCGACCTTGTTGTCCTTGGTGCCGCCGAACAGCGGGTGCGGATGCGCCACCAGCGCCAGGCCGCGCAGGGGCACGTCCGGCAGGTTTTGCGGCAGGTCTACCGAGAGCTCGATCGCACCGGCGGGGCCGGCGATGGAAAGTACCTGGGTATGCGCGTTCATGATGGACGGTCGGGATGGCGGTCAGGCAAGCGCCCGGCGCAAGGCCCGGGCAAAAATGAAAAAACCGTCCGGCGTGCGGGCGGCGGGGCATGGCGGTTGCAACGGTTGAAACAGGAGTAAAGCAACAAGCCGGCATAGGCCGGCTTCGGTTCGTTCAGTGCGCCGCCATCAGCGGTCCACCATCAGCCGCTCGACCGGCTTGCCCTTGAGCAGGTGGCTGTCGATGATTTCATCGATGTCGTGCTCGTCGACATAGGTGTACCAGATGGCCTCGGGGTAGACCACCAGCACCGGGCCGAGTTCACAGCGGTTCAGGCAGCCGGCCTTGTTGATGCGCACGCGGCCTTCGCCGCCGGCGATGCCCAGTTCCTTGCAGCGCTTCTTGGCGTATTCCTGCATGGCCTTGGCGTTGTAGTTGGCGCAGCAGTTCTCGCCGGCCTCGCGCTGGTTCAGGCAGAAAAAGACGTGGTGCTGGTAGTAGCTGCGCATGCGTACGGTGTGAAGACGGCCCCGGACGGCGGCACGGCCCGGACGGCATTGAACGGAAGCCTGGAATTATACGGCGTCGCGAGGGCGCGGCCGCGATATGCGGCAGCTTTGCGCACACTGCCATGCACCCCGCGCCGCTGCCAGGTGGCGCCTCGCGCACCCTATGCCGCCCCGCCATTCCGGATCGCCGGAGCCGCCCCGTCCGGGATTCCGGAATCCCGGAGGCCCGGCGCCCGCCCGCCGCCAGCCTTTCCTTGTGAATCAACCAGTTAGCAATACCGGTTGGACTGGCATGCCGGTTGCAAATTCCCGCCCCTGAACGCGCCGCAAGCGTGACGGCGCGCGCCCGCGCGGACCCGCCCGGGTACGGTCAACACCGAGGACGACATCATGAGGAAACCCTTCTACAAGATCCTGTACGTGCAGGTCCTGTTCGCCATCTGCATCGGCATCCTGCTCGGCCATTTCTGGCCCGACACCGGCGTCGCCATGAAGCCGCTGGGCGATGGCTTCATCAAGCTGATCAAGATGATCATCGGCCCGATCATCTTCTGTACCGTGGTCACCGGCATCGCCGGCATGAGCGACATGAAGAAGGTCGGCCGCGTCGGCGGCAAGGCGCTGCTGTATTTCGAGGTGGTGTCGACCTTCGCGCTGCTGATCGGGCTGGGCGCCGCGCACCTGCTCAAGCCGGGCGTGGGCTTCAACATCGACCCGGCCACGCTCGACACCAAGGCCATCGCCCAGTACGTGTCGAAGGCGCACGGCCAGAGCACGGTCGAGTTCCTGATGCACATCATCCCCGACACCGTGTTCAGCGCCTTCGCCAACGGCGACATCCTGCAGATCCTGCTGGTGTCGCTGTTCTTCGGCGCCGCGCTGGCGGTGCTGGGCGAGCGCGCCCGCATCGTGGTGCAGCTGGTCGAGCAGGTCTCGAAGGTGTTCTTCCATATCGTCCACGTGATCACCAAGGTGGCCCCGATCGGCGCCTTCGGCGCGATGGCGTTCACCATCGGCAAGTACGGCCTGGGCTCGCTGGTGCCGCTGCTCAAGCTGATCGGCACCTTCTACTTCACCGCCATCGTGTTCGTGCTGGTGGTGCTGGGCACGATCGCGCGCATGACCGGCTTCAGCATCGTGCGCTTTATCTCGTACATCAAGGAAGAGCTGCTGATCGTGCTGGGCACCAGCTCGTCCGAGGCGGCGCTGCCGCACATGATGGAAAAGCTGGAGAAGCTGGGCTGCTCCAAGTCGGTGGTGGGCCTGGTGGTGCCGACCGGCTACTCGTTCAACCTGGACGGCACCAACATCTACATGACGATGGCGGTGATCTTCATCGCGCAGGCCACCGGCATCGAGCTGACGCTGATGCAGCAGCTGACCATCCTGGCGGTGGCGATGATCACCTCGAAGGGCGCCAGCGGCGTGACCGGCTCGGGCTTCATCACGCTGGCGGCGACGCTGGCGGTGGTGCCGACCATCCCGGTGGCGGGCATGGTGCTGATCCTGGGCATCGACCGCTTCATGAGCGAGTGCCGGGCGCTGACCAACATCATCGGCAACGGCGTGGCCACGGTGGTGGTGTCGGCGTGGGAACGCGAGCTGGACCGCAAGCGCCTGGCGCGCGTGCTGCAGCACGGTGCCGGCGACGATGCCGACGCGCTTGGCGAAGCCGGCCAGCGCGCCGCCTGAAGCGGCCGCACCTCCGACCGCACCTGCGGCCGCGCGCCAGCGGGTATCATCGGCGCGACACCCCTCGCGCGCGCCGATGCCACACTCCGACGACTTTCTCGCCGTGCATGACCCCGCCGCCACCCGCCCGGTGCACGCGCCGGAGACCGGCAGCGGGCGCTGGTGGGGCTTTGCCGTCGCGCTGGCCGCGGGCCTGCTGCTGCTGTGCGCGCTGACCTGGCTGGTCTCGGTCCAGCGCGGCCTGGCCAGCCTGCAGCAAGGCACCGCGACGCGCGCCGACCGCTACGCCGCCACGCTCGAAAGCACGCTCGACCGCTACGAGTTCCTGCCGGCGCTGGTATCGCTGCATCCCTTCGTGCGCGGGCTGCTAGCGGCCCCCGACGACGCGCAACGCGTCGCCGACGCCAACCAGTACCTGGCCGAGGTCAACCGGCGCGCGCATGCGTCGGCCACCTATGTGATCGCCGCCAACGGCATCGCGCTGGCGGCCAGCAACCACGGCCAGCCCGGCAGTTTCGTCGGCACCGACTACCGCTTCCGCCCCTACTTCCAGACCGCCGCGGGCGGCAAG
Organism: Cupriavidus sp. MP-37; assembly: GCF_020618415.1. Taxonomy (NCBI): domain Bacteria; kingdom Pseudomonadati; phylum Pseudomonadota; class Betaproteobacteria; order Burkholderiales; family Burkholderiaceae; genus Cupriavidus; species Cupriavidus sp. MP-37. The sequence continues at coordinate 258,572 of NZ_CP085344.1, read as the reverse complement.
ATGGGGCGCTTCTACGCCATCGGCATCACCAGCGACGAGCCCGGCTACTACATCGCGCAGCCAGTCGAGGCCGGCGGCAAGGTCATCGGCGTGACCGTGGTCAAGCTCAACCTGGAATGGTTCCAGCGCGCCGGCAGCGGCGCCGAGCCGCTGATGGTCAGCGACGACCACGGCGTGATCTTCCTGTCGTCGGTGTCGGCGTGGCAGTACCGCACGCTGCGCCCGCTGCCGCCGGCGCTGCGCGCGGAACTGGAGCGGACCCGCCAGTACCACGGCCGCGCCGTGACGCCGCTGCCGCTGGAACCGCTGGCGTCGCCGCTCACGCGCTGGCTGGCCGACACCACGCTGCAGCACGGCGCGCGCCTGGTGCGCATGCGTGACGAGGCCGCGGCCAGCCGCACCACTTTCGCGCCGGATGGGGCCGAACGCGCCGAACGCTACCTGGAACTGAACCGCACCGTCGGCCCGGCCGGCTGGACCATGCAGGTGATGGCGCCGCTGGACCCGGTGCTGGCCAACGCGCGCAACGCCACCGTGGCCGCGGCGCTGGCCTATGCCTGCATCTGCCTGCTGCTGGTCAACTGGCGCCAGCGCCGCCAGCGCGCGCGCGACATGCAGTACAGCCGCCGCTTGCTGGAGGCCGCCTACGACCAGCTCGAGCGCCGCGTCGAGGCCCGCACCGCTGACCTGATGGCGATCAACGAGAAGCTGGAAGACGAAGTGGCCGAGCGCACCCGCGCCGAAAGCGAACTGCGCGCGGCCCAGGACGAGCTGGTGCAGGCCAGCAAGCTGGCCGCGCTGGGACAGATGGCGGCCGGCATCACGCATGAGCTGAACCAGCCGCTGGCGGCGCTGCGCACGTTCTCGGACAACACCCGCGTGCTGCTGGCGCGCGGCCAGCTTGACGCGGCCGAGGGCAACCTGACGGCGATTGCCGACCTGACCGAGCGCATGGGCAAGATCACCGGCCAGCTCAAGCTGTTTGCCGGCAAGGCGCGCCCGGTGCAGCGGCCGGTGGCGCTGCGCGCGGCGGTCGACCACGTGCTGGCGCTGCTGGCGCCGCGGCTGGGCGCGGTCACGATCGACCTCACCGGGCTCGATGCGGTGCCGGGCCTGGCAGTACGCGCCGACGAGCTGAAGCTGGAACAGGTGCTGCTGAACCTGCTCGGCAATGCGCTCGATGCCATCGCCGCGGCCGCGCCGGCGCAGGGCCGCATCGACCTGGACGTGCAGGCCGGCGAGCATGCCGTCACCATCGTCGTGCGCGACAACGGCACCGGCATCGCGCCGGAAGCGCTGCCGCGCCTGTTCGAACCCTTTTTCACCACCAAGGAAACCGGCCAGGGACTGGGCCTGGGGCTGGCGATCTCGTCGTCGATCGTGCGCGAGTTCGGCGGCCAGCTCAGCGTCACCAACGTCCCCGGCGGCGGCGCGCAGTTCACGCTGGTGCTGGCGCGCGCGCCCGCCGTCGATCCGGCGCCATCGGTTTCCGCGTCACCATGAGTACTGCCATGCAAGACGGTCTGCGTGTCCTGTTTGTCGAAGACGAGCCGCTGGTGCGGCAGGCCACCGCGCAAAGCCTGGAACTGGCCGGCTTCCGCGTGCTGGCGCTGCCCTCGGCCGAGGCCGCGATCCCGCACCTGCACGGCGCCTTTGCCGGCGTTGTCGTGACCGACGTGCGCCTGCCCGGCGCCAGCGGGCTGGACCTGCTGCAGCACTGCCGCAATGCCGCGCCCGGCGTGCCGGTCATCCTGGTGACCGGCCACGGCGACATCACCATGGCGGTGCAGGCGATGCGCGAAGGCGCCTATGACTTCATCGAAAAGCCGTTTGGCGCCGATCGCCTCACCGACACCGTGCGCCGCGCGCTGGAACGCCGCGCGCTGGAACTGGAAAACCAGGCGCTGCGCCGGGAACTGGCCGGGCCCGCGGCCGGCACGCGCATCATCGGCCGCTCGCCGGCGATCGAGCAGGTGCGCGCGCTGGTGGCCAATGTCGCGCCCACCGACGTGCCGGTGATGATCAACGGCGAGACCGGCACCGGCAAGGAACTGGTGGCGCGCAGCCTGCACGCGCTGTCCGGGCGCGCCGACGGGCCCTTTATCGCACTGAACTGCGGCGCGGTGCCCGAGGCCATCTTCGAGAGCGAGATGTTCGGGCACGAAGCCGGCGCCTTCACCGGCGCCGGCAAGCGCCGCATCGGCAAGCTCGAGCATGCCTCGGGCGGCACGCTGTTCCTGGACGAGATCGAAAGCATGCCGCTGGCGCTGCAGGTCAAGCTGCTGCGCGTGCTGCAGGAAGGCTCGCTGGAGCGGCTGGGGTCGAACGCGTCGGTGAAGATCGACGTGCGCATCGTCGCGGCGGCCAAGGGCGACATGGACGCGCTGGTGGCGCAGGGCACCTTCCGCGAAGACCTGTATTACCGGCTCAATGTCGTCACCATCGCGCTGCCGCCGCTGCGCGAGCGGCGCGAGGACATCGTGCCGCTGTTCGAGCATTTCTCGCTGGTGTCGGCGGTGCGCTACCAGCGGCCCGCGCCGATCCTGTCCGAGGCGCAGCGCCAGGCGCTGGCCCAGCGCCCGTGGCCGGGCAACGTGCGCGAGCTGCGCAACGCCGCCGACCGCATGGTGCTGGGCGTGCCCGAAGGCGGCCAGGCCGGTGGGCAGGCGGCCGGCCCCGACGAGACCGCGCCGCTGCGCGAGCGCATGGAGCACTTCGAGCGCGCCGTGATCGCCGACGCGCTGGCGCGCACCGGCGGCGCGGTCAGCCAGGCGGCGGACCTGCTGCAGGTGGGCAAGGCCACGCTTTACGACAAGATCAAGCGCTACGGGCTGTGATGTCATGGGCGGTTCATCGCGCTGCCACGGCGCCGTCACATTGGCGGCCTATGCTTCGAGGGCGGTTGCGGCATTGGCAGGTGCCCGCCGTGTGTATCAGTCTTCGTGGTAATTGATGGCCCCGCGCATGCGGGGCATTTTTTTGCAGCGCCGCGCCGCTTCACACCCGCCACACATTGCCCTCACCCCGGCTGGCCAGACTGGAGTCCTTCGCTCTCCGGAAACCGCCATGCCCTCCTTCGACTACGACCTCGTCATCGCCGGCGCCAGCTTCGCCGGCGCCGCCTGCGCCCTGGCCGGCGCGCGCGCCGGCCTGCGCGTGCTGGTGCTGGAACGCAAGACCGATCCGGGCGACAAGCTGCACACCACCGGCATCCTGGTCAAGGAAGCGATCGAGCAGACCTGGCTGGGCCAGGCCCCGGCCGATTGCGTGCACCGCGTCGAGCAGGTGAAGCTGTACGCGCCGCGGCTGCGCAGCATTGACCTGAGCGCGCCCGGCTACTACTTCCATACCACCGATACGCCGCGCCTGATGCGCTGGCTGGCGGCGGAGCTGGTGCGCCACCGGGTCGAGCTGCGGCTGGGCCAGGCCTTCGTCGGCGCCGTGCCGCGCCACGGCGGCTGGCATGTCACCGGTGTGGGCCTGGCGCGCTATCTGGTCGGCGCCGATGGCGCGCAGTCGCGCGTGGCGCAATGTGCGGGACTGGGTCGCGCGCACAGCTTCCTGTATGGCGTGGAGTACGAATTCCCGGGACTGGCGCTGCCCGAGCCGCACGCGCTGCACTGCTTCATCACGCGCCGCTTCGCGCCCGGCTATATCGGCTGGATCGCGCAGAACCCCGCCGGCGTGCAGGCCGGGCTGGCGCTGCGCTACCTGCCGCGGCGCGGCCGCGCGCCGGACCTGGACGGGCTGCTGGCGCACGTGCGCGGCCGCGCCGGCCTGCCGCAGCTGGCGCGGCCGGCGGCGACGCGCGCGGGACTGATCCCGTGCGGCGGCCCGGTGTTGCCGCTGGCGCGCGACGGCGTGATCCTGACCGGCGATGCCGCGGGCATCGTGTCGCCGCTTACCGCGGGCGGCATCCACCAGGCCTTTGCCCATGGCGAAGCGGTGGGCCAGGCCGTGGCCGCGCACCTGCTGCGCGGCGGGCCGGCGCCGGAGGCCGTGGCCAGCGCCAGCGCGCCGCGCTTTCGCGCCAAGCGCGCGCTGCGCTGGATGTTCGAGCGCTTCCAGTGCGACTGGCCGTTCGACCTGATGCTGTATTCGCCGCCGCTGCGCTGGGCCGCGGAGCAGATCTATTTCCACTGGCGCGGCACGGAACCGGCGCCGCCGGCGCGCGCGGCGGCCAGCGCCTGACCTAAAATGCCGGGCATGGAACAACCGCGGATCCTGGTGGTGGAAGACGAGCAGGCCATCGCCGATACCATCCTCTATGCGCTGCGCACCGACGGCATGCTGGCCGAGCACTGCACGCTGGGCGGCGACGCGCTGGCGTGCCTGCGCGCCGCGCCGGCGGACCTGGTGATCCTTGACGTGGGGCTGCCTGACCTGAGCGGCTTCGAGGTCTGCCGCACGCTGCGCACCTTCTGCGATGCGCCGGTGATCTTCCTGACCGCGCGCCATGAAGAAATCGACCGCATCGTCGGGCTGGAGATCGGCGCCGACGACTACGTGGTCAAGCCGTTCTCGCCGCGCGAGCTGGCCGCGCGCGTGCGCGCCATCCTGCGCCGGGCGCGCGGCGGCGGCGCCCCGGCAAAACCCGGCCAGGCCGCCGGATTCACGCACGACCCGGACGGCGCCCGCCTGGCCTACCACGGCCACTGGCTGGCGCTGACGCGCTACGAATACCTGCTGCTGGCGTGGCTGGTGGCGCATCCGGGCCGCATCTATTCGCGCGCGCAGCTGATGGACGGGGTGTGGGCGGGCGCGCTCGACACCAGCGACCGCACCGTCGACACCCATATCAAGACCCTGCGCGCCAAGCTGCGCGAGGTGTCCCCGCAAGGCGCCGGGCGCATCCGCACCCATCGCGGCATGGGCTATTCGCTGGAGCCCTGAGCGCGCGCCATGCATATCGGCCTGCGCATCTTCTTCGGCTTCTTCCTGATCGTGGGCCTGGCCACCGTGCTGACGCTGCGCGTGTTCGTGCAGGAGGTCAAGCCCGGCGTGCGCCAGGCGATGGAAGACACGCTCATCGATACCGCGCACGTGCTGGCCGCGCTGGCCGCCGACGACCTCAAGGCCGGCCGCATCGCCGACGGCGCGTTCGCGCGGCATATGGCGGCGCTGCGCGAGGTGCCGGTCAATGCCGAGGTCTCGGGCCTGCACAAGGACAGCATCGGCTACCGCGTCTACGTGACCGATGCCAGCGGCATCGTGCGCTTCGACTCGACCGGCACCGACGTCGGCCGCGACTATTCGCGCTGGAACGACGTCTACCTGACGCTGCGCGGCCAGTACGGCGCGCGCAGCACGCGATCCGACCCTGCCGACGAGGCCAGCACGGTGATGCACGTGGCCGCGCCGGTGCGCGATGGCGACCGCATCATCGGCGTGCTGACCGTGGCCAAGCCCAATGCGGCGATGGCGCCGTTCATCGCGCGCAGCCAGCACAAGATCCTGCTCTACGGCGGCCTGCTGATCGGCACCGCGTGCGTGATCGGGCTGGCCTGCACGCTGTGGCTGGTGCACGGACTGAGCCGGCTGCGCGGCTATGCGCGCGCGGTGGCGGCCGGCGAGCGCGCCGAGATGCCGCTGCGTGGCGCGGGCGAGTTGGCCGAGCTGGGCCGCGCGGTGCAGGGCATGCGCGAGCGGCTGGAGGACAAGCAGTATGTCGAGCACTACATCCATACGCTGACCCACGAGATGAAGAGCCCGCTGGCCGCCATCGGCGGCGCGGCGGAGCTGCTGCAGGAAGAGATGCCGGCGGCGGACCGCCAGCGCTTCGTCGCCAATATCCGGACCCAGTCGGGACGGCTGGAAACCATGATCCGCAAGCTGCTGGCGCTGGCCGAGGTGGAACAGCGCCAGCGCCTGGAAGTGCGCGAGCCGGTGCCGCTGGCGCCGCTGCTGGCGCAGCTGTGCGCCGAACTGGAGCCGCGCGCGCGGCAGCGCGGCGTCGCCTTGCAGTGCGCTGCCGATGGCGGCACGGGGCACGTCGCCGGCGACCCGTTCCTGCTGCGCCAGGCTATCGCCAACCTGCTCGACAACGCGATCGACTTCGCCCCGCCGGACACCGCGGTCACGGTGGGCCTGGAGCGCCGCGGCGACGCGCTCGCCATCACCGTGGCCGACCAGGGGCCCGGCATCCCCGACTACGCGTTGCCGCGCGTGTTCGAGCGCTTCTACTCGCTGCCGCGCCCGCATGGTGCGGACAAGAGCACCGGCCTGGGCCTGTGCTTTGCGCGCGAAGTCGCCACGTTGCATCATGGCGGCGTGACGCTGGCCAACCGCCCCGGCGGCGGCGCGCTGGCCGAGCTGGTCCTGCCGGCGGCATCGCGCCACACGCCTGCCTGACCGGCATAGACTTGGGCTTCTAACGTGCCCGCGCTGAAACTCCCTATAATCGAACGACCGTTCATTTAGGGCACGCCAACGTGCCCGCCCGTAGTTCAGGAGACACCATGCCCGCCGCCAAGCAACTGCCCCAGGCCCTGCAGAACCTGGCCCTGCCCGTGATTGCCTCGCCCATGTTCATCGTCAGCTACCCGGAACTGGTGCTGGCGCAGTGCAAGGCCGGCATCGTCGGCTCGTTCCCGGCGCTCAATGCGCGCCCGGCCGAGCTGCTCGACGAATGGCTGACCCGGATCGAGGCGGAACTGGCCGCGTTCAAGGCCGCCAACCCCGGCGCACCGGTAGGCCCCGTCGCGGTCAACCAGATCGTCCACAGCTCCAACGCGCGCCTGGAGCATGACGTCAAGGTCTGCGTCGAACACCAGGTGCCGATCTTCATCACCTCGCTGCGCGCGCCGCCCAAGGAACTGATCGACGCCGTGCACAGCTACGGCGGCATCGTGCTGCACGACGTGATCAGCCTGCGCCATGCCGAGAAGGCGATCGAGGCCGGCGTCGACGGCCTGATCCTGGTCGCGGCGGGCGCCGGCGGCCATGCCGGGATGCTATCGCCGTTCGCGCTGGTGGGCGAGGTACGCAAGATCTTCGACGGCCCGATCGCGCTGTCGGGCTCGATCGCCACCGGCGAGGCGGTGCTGGCCGCGCAGGCCATGGGCGCCGACTTTGCCTACGTGGGCACGCGCTTCATCGCCTCGCAGGAGGCGCATGCGGCGGAGTCGTACAAGCAGTCGATCACCAGCTCGGCCGCCGCCGATATCGTCTACACCAACCTGTTCACGGGCGTGCACGGCAACTACATCCGCGAAAGCATCAGCAACGCGGGCCTGGACCCGGACAACCTGCCGGTGGCCGACAAGACCAAGATGGACTTCTCCAGCGGCAGCTCCAAGGCCAAGGCATGGAAGGATATCTGGGGCGCCGGCCAGGGCGTGGGCCAGATCCACGACATCCCCGGCGCCGGCGAAATCGTCGCGCGCATGAAGGCGGAGTACGATGCCGCCAAGGCGCGGCTGGGTATCGCGCGCTGACCGATCCCTCACCGGGCCGCGTTGCGGCCCTTTGTCCGCCCCTTGCCGCCATCCAATCCCGACCTTTCGCCCGATCCCGACGCCGTGCTGAGCCACCGCCAGCGCGTGCTGCGCGCCGTCTGGGTGGCACTGGGCGGGCTGTGCCTGCTGCTGGGCGTGGTCGGCATCTTCCTGCCGGTGCTGCCGACCACGCCGTTCGTGCTGCTGGCCGCGGCCTGCTTCGCGCGCGGCTCGCAGCGCTTCCATGAATGGCTGCTGGGGCATCCGCGCTTCGGCCCGCTGGTCAGCGACTGGCAGCGCCACCGCAGCATCCCGTTCAAGGCGAAATGCCTGGCGCTGTCGATGATGTGGCTGTCGATGGGGACCACGGCGTGGCTGCTGCGCGGGCGGCCGCTGGTGTCGGCGGCGTTGCTGGCGTGTGCGGTGGGGGTGAGTGTGTGGATGGTGCGGTTGCCGACGCGGGGGGAAGGCGGGCGGGAGTCTTGAGGGTTATGGCCTGTCGACGGTCTTTACTTCGTTGATGCTGCGGCCCTCACCCCCGCCCCTCTCCCGCAAGCGGGAGAGGGGAGCAAACCCGCAGCGGCATCATTGCTTCGAGCCTTGCAACTCCCGCTTGTGGACTCCCTCTCCCGCTTGCGGGAGAGGGTTGGGGTGAGGGCAGGCGTGCCCACGAAGTCCTTCCGTCAATCGTAGCTGCGCGCATCCTCGATCAACCTCCCATCCTGCGGCAACGACCCCGCCGCGACGAACGCCACCTCACCTCGTAGCCGCATCACCTCGCGCAGCGACTCGGCCACCGCGCGCTGCAGGTCGGCATCCTCGCGCGTTGCCTCGCAGCGCAGCGTCATCACGTCGGCCCCAGGATCGCCCGTCACCACCAGCCGCGCCGCGCGGATTTCAGGATGGCGCCGCAGCACGTCGGCCACCTGCCCGGGATGCACGAACATGCCCTTGACCTTGGTCGCCTGGTCCGCGCGCCCCAGCCAGCCCTTGAGCCGGATATTGGTGCGCCCGCACGGGCTCGGCCGCCGCGAGGACTCCGCCACCACCGCCGACAGGTCGCCGGTGCCGAAGCGGATTAGCGGGTAGTCGCCATTGCCCAGCACCGTCACCACCACTTCGCCGGTCTCGCCTTCGGGCATGGGCCGCGAGCCGCCGGGTTCGACGATCTCGACCAGCACGCCCTCGTCCACCACCCAGCCGTCGCCGCCTTCGGTTTCATACGCGATCAGGCCGACATCGGCGGTGCCGTACATCTGCTGCACGCGCACGCCGCGCGCCTGGAACCAGTTGCGCAGCGACGGCGGCAGCGCCTCGCCCGAGACCAGCGCCTTGGCCAGGCTGGTGCAGGGCGTGCCGAGTTCATCGCCGCGCTCGAGCAGCAGCTTGAGGAACGACGGCGTGCCGGCATAGGCCGCCGGCTGCAGGCTGGCCAGCGCCTGCACCTGCGAATCGGTCTGGCCCACGCCGGCCGGGAACACGCAGCAGCCCAGCCGGTGCGCGCCGCTTTCCATCATCATGCCGGCCGGGGTGAAGTGATAGGAGAAGGTGTTGTAGACCAGGTCGCCGGCGCGAAAGCCCGCGGCGTGCATGGCGCGCGCGGTGCGCCACCAGTCCGCCTCGTGGCCGTCGGGCTCGTGGATCGGCCCGGGTGACTGGAACACGTGGCGCAGCTTGCCCAGCGGCGTCGCGTTGAGTCCGCCCAGCGGCGGTAGCGCACGCTGGCGCGCGCTCAGGTCCGACTTGCGCGTCACCGGCAGTTCGGCCAGCGCCGCACGCGAAGTCAGCAGGCGCGGATCGACGCCGCTCAGCAGCTCGGCAAAGTAGGGCGCGTGCTCGCGCGCATGGGCCACCTGGCTTGCCAGGGCGGCAAGGAGCGCCCGCTCGCGGACTTCCGGCGCGCGGGTTTCGAGCGGATCGAAGTATTCGGGCATGGTGCTGTGCGTCAGGGAATGGGATGCGGCCTGCCCCGCGCTGCGGTGCGCGTGGTGGCAAGCCGGGTGGAACGGTCGCTTGCTAGGCGAGCCAGCGCTTGCGGCGGCGGTAGCTCTTCACGTCGCGGAACGACTTGCGGCCTGGACCATCGGCGTCATTGGCGGCCACGCCCAGGTAGAACTCCTTGACGTCCTCGTTGGTGCGCAGCGACTCGGCGTCGCCGTCCATCACCACGCGGCCGTTCTCCAGGATGTAGCCGTAGTCGGCATAGCGCAGCGCCACCATGGTGTTCTGCTCGGCCAGCAGGAAGCTGACGTTCTCGCGTGAATTCAACCCGCGCACGATCTCGAAGATCTCCTCGACGATCTGCGGCGCCAGCCCCATCGACGGCTCGTCCAGCAGGATCATCGCGGGCTTGGCCATCATGGCCCGGCCGATCGCGCACATCTGCTGCTCGCCGCCGGAGGTGTAGCCCGCCTGCGACTTGCGGCGCGTCTTCAGGCGCGGGAAGTATTCGTAGATCTTTTCCAGCTCGTCGCGGGTCTGGCCGCGCGACAGGCCGCGCGTGTAGGCGCCGGTAAGCAGGTTCTCCTCGATGGTCAGGTGGGCGAAGCAGTGGCGCCCTTCCATCACCTGGATCACGCCGCGACGCACCAGGTCATTGGGCGTCAGCTGGTCGACGCGGTCGCCGCGGTATTCGATCGAACCCTTGGTGACATCGCCGCGCTCGGCCTGCAGCAGGTTGGAGATGGCCTTGAGCGTGGTGGTCTTGCCCGCGCCGTTGGCACCCAGCAGCGCCACGATCTTGCCCTCCGGCACTTCGAGCGAAACGCCCTTGAGCACCAGGATCACGTGATCGTAGATGACTTCGATATTGTTGACGGACAGGAGGCTCATGGTGCGGGTCGGGTTGGTGTGGCGATGTTGCGTTGGACTTGCAGCTTGCTGTCGGTGTACTCCCTCTCCCTCTGGGAGAGGGTTGGGGTGAGGGCGGGCGTTGCCACGCAGTGAATGGCCTCGCTATTGCCAGCGCCCGCCCTCACCCCCACCCCTCTCCCGCCAGCGGGAGAGGGGAGCAAACCGTCGGGCGTCGAGGGCAATCAGCTCTTCGAGCACGCCGGCGTAATCCCCTTCTCCTTCGCGTACTGCGCCGCGGTGGCCTTGAACAGCGGGTGGATCAGGCTCTTGTTGCCCTCGATCCAGTCCGACACCACCACCCACTTGCTGCCGTCCCACTGCTGGATCTTCACCTTGCCCGAGCCCTCGTGGTTCTCGCAGCTGGTCTTGATCTCCGGCAGCAGGCCGGTAGCGCCCAGCTGCTGCAGGCGGGCGTTGGTCAGGTTCAGGTTCTCGAAGGCCCAGCGCATTTGCTCGCCGGTCATGGGCTTGCCCTTGCCGAACTTGGCCTGGGCCACGCGCACCGCTTCCACCGTCACCACCGCCGCCGACACGCCGCGGTTGTACAGCACCGAGCCGACCTTGTTCTTGTCCTGCATGTTGCCCTTGCCGGCGCCGTAGACCACCTTCTCGATATCGGCGATCAGGGGCACGTTCTTGCCCGCGACGTTCCAGGTCGCGCTCATGTAGCCCTTGGAGGCATCGCCGGCCGGCACCGTGTCTTCCTCGGAGCCCGCCCACCAGGAGCCGATCATCTTCTCGCGCGAGAAGCCCACCTTCTGCGCCGCCTTCAGCGCGGTCTGGTTCATCACGCCCCAGCCCCAGAAGATCACGTAGTCAGGGTTCTCCTGGCGGATCTTCAGCCATTGCGCGCCCTGCTCGTTGCCCGGGTGCGCCACCGGGATCTCGACCAGGTTGAACTTGCCCAGCCGTGCCTCGGCCTGCAGCGCCACGATCGGCTCCTTGCCGTAGGCCGAGTCGTGGTACAGGTAGACGATCTTCTTGCCGGCCAGCGAGCCGCCGCTCTTGCTGGCCAGGTACTTGACGATGGCCGAGACCTGCATCTGGTACGTGGTCACCAGCGGGAACGCGTACGGGAACACCGAGCCGTCGACCGCGTCGGTGCGGCCGTAGCCCATCATCACCAGCGGCACCTTGTCGGCCGCGGTCTTGTCGACCAGCGCATACGAGATGCCGGTCGACATGGCGTGGTACGCGGTGCCCTTGGTGGTGGCGTTCTTGGCCTTCAGGCGCTCGTAGCACTCCACCCCCTTGGCGTTGTTGTACTCGGTCTCGCACTCTTCCCAGCTCAGCTTGACGCCGTTGACACCGCCATCCTTCAGGTTGACGTAGTTGAGGTAGTCGATGAAGCCGCCATACCAGGACTGCCCGTTGGCGCCGTAGGGCCCCACGCGATAGCTCGGCAGCGCGATGAACTGCTCGTTGCTTTGCGCCAGTGCCGGCACCGCCGGCGCCAGCAGTGCAGCCGCGGCGCTGACCACCAGGGCGGCGCGTTGCACATTGCGGATCAGGTTGGTCATGACAGTCTCCTTCGCCCTCGGTGGAGCGTTTCGTTATGCGTAAGCTTCAGTACTTCACACAGGAACTGCGGTAAGCCAGATAAGTCAGGTACATCGGGAACCCCGCTCCGTCAGTGCGGGAACGGCCACAGCCTCAGCTTCTCCTTGGCGATCTGCCACAGCCGGGCCAGCCCGTGCGGCTCCACGATCAGGAAGAAGATGATCAGCCCGCCGAACACCATCAGCTGGATGTGCGACACGGTGGCATTGGTAAAGGGCAGGTGCAGCAGCGAGGCCAGCGGCGGCAGCACGTTGTCCAGGAAGATCGGCAGCAGCAGGATGAAGGCGGCACCCAGGAACGAGCCCAGGATGCTGCCCACGCCGCCGATGATGATCATGAACAGCACGCGGAACGACAGGTCCAGCGAGAAGCCGTCCGGCTCCACCGAGCCCAGGTAGCAGAACGCGTACAGCGCGCCGGCCACGCCGCAGTAGAACGAGCTGACCGCGAACGCCAGCAGCTTGGTGCGCATCAGCGGGATGCCGATGACTTCCGCCGCCACGTCCATGTCGCGCACCGACATCCAGGCGCGGCCGGTCGCCGAGCGCACCATGTTCTTGGCCGCCAGCGCCAGCACCGTGACGATGGCCAGCACGAACAGGTACTTCTTCACCGGCGTGTCGATGGCAAAGCCGAACAGGTCCAGCCGCTGCGCCGTGATCACGCCCGACGAGCTGTTGTTGGAGAACCAGGGGAACTTGGTCAGCGCCCACACCACGAAGAACTGCGCCGCCAGTGTCGCCACCGCCAGGTAGAAACCCTTGATGCGCAGCGACGGCAGCCCGAACGCCACCCCCACCAGCGCCGCCGACAGGCCCGCCAGGATAAAGGTCAGCAGCACCGGCATGCCTTCGATGCGCAGCTGGAAGTTGTAGGCCGCGTACGCGCCCACCGCCATGAAGGCCGCGGTGCCCAGCGACAACTGGCCGGCATAGCCGGTCAGGATATTCAGCCCCAGCGCCGCCAGCGAGAAGATCAGGAACGGGATCAGGATGGCCGAGAACCAGTATTCCGAACCGATGAACGGGATCGCCACGAAGGCCACCGCCATCAGCACGGCAAAGCCGATGCGGTCCTGGCGGATCGGGAAGATCTGGCTGTCGGTGACGTAGCTGGTCTTGAACTGGCCGGCTTCACGATAAAACATGGCAAGTCTCCTGTGCGAAGTCGGTCAGACGCGGTCGATGTGCTTCTCACCGAACAGCCCCTCGGGCCGCACCAGCAGGAAGAGCAAGGCAAACACATACGGGAACCACCCTTCGATGCCGCCGAAATTGCCACCGAACATCGACTGGAACACCGGCGGGATATAGATTTCGGCCAGCTTCTCCGACGCGCCTATGATCAGCCCGCCGACGATGGCGCCGGGCACCGAGGTGAAGCCACCCAGGATCAGCACCGGCAGCGCCTTCAGCGCGGTCAGCGTCAGCGCGAACTGCACGCCATTGCGCGAGCCCCACAGCATGCCCGCCACCAGCGCGACGAAACCCGCCACGCCCCACACGATGGCCCAGATGTTCTGCAGCGGGATGCCCAGCGACAGCGCGGCCTGGTGGTCGTCCGCCACCGCGCGCAGCGCGCGTCCCACCTTGGTGTACTGGAAGAACAGCGCCAGCGATCCCACCAGCACGCCGGCGATGGCGGCGGCGGCAAGGTCGAACTTGGAGATGACGATGTTGAAATTGGTCAGGATTGATTCGATCGGCTCGTCGACGATGCCCAGGTGGATCGGGCGCACCTCGTTGCCGAACAATAGCGGTCCCAGCCCTTCGAGGAAGAACGACAGCCCGATGGTTGCCATGAACAGCGTGATCGGCGGCTGGTTGACCAGCTTGCGCAGCACGAAGCGCTCGGTGCTCATGCCGACCAGGATCATCACCACGAAGGCGCCGATCACCGCCGCCCACATCGGCATGCCCTTGTCCATCAGCCCCACCACCGCCAGCGCGGCAAAGTAGACCATCGCGCCCTGGGCAAAGTTGAACACGCCCGAGGCCTTGTAGATCAGCACGAAGCCCAGCGCCACCAGCGAGTACATCAGTCCCGACAGCAGGCCGCCGAGCAGGATTTCAAAGAAGAACGTCATGGTTTGCCTTTGCTTGCTTACCAAACAGCATTGCTCACGCCCGGGTGTTGCTCCCCTCTCCCGCGCGCGGGAGAGGGGAGCAACACCGCGCTCAATGCGAAGTGCCGAGGTACGCCTTGATCACGTCAGGGTTGCCCTTGACCTCTTCCGGCGTGCCATCCCCGATCTTCTTGCCGTAGTCCAGCACCACCACCCGGTCCGAGATATCCATCACCACGCCCATGTCGTGCTCGATCAGCACGATGGTGGTGCCGAACTGCCGGTTCACATCGAGGATGAAGCGGCACATGTCCTGCTTCTCTTCCACGTTCATGCCGGCCATGGGCTCGTCGAGCAGCAGCATCGATGGCTCGGCCGCCAGCGCTCGCGCCAGCTCGACGCGCTTCTGCAGCCCGTACGGCAGGCGCCCGACCGGCGTCTTGCGGATCGACTGGATCTCGAGGAAGTCGATCACCTCCTCCACCTTCTGCCGGTGGCGCATCTCTTCATTGCGCGCGGGGCCCCACCACAGCGCGTGCGCGAACCAGGAGGTGCGGAACTGCGTGTTGCGTCCGGTCATGATGTTGTCCAGCACCGTCATGCCCTTGAACAAGGCGATGTTCTGGAACGTGCGCGCGATGCCCTGGCGCGCCGCGGCGGTCGGGTGCATCTGCTTGCGCTCCTCGCCGCGGAACACGATGCGTCCCTGCTGCGGGTGGTAGACGCCGTTGATCACGTTCAGCATCGAACTCTTGCCGGCGCCGTTCGGGCCGATGATGGCGCGCACCTCGTGCTCGCACACGTCGAACGAGATATCGGTTAGCGCCTTGACCCCGCCGAACGACAGCGAGATGTGCTGCAGGTCCAGGATCACCTCGCCGCCGGTGCGCGCCTGCGCGCCGGTGCGCTGCGCATGGCGCGTGCCGGGATGCACGCCGCTGTCATCCGCCAGCCCCGCCGGGGGCAGCGGTCCTGCCGGCGCCATCGCACCACCACCGCCGGCGCCGCTCGCATCGGTGCGTGCCGCCGCGCTCCAATCGCGCTTGCCGGCGCCTTGCCAGGCCACTTGTGTCATGTTGCTGCCTCCACCTGTGCTCTTATGCCGCGCGCGCCGCTACCGGCAGCCGCCTGGCATCGACCAGCTTCAGCGTGGCCGACACGCTGCCCTCGCGCCCGTCTTCAAACTTGACGCGCGTCTCGATGAACTGCTCCGACTTGCCCGCATAGAGCGCGTCGACCAGCACCCCGTACTTCTCCGCGATAAAGCCGCGCCGCACCTTGCGCGTGCGGGTCAGCTCATCGTCGTCCGGGTCCAGCTCCTTGTGCAGCACCAGGAAGCGCGCAATCTGCGACCCCGCCAGCATCGGGTCGTTGGCAAGGTCCGCATTCACCTGGTTCACGCACTCGCCGATCATCTCCAGCACGTCCGGCTGCGCGGCCAGGTCGACGTAGCCCGCGTATGGCAGGTGGCGGCGCTCGGCCCAGTTGCCCACCGCCTCGAAGTCGATGTTGATAAAGGCGCAGACCCGGTCGCGGCCGTTGCCGAACGCCACCGCCTCCTTGATGTACGGGAAGAACTTGAGCTTGTTCTCGATGTACTTGGGCGCGAACATCGAGCCATCGGCGAGCTTGCCGACGTCCTTGGCGCGGTCGATGATCTTCAGGTGGCCGTCGGCGTCGATCACGCCGGCGTCGCCGGTCATGAAGTAGCCCTCGTCGTTGATGGCCTCGCGGGTGGCGTCGTCGCGCTTGTAGTAGGACTTGAGCAGGCCCACGCCGCGCACCAGCACCTCGCCGTTGTCGGCGATGCGGATTTCCATGCCCGGCGCGGCCGGCCCCACCGAATCGAACTTGACCTTGCCGTCGGGCTGCAGGCACACATAGGCACAGGTCTCGGTCTGGCCGTAGAACTGCTTCAGGTTCACGCCGATCGAGCGGTAGAAGCGGAACAGGTCCGGGCCGATCGCCTCGCCCGCGGTATAGGCCACGCGGATGCGGCTCATGCCCAGCACGTTGCGCAGCGGGCCGTAGACCAGCGCTTCGCCCAGCGCATAGCGTGCGCGCTCGGCGAGCGATACCGGCTGGCCGTCGAGGATGGCGGTGCCGCAGCGGCGCGCCACGTCCATGGCCCAGTGGAACAGCTTGCGCTTGATCCAGCCGGCATCCTCCATGCGGATCATCACCTGCGTCAGCAGGCCTTCATAAATCCGCGGTGGCGCGAAGTAATAGGTCGGGCCGATCTCGCGCAGGTCGGTCATCACCGTTTCGCGCGACTCGGGGCAGTTCACGGTGAAGCCCGCCACCATCGCCTGTGCATACGAGAACAGGTTGTCGCCGACCCACGCCATCGGCAGGTACGACAGCACATCGTCGTCGGCGCTGAGCTTGTCGAAGGCGCAGCCGTTGCGCGCCGAGCCGATCAGGCCATGGTGCGAATGGCATACGCCCTTGGGCTTGCCGGTGGTGCCCGAGGTATAGAGGATGATCGCGGTGTCGTCGGGCTGACCGGCGGCGATGGCCTCGTCATAGAAGCCCGGGTGGGCCTGGTCGAATTCGCGCCCCAGCTCTTGCAGGCGCTCGTACGACATCAGCGACGGATGGTCGTAGTCGAGCAGGCCGCGCGGATCTTCGAAGATGACGTGGCGCACGGCGCGGCCGGACTCGGCCAGCTGCGCTTCGACCTCGAGCAGCTTGTCGACCTGCTCCTGGTCCTCGACGATGGCGAACTCGATCTCCGCATCGTTGAGCACGTACACCATCTCGTTGGCGATGGCGTCCTGGTACAGCGGCACCGGCACGCCGCCCAACGCCTGTGCCGCGGTCATGGCCCAGTACAGGCGCGGACGGTTGTCGCCCACCACTGCCAGGTTCATGCCGCGCTTGAAACCGAGCGCGGCCAGGCCACATGCCAGCGCCCTCACCTGCTGTGCCGCCTGGGCCCAGCTGTATGTCTGCCAGATGCCGAGATCCTTTTCGCGGTAGGCCGGATGGTCCGGCCGCTGCTGGGCGTGCGCCAGCAGCCATCGCGGAAAGGTCGTCGCCGACGATTCCTGCATCGCTGTCTCCTGTCCCTCCGGCGTGGGGGTCCACGCCCGGTGTCAAGCGCCGGTCCGGTCGTTATACTTGGCTTGCTTTGCCCGGCGGCATCTGCCGCATTGCATCAAGCCCGTCTGTGCCTTGTCTTCAGGGGCCGGGAGAAGCGTCTTCTGCCTTCCCGGCGTGCCCTTGGTGGCACCCGCGGTTCCGTTGTGATCGTACGATAGCCCATGCCAACACCCCCGGTTGTCACGCCGGTGACAATTCCGGGTTAATCCCTACCGGAGCTTTCGCGAGGCCATGCTGAACGATTTTGTCGACCGCTGCGTGTGGGCAGCAGACCTGAGTCCGGCACAGCGCGAGCGCGTGCGCCGCGCCATGTTCGTGCACGAGTACAGCCAGGGCGACTACGTCTGCCACAAGGGCGACAAGGCCGAGCACTGGATGGGCGTGCTCGAAGGGATCGTCAAGATCACCACGGTATCGCCGTCGGGCAAGTCGGTGACCTTCACCGGCGTGCCCACCGGCGGCTGGTTCGGCGAAGGCGCGGTGCTGAAGTCGGAGATCCGCAAGTACGACGTGATGGCGCTGCGCCGCTCGACCATCGCCTTCCTGCCGCGCGACACTTTTCAGTGGTTGCTGGATACCAGCCTGCCGTTCACGCGCTTCCTGCTGACGCAGTTCAACGAGCGCCTGGGGCAGTTCATTGCGGCGGTGGAATATGAACGGCTGCTCGACATCGATTCGCGCGTGGCGCGAGCGGTGTCGTCACTGTTCAACGAGCACCTGTATCCCGGCATCGGCAAGACGCTGGAGATTTCGCAAGAAGAAATCGGCCTGCTCGCCGGCATCTCTCGGCAGCGCGCCAACCAGGCGCTCAAGGTGCTGGAACAGCAGGGTCTGGTGCGGGTGGACTATGGCGTGATCGAGGTGCTCGACCTCGAGGGACTGCGCCAGTACGGGGAGTAGCGTGGCCAGCGCCATCGACGCCGAGACCCTGCGCGCGTATCGCGAAACGCACTACCGGGTGCTGGGCGACACGCCGATGACCTTGCGCATCGACCAGCCCAGCGCCGCACTGGCGGCGCTGCACCGCGCGCTGGGGGTGGACTGCAGCGCCTTCCTCACCGCGGCCAACCCGTTCAGCCAGCGCTGCGACGACGCCGCCAACGCGCGCCGGCAACAGGCCCTGGCGCAGGATCTGAGCGCGCTGGGCTGGCGCGCGATCGAGGCCGCCGGCGCGCATCCCGATAATGGCTGGCCGGCCGAACCGAGCTTCCTGGTGCCCGGGCTGCCGCTGGCCGAGGCGCGGGCCCTGGGCCAGGCCTACCAGCAGAACGCCGTGGTCTGGAGCGGCGCCGACGCGGTGCCGCGGTTGGTGCTGTTGCGCTGAGCATTGCAACCGGTTGCCCACCGCAATTGGCAACAGCACCACGGTCTTCCACTAACCGTTGCGTGCTCCCTCTCCCGCTTGCGGGAGAGATGGAATGAACACCGCCCATCTACCGCCAAGCCAGGCCGCGGCCTAGAAAACAAAGGGGCTCTCGCTTGACCGACGGCATCGATGTGCCAGAGTGAAAGTTCGATCCAACACTCAAGGTCGAGGAGAGCCCAAATGAATGCTATGACATATGGGCTGGACATTGCAAAGACAGTGTTCCAGATGTACTGGATAGACCCCATTACGGGGAAGCCCCAGAACCGGCGATTCAGCCGCACCGCGCTCATCGAATTCCTGTCCAATTGCCAGCCTGGGCAGATCGCACTGGAGGCCTGTGGCGGTGCCCACTGGTGGGCGCGCAAGATCCAGAGCCTTGGCCACGAAGTGGTGTTGCTCAACCCGGGTTACGTACGCGCCTTCGTGCGTACGAACAAGAACGACGCGGCGGACGCCCGAGCCATCTGGACTGCAGCCCGGCAACCCGACATGCCGGTCGTGTCGGTCAAGACCGAAGCGCAGCAGGCTGTGCTCTCGTTGCATCGTATACGGGACGGGCTGGTCAAGACGCGCACCCGGCAGAGCAACCAGATGCGCGGGCTGCTGGGCGAATATGGCCTGCACTTCCGCACGGGGCGGCTGGCCTTCCGGGCCGAGCTGCGCCAGCGCTGGGCTGAGGTCGCTCAGGTCGTACCGCCCTTGTTGATGCGCGCGCTGGAGCGGCAGGTCTGTGCGCTGCGCGAACTCGACGAACAGATCCAACTGGTTGAGCGTGACCTCCAGGAATGGCTGAGGTCTGATCCGGCCGCGCAGATCGTGGAGAAGATTCCCGGCGTCGGCCCCATTACCGCCACCGCCTTGGTCGCGACCATGGGCTGTGCCCAGGCCTTCCGCTCAGGCAGAGCCTTCGCTGCAAGCCTGGGACTGGTTCCCGCGCAGACCGGCACGGGCGGCAACGTACGGCTCGGTCACATCAGCAAGCGCGGCGACGCTTACGTGCGACGACAGTTGGTCAACGCCGGACGCACGATGCTCACGCGCACCAAACATCCGCCGGCCTGGGCACTGTCCATGCTGCAGCGGCGCCCCAAGAACGTGGTGGTCGTGGCGCTGGCCAACAAGATCGCCCGGACAGCCTGGGCAT
This sequence comes from Cupriavidus sp. MP-37, assembly GCF_020618415.1. Classification (NCBI taxonomy): domain Bacteria; kingdom Pseudomonadati; phylum Pseudomonadota; class Betaproteobacteria; order Burkholderiales; family Burkholderiaceae; genus Cupriavidus; species Cupriavidus sp. MP-37. The sequence continues at coordinate 239,040 of NZ_CP085344.1, read as the reverse complement.
TAATGGCCCATGGGCGCCAATACGATCCCGGACATGTGAGCTTGCGCCCGGCCTGAGCCGGGGGGCATCACCTTCCCTTAACCAGCGCTTGATTAACCTTCACGGCTGCACAGGCAAGAAACAGCAATGACGAAACAGGTAGGACCGTGGGAACCCAAACCTGCCCCAACCCAAGCGGCTTACAAGCCCGTGGCGAGAGATTGAGGACGGTTCTCAGCAGCTTCCATTGTGGCCCGCGAGAACAAGTACTCGCTCCAGGCCGGATATAAGGCAGCAGCCCCATCCTGCGACGTCAAGCTGGTTCCAAAACCTTGCAACCGGGGCGGTGTTCATATAAGGGCTGGGTGAGGGCCAGCCTTCTCCATGAAGTCAGACCGGCGGTATGCCGCCGCCTGCCCTCACCCCCGGCCCCTCTCCCGCGAGCGGGAGAGGGGAGAAAACCGCCAGCACTCAATGGCCGTGCCCGTGGTGCCCGTGGCGCCCATGGTGACGGTAGTGATGATGCCGGTGGTGGTGACGGTGATGATGATGGTGCCGGTAATGGTGATGCCGGCCGCGCCATTCGTGCCGCCCATACCAGCGCCGGCCGTCCCAATAGCGGTCGCCATGCCAGCCGTGATAGCGCGGCGCGTACACCACGGGCGGCGGCGGCGCCACATAGACCGGCGCCGGCGCGGCATAGACCGGTGCGCCGATATGCACCCCCACATCCACATGCGCCATCGCCGAACGCGCCGCCAGCAGGGACATGACGCCGGCGAGCAGCGCTGCAAAGAGAACCGGATGAGCCATGATGCGGTGTTGTCGTAAACGGAATGGGTGCACTCTACCGCGCATTCCTGTTACCAGATGCGGCGGAGTGTTTCGGCATATAACGCGGTGTAAGCGGGATTACGGCGAGCCGGGGAAGGAGGCGATGGTCACCGTTTCTTGACCACGGTAGGGTCAAGCTGCTGCTCTAGCCGTTCCAGCGCCGCGACATCCTCAGCGTCCGCGGCCAGGCGCTCGCCCGCAGCCGGATCCGAGTCCCTCCATCCTCGGTGGTGTACAGAATCAGTTCGCCAGTAGTCATAGACTGAGGTCTTCTACAAATTCCTTGTTCGCACGATCCCGAAAAGTTTCAATCAGGCCCCTGCGCAATGCCAGTGCAATAGACTAACCGAATCAACCGACAGGATTGTTATGGAATGTGGCGTTCCGATACGCCATCGGCGCCAGCAACGTAAAAGGCCGGCGCTGACTCAAAGTCCAGCCGCCGGCCTCGCTCAGGCAAGACCCGCCCGCTAGCGGGGCGGGTCCAGGTCCCGACTTACTTGCTGTACACGTACACCCCACGCCCCGTCTTGCGCCCCAGGTAGCCCGCCGCCACCATCTCGCGCATCAGCATCGCCGGACGGTACTTCGGATCGGCGAATTCGGCGTACAGCACCTCCATCACCGCCAGCATGGTGTCCAGGCCGATCATGTCGGCCAGCGCCAGCGGCCCGATCGGGTGGTTGCAGCCCAGCTTCATGCCTTCGTCGATTTCTTCCGGCGAGGCCAGGCCTTCGCCCAGCACGCAGAAGGCTTCATTGATCATCGGGCACAGGATGCGGTTGACGACGAAGCCCGGGCTGTTCTTGACCGTGATCGGATACTTGCCCAGGTCCCTCGCCAGCGCTTCGACGGCGGCGTGGGTGGCGTCGCTGGTCTGCAGGCCGCGGATCAGTTCGACCAGCGCCATCACCGGCACCGGGTTGAAGAAGTGCATGCCGATAAAGCGGTCGGCGCGCGAGGTCACGGCGGCCAGCTTGGTGATCGAGATCGACGAGGTGTTCGACGCGATGATCACGTTGTCGCCGACGATGCCGTCGATCTGCTTGAGGATCCTGACCTTGAGGTCGTAGTTCTCGGTGGCGGCCTCGATCACGATGTCGGCGGCCTTGAGGTCGTCATACGCGGTGCTGCCCTGGATGCGCGCCAGCGCGTCGGCCTTCTGCGCCTCGGTCAGCTTTTCCTTCTTGATCAGCCGGTCCAGGCTGCCCGACACCGTGGCCACGCCCTTCTGCACCGCGGCGTCGCTGATATCGACCATCACCACCTTCAGGCCCACTACTGCGCAGGCCTGGGCAATGCCGTTGCCCATGGTGCCGGCACCCACGATGCCTACCGTCTTGATTGCCATCTTGTCTTCCTCTGCTTGCTTGGTTGAATGCCTGGATGCGGGGCCTCAGACGCCCTGCTCGCGCAGCGCGGCGATGATGCGTTCGGCATGGCCCTTGAGCACTTCCGGCTCCTGCATGTCGCGCGCGTGGCCGCGCAGCGCCTGGTCGTTGTAGCGCGGCACGATATGGAAATGGATGTGCGGCACGGTCTGGCCCGCCGCCGCGCCGTTGAACTGGCCGATCGAGATGCCGTCGGGGCTGAAGGCCGCGCGCACCGCGCGCGCCACGCGCTGCGTGGCGACAATGGCGGCCTGGGCGCCGCGCTCCGACAGGTCGAACAGATTGACCGCGGCTTCCTTGGGCACCACCAGCGTATGGCCGTCGGCCTGCGGCATGATGTCCATGAAGGCGATGGTGTCGTCGTCCTCGTACACCTTGATGCACGGCATTTCGCCGCGCAGGATCTTGGCAAAGATGTTGTTCGGGCTGTACTGGGTGTCCATGGTTTCGGGCTTGCGTTGTCTGGAATACGATAGCCGCGGCGCGGCCGCCGGCGCAGCCTTCGAGTGTAACGCAGGGCGGCTCGTCACTGCGGCCGCCCTGCGCGGTAATCGGGCACGCTTTCTGCGCGGTGCCGGCGGGTCTACATATTGCGGCGATACTGCCCGCCGACCTCGAACAGCGCATGCGTGATCTGCCCCAGCGAGCAGACCCGCACCGCGTCCATCAGCACCGCGAACACGTTCTGGTTGTCGATCACGGCCTGGCGCAGCCGCTGCAGCATCGCCGGGGCTTCATCGGCATGCGCCTGCTGGAACGCCTGCAGGCGGTCGAGCTGGCTCTGCTTCTCGGCCTCGCTGGAGCGCGCCAGTTCCAGCTTCTGCGGGACCGGGTCGCCGTCCGGATTGCGGAAGGTGTTCACGCCGATCAGCGGCAGCGTGCCATCGTGCTTGAGCTGCTCGTAGTAGAGCGATTCCTCCTGGATCTTGCCGCGCTGGTAGCCGGTCTCCATCGCGCCCAGCACGCCGCCGCGCTCGGCGATGCGCTCGAACTCCTGCAGCACCGCTTCTTCCACCAGGTCGGTCAGCTCCTCGATCAGGAAGCTGCCCTGGTTGGGGTTCTCGCACCTGGCAACGCCCCACTCGCGGTTGATGATCAGCTGGATCGCCAGCGCGCGGCGCACGGATTCGCCGGTGGGCGTGGTGATGGCCTCGTCGTAGGCATTGGTGTGCAGCGAGTTGCAGTTGTCGTAGATCGCGATCAGCGCCTGCAGCGTGGTGCGGATATCGTTGAAGTCGATCTCCTGCGCATGCAGCGAGCGGCCCGAGGTCTGGATGTGGTACTTCAGCTTCTGGCTGCGCTCGTTGGCGCCGTATTTGTCGCGCATGGTCACGGCCCAGATGCGGCGCGCGACGCGACCCAGCACGCTGTACTCCGGATCCATGCCGTTGGAGAAGAAGAACGACAGGTTGGGCGCGAAGTCGTCGATGTGCATGCCGCGCGCCAGGTAGGCCTCGACATAGGTGAAGCCGTTGGACAGCGTGAAGGCGAGCTGCGAGATCGGGTTCGCGCCGGCCTCGGCGATGTGGTAGCCGGAGATCGACACCGAGTAGAAGTTGCGCACCTGGTGGTGGACGAAGTACTCCTGGATATCGCCCATCACCTTGAGCGAGAACTCGGTGGAGAAGATGCAGGTGTTCTGGCCCTGGTCTTCCTTCAGGATATCGGCCTGCACCGTGCCGCGCACGTTCTGCAGCACCCAGGCGCGGATCTTGGCCTCTTCGTCGGCGGTGGGGTCGCGGCCGTTGTCGGCGCGGAACTTGTCGAGCTGCTGGTCGATGGCGGTGTTCATGAACATCGCCAGGATGGTCGGCGCCGGGCCGTTGATGGTCATCGACACCGACGTGCTCGGGCTGGTCAGGTCGAAGCCGTCGTACAGCACCTTCAGGTCGTCGAGCGTGGCGATCGACACGCCCGAGTTGCCCACCTTGCCGTAGATGTCGGGGCGCACGTGCGGGTCTTCGCCGTACAGCGTGACCGAATCGAATGCGGTCGACAGGCGCTTGGCGTCCATGCCCTCGGATACCAGCTTGAAGCGCCGGTTGGTGCGGAAGGCATCGCCCTCGCCGGCGAACATGCGCGTCGGGTCTTCGTTTTCGCGCTTGAAGGCGAACACGCCGGCGGTGTACGGGAAGCTGCCGGGCACGTTCTCGCGCATCAGCCACTTCAGCACCTCGCCGTCGTCCTCGAAGCGCGGCAGCACCACCTTGCGCACCTTGGTGCCCGACAGCGTGGTGGTGACCAGCCCGGTGCGGATCTCCTTGTCGCGGATCTTCACCACGTATTCGTCGCCGCTGTAGGCCTCGCGCATCTGCGGCCACATCGCAAGCAATTTGCGTTCGACCTGGCCGAGCGCGCTGTCGCGTTCCGCTGCGAGTGCATCGAGCGCGGCGCCGACATCGCCCTGGCCCTGCACCGCCTGCAGCATGCGGCTCGATTCGCGCAGCTGCTGGCGCTCGCGCGCAATGCGGCTCTGCTCGGCCACGCGGCGGTGGTAGGCGCGCACGGTGTCGGCCAGCTCGGCCAGGTAGCGGCTGCGCGCCGGCGGCACGATCACGTTCTGGCCGGTGGAGATGCGGCCCGTGAGCACCGGCAGCGTACCCGCCTTCACCTTCAGGCCATGTCCGGCCAGCGCCTCGCGCAGGCCCTGGTACAGCATGGTGACGCCGTCGTCATTGAAGCGCGAGGCCTGGGTGCCGTACACCGGCATGTCCTCGGGCCTGCCGTGCCATTGCTCGCGGTTGCGCTGCACCTGCTTGGCCACGTCGCGCCAGGCATCCTGCGCGCCCTTGCGGTCGAACTTGTTGATGGCGACGAAGTCGGCGAAGTCGAGCATGTCGATCTTCTCGAGCTGGCTCGCCGCGCCGAACTCGGGCGTCATTACGTACAACGACAGGTCCACGTGCGGCACGATCGCGGCGTCGCCCTGGCCGATGCCGGAAGTCTCGACGATCACCAGGTCGAAGCCCGCCACCTTGCACGCGGCGATCGCGTCCGGCAGCGCCTGCGAGATCTCGGAGCCGGCCTCGCGCGTCGCCATCGAGCGCATGAAGATGTTGGGGTGGTTGATCGCGTTCATGCGGATGCGGTCGCCCAGCAGCGCGCCGCCCGACTTGCGCCGCGACGGGTCGATCGAGATCACGGCGATCGACAGCGCATCCTGCTGGTCCAGCCGGAAGCGGCGGATCAGCTCGTCGGTCAGCGACGACTTGCCGGCGCCGCCGGTGCCGGTGATGCCGAGCACGGGAATCGATGCCTGCTGCGCCTGCGCATGCATCGCCGCCACCAGCGCCGCATCGGCCTTGCCGTTTTCGAGCGCGGTGATCAGTTGCGCCAGCGCGCGGCGGTCGCCGGCGGCGACGGGGTCGAGCGAGGTGGGCGCGTAGCGCGACAGGTCGATGTCGCAGCGCTGCACCATGTCGGCAATCATGCCGGCCAGGCCCATGCGCTGGCCGTCCTCGGGGCTGTAGATCCGGGCCACGCCATAGGCCTGCAGCTCGCGGATCTCGTCGGGCACGATCACGCCGCCGCCGCCGCCGAAGACCTGCACGTGTTCGCCGCCCCGTTCGCGCAGCAGGTCGACCATGTACTTGAAGTACTCGACATGGCCGCCCTGGTAGCTGGAGATGGCAATGCCCTGCGCGTCTTCCTGCAGCGCCGCGGTGACGATCTCCTCGACCGACCGGTTGTGGCCAAGGTGGACCACCTCGCAGCCGTGCGACTGCAGGATGCGGCGCATGATGTTGATCGAGGCATCGTGGCCGTCGAACAGCGACGCCGCCGTGACGAAGCGCACCTTGTTGGCCGGGCCGGTGCCCGGCACCGCCGGCTTGGGCTGGGGCGCACCGCGGCGCACATCATGGACATCGGAAAGGTCGGTCATTGTCTCCACCGTCTCTGGTGTTTCGCTGCCACCGCGGCGTGCGCCGTCATGCTGTCTGGTGCCGTTCTGTGCCGCATTGTGCCGTTCTGTGCCGGCTTGGCGGCAAGCGCGCGGGCTGTTGCCCCGGGATCCGGGGCCGATCGATTATATGACGTTGACGTTAACGTAAAGCAATGGGGCGGAACCCCGAGCGCCGCCTCGCTCCGTCCTTATAGAGTAGGCGCCACCGCCAAGCAAAAGGCCACCCGCAGGTGGCCTGTTCCGGCAGGAAGCGGGCGCTGCTCAGGCCCAGATCCGCGGGCACTCGCCGAATGCATCGGTGCTGTGCTCGTCCACCCGATGGCGCAGCGCGCGCAGCCAGGCCAGCAGGCGCCGCAGCGACCACGGCGCCGGCACCTGTGCCAGCGTGAAGCGCGACCCGGCGCCGTCGCCCGATAGCCACACGCGGTAGCCCTCCGGCAGCGCCAGTTCGTCGCCCGGCGCCAGCCAGATATCGTTGGGATTGCCTTCCACCGTCACCCACAGCTTGCCCGCCACCGCGCAGACCGTCTGCCCGTAACCGGCGCGCCAGCTTACCGGCAGTCCGGGTTGGTCCAGTTCGAAAGTCCGTAGTTCGCGCATGTTGCACTCCTTGTCAGCCCGGCGGTCATCTCGGGTGCCGGGCTCTGCTGGACGCGGATGCCGGCGCCTTCCTCCGCCACGCTTCCATTATTCGCATCCCTCACTACAATCCCATGTACAGTTGTGAACAGTTTTCGATGAACTGTTCAGTAGTTTTTCCTGACAGTTGCGCCCTCGCCAGCCCTCCCCGGCAGCTCCGCTCATGAAACTCATCTTAGATGCTTCCACCGGAATTCCGCTGACCGAGCAGATCGTCGAGGGCGTGAAGGCGTGGATCGGCAACCGCGAGGCACGCCCCGGTGCGCGGCTGCCGTCGATCCGGCAGCTGGCCGCGGAGAACGGCATCAGCCGCTTCCCGGTGATCGAGGCCTATGACCGGCTGGTGTCGCAGGGGCTGCTCGATTCGCGCCAGGGCTCGGGCTTCTATGTGGCGGACAGTCCGCTGGCGGGGCGCTCGGCGCGCGGCTGGTCGGACCCCAGCCTGGCCGAGGACCTGTCCGACCATATCCTCGAGCAGTTCAACCATCCCAGCGGCACGCTGAAGCTCGCGGGCGGCTTCGTCCCCGAGAACTGGCGCGACGTGGAAGGCCTGACGCAGGCGATCCGCGCGATCTCGCGCAACGAGATCGACAGCGTGATCCACTACGCCACCCCGATGGGCCATCCGGAACTGCGCCGCCAGGTGTTGCTGCGCGTGCGCCAGCTCGGCATCGCCGCGGAACTGCCGCAGGTGCTGATCACCACCGGCGCCAGCCAGGCGCTGGACCTGGTGGTGCGGCACCTGCTCAAGCCGGGCGACACGGTGTTCGTCGAAGACCCCGGCTACTACAACCTGTTCGGCCTGCTGCGGCTGCACGGCGTGCAGCTGGTGGGCGTGCCGCACACGCCCGACGGCCCCGACCCCGACGCCACCGAAGCGCTGCTGCGCCAGCACAAGCCCAAGCTGTTCTTCACCAACAGCGTGCTGCAGAACCCGACCGGCTCGACGCTGGCGCCGCCGGTGGCGTTCCGGCTGCTGGAGCTGGCGCGCCGGCATGGCTTCCGCTTCGTCGAGGACGATATCTTCTCGGACTTCCAGACCCACTTCACCGACCGGCTGGCGACGCTGGACCAGCTCGAGCACGTGATCTACATCGGCGGCTTTTCCAAGACGGTGTCGGCGTCGCTGCGGATCGGCTACCTGGTGGCCGACAAGGCGCTGGTCAAGGACCTGGTCGATGTGAAGGTGCTGACCAGCGTGGCCGGCTCGCACTTTGCCGAGGCGGTGACCGCGGCGCTGCTGGAGCGCGGCGGCTACCGCAAATACGTGGAACGGCTGCGGCTGCGCGTGCGCGAAGCCGTCGCCAACGCGGTGCGCCAGTTGCACGGCAACGGCTGGGAGGTGTTCTGCCAGCCCTCTGGCGGCAACTTCCTGTGGGCACGCCCGCCCGGCATCGAGGATTCGCGCGAACTGGTGACGCTGGGCGAGGAATTCGGCGTGACGCTGGCGCCCGGCAACTACTTCCGCCCGGGCGGCGAGACCTCGGCGTGGATCCGCATCAACGCCGCCTATGCCAACGAGCCGCGCGCGGTGGCGTTCATGAAGGCGGCAGCGGAGCGCGGCGCGCGCTGACGCTGCGCCACCGGTCAGCCGCCGTGGTTATGCAGCACGGCATTGCGCCGCGCATAGGCAAAGTAGATCACCAGCCCCAGCGCCAGCCACACCAGGAAGGCGGCCCAGGTCAGCGCCTGCAGGTGTGCCATCAGAAACAGGCAGAAGCCGATCGACAGCAGCGGCACCACCGGCACGCCCGGGCAGCGGAACGCGCGCGGCAGCTCGGGCCGGGTCTTGCGCAGCACCAGCACCGCGACCGAGATCAGCGTAAAGGCGGCCAGCGTGCCGATATTGATCAGCTCCGCCAGCACCTTCAGCGGCACAAAGGCGGCAATCGCGGCAAACACCACACCGACGGTCCAGGTGGCGAAATACGGCGTGGCATGGACCGGATGCACCGACGACAGCCGCTCGGGCAGCAACCCGTCGCGCGACATGGCGAAGATCACGCGGGTCTGGCCGTAGGTCATCACCAGGATCACCGTGGTCATGCCCAGGATCGCGCCCAGGTCGACAAAGCCCGCCACCCAGTTCTGCCCGGCAAACTGCAGCGCCAGCGAGACCGGGTGGTCGACGCCGGCGAACTTCGCGAACGGCACGATGCCGGTCATGATCGCCGCCACCACCACATACAGCACCGTGCACACCGCGAGCGAGCCGATGATGCCGATCGGCAGGTCGCGGCGCGGGTTGCGCACTTCTTCCGCGGCCGAGGTCACGGCATCGAAGCCGATGAAGGCGAAGAACACCAGCGCCGCCGCATTGAAGATGCCGGCAAAGCCGAACGGTGCGAACGGCTGCCAGTTGGCCGGCTGCACGTGCCACACGCCCACCGCGATAAACAGCAGCACCACGCCGATCTTCACTGCCACCATCAGGTTGTTGACGCGCGCGGACTCGCGCACGCCGTAGGACACCACCCAGGTGATGGCCAGCATGATCAGGCACGCCGGCAGGTTCAGCACGGTGTGCACGCCCGGCACCGAGCCCGGCGCCGCGCTCAGCGCCGCCGGCAGCTTCATGCCGAAGCCCGCCATCAGCGACTGGAAATAGCCCGACCAGCCCACCGACACCGCCGACGTCGCCAGCCCGTATTCGAGCAGCAGGTCCCAGCCGATCATCCATGCGACGATCTCGCCCAGCGTGGCATAGCTGTAGGTATAGATCGAGCCCGATACCGGGATCGCCGAGGCGAACTCCGCGTAGCACAGCGCGGCAAACCCGCACGCCAGCGCCGCGATCACGAACGACACCGTCAGCGCCGGCCCGGCGGTCAGCGCGCCGGTGCCGGTCAGCACGAAGATGCCGGTGCCGATGATGGCGCCGATGCCCATCAGCACCAGGTCGACCGGACCCAGCACTTTTTTCAGGCCGTCATCGCGCGCGACGGCCAGCATCGCGTCGATGTCCTTGGTGCGGAACAAGCTCATTCAGACTCCCTGCAACAATGGCCGGGCCGCGGCGGCAACGCGCGGGCCCGGAAAAAAGGGCGCTAGTGTACGCCGCTGGCCGGGCGCATACATCACTTGCGCGCGGCCAGCACGTTGCAGGAATGATAGGAAAGCCGGCCCAGGCCGGCACTGATGGCAGACAAGGCCCGCCCTCAGGCGTGCGCGAGGATATTGACCAGCTGTCCGAACGGATCGCGCACAAAGAAGCGCCGCACACCCCACGGCTCGTCGGCCGGGCCGTATTCCACCGCAAAGCCGGCGGCCACCATGCGGCGGTGGGCTTCGTCGACATCGTCGACTTCGATCGACAGCGCCGGCACCGGCGTGCCGTTGCCGCCTTCCACGGCAAAGCTGACCTGGGTCCGCGCCGCGGCATCGCTGCCGTAGGTGCGGATCCAGCCGTGGTCCATCAGCAGCTCCAGGCCCAGCACGTCCTGGTAGAACACGCGGGCCTGGCCGGGGTCGGCGGTGCCGATGTTGGCAACGATGCGGTTGACCTTCATGCCCCGGGCCCCGGCGCTTACTTCGCCACCGGCATGGTGAACTCGGCGCCCTTGGCGATCGAGTCCGGCCAGCGCTGCATCACGCTCTTGTAGCGCGTGTAGAAGCGCACGCCCTCTTCGCCATAGGCATGGTGGTCACCGAACAGCGAGCGCTTCCAGCCGCCGAACGAATGCCACGCCATCGGCACCGGGATCGGCACGTTGATGCCGACCATGCCCACCTGGATCTGCCGCGCGAACGCGCGCGCGATGCCGCCGTCGCTGGTGTAGCAAGACACGCCGTTGCCATACTCGTGCGCGTTGATCAGCGCCACCGCCTCGGCAAAGTCATGCACGCGCACCACCGACAGCACCGGGCCGAAGATCTCTTCCTTGTAGATCGTCATGTCGGGCTTCACGTGGTCGAACAGCGTGCCGCCGACGTAGAAGCCATTCTCGTGGCCGTCGACCTGGTGGCCGCGGCCATCGGTCACCAGCGTCGCGCCCTCTTCCACGCCTTTGGCGATGTAGCCTTCGACCTTGGCCTTGTGCGCGCCGGTCACCAGCGGGCCCATCTCGGCATCGGCGTCCATGCCGTTGCGGATCTTCAGCGCGCGGGCGCGTTCGGCCAGCCGCGGCACCAGCTGGTCGGCCACCTCGCCGACCGCCACCGCCACCGAGATCGCCATGCAGCGCTCGCCGGCCGAACCATAGGCGGCGCCGATCAGTGCATCGACGGCCTGGTCGAGATCCGCGTCGGGCATCACCACCAGGTGGTTCTTGGCGCCGCCCAATGCCTGCACGCGCTTGCCGTGTTTCGTCCCTTCGGTATAGATGTATTCGGCGATCGGAGTCGAGCCGACGAACGACAGCGCCTGCACGTCCGGGTGCGCCAGCAGCGCGTCGACCGCTTCCTTGTCGCCCTGCACCACGTTGAACACACCGTCGGGCAGGCCGGCCTGGCGCAGCAGATCGGCGATCAGCAGGCTCGGCGACGGATCGCGCTCGGACGGCTTGAGCACGAAGGTATTGCCGCACGCCAGCGCCACCGGGAACATCCACATCGGCACCATCACCGGGAAGTTGAAGGGGGTGATGCCGGCCACCACGCCCAGCGGCTGGCGCAGGTTCCAGTTGTCGATGCCGCCGCCGATGTTGTCGGTGAAATCGGTCTTGAGCAGGTTGGGGATGCCGCAGGCAAACTCCACCACCTCGATGCCGCGCGTGACCTCGCCCTTGGCATCGGAGAACACCTTGCCGTGCTCGCGCGTGATCAGCGCGGCGAGGTCGTCGTGGTGCTGGTCCAGCAACTCCTTGAACTTGAACAGGATGCGCGCGCGGCGCAGCGGCGGCGTATCCGCCCACGCCGGGAAGGCGGCCTTGGCGGCGGCGACGGCATCGGCCACGTCCTGCGCGGTGCCCAGCGCCACGCGCGCGGACACTGCGCCGGTGGCGGGGTTGAACACATCCGCCTGGCGCTGGCCGCCGGCGCGGCGCACGGTGCCGCCGATGAAATGGTGGATTTCGGCCAGTTGCCGGTTTTCTGCGATGCTCACTTGGGGTTTCCTTCGATGGCCGCGGCGCGCAACACAGCGCGCCCCGGCGTGCAATCAGGGAGGCCGGGCCCGCGGGCCCGGCGGCAATGGGAGGCGGCGCGGGCCGCTTGCTTGATGTCCCTTACTTGATGTCCTGCAGCGCCTGCTTCACCGTATCGAACAGCTGGCCGATCTGCGCTTCCGAAATGATCAGCGGCGGCGAGAACGCCAGGATGTCGCCGGTGTAGCGCACCAGCACGCCCAGCTCCAGGCACTTGAGGAAGGCCTCGTAGGCGCGCGCACCCGGCTGGCCGGGACGCGATTCCAGCTCGATGCCCGCCACCAGCCCGTAGTTGCGGATGTCTTTCACGTGCGGCGCGCCGCGTACACCATGCGCCGCGGCCTCGAATACCGGCGCCAGTTCGGCGGCGCGGCCGAACAGGTTTTCGCGCTGGTACAGGTCCAGCGTGGCGATCGTCGCCGCCGCCGCAAGCGGGTGGCCCGAGTAGGTATAGCCGTGCAGCAGCTCGATGGTTCCCGGCGCGGCCGAATTGACCACGGCGTCATGCACCTCGCGGCGCACGGCGACGGCGCCCATCGGCACCGCGGCGTTGTTGATCGCCTTGGCCATGGTGATCAGGTCCGGCGTCACCTTGAAGCGTTCGGCCGCGGTGGCCGCGCCGAGGCGGCCGAAGGCGGTGATCACTTCATCGAAGATCAGCAGGATGCCGTGGCGGCTGGTGATCTCGCGCAGCTTTTCGAGGTAGCCGACCGGCGGCACCAGCACGCCGGCGGAGCCCGCCAGCGGCTCGACGATCACCGCGGCGACGTTGGCCGGGTCATGCAGCGCGAGGATGCGCTCCAGTTCGTCGGCAAGATGCGCGCCCCATTGCGGCTGGCCCCTGGAAAAGGCGGCCTCGGCGAGGTTGAAGGTGGCCGGCAGGTGGTCGGTGCCGGGCATCAGGTTGGCCGAGAAGGCCTTGCGGTTCGGCCCGATGCCGCCCACCGCCATGCCGCCGAAGCCGACGCCGTGGTAGCCGCGCTCGCGGCCGATAAAGCGCGTGCGCTGGCCTTCGCCGCGCGCGCGGTGATACGCCAGCGCGATCTTCAGCGCGGTGTCGACCGACTCCGAGCCTGAGTTGGTGAAGAAGATGCGGTCCAGCCCCTGCGGCATGATCGCCGCCACCTTGGTGGCGGCCTCGAACGACAGCGGATGGCCCATCTGGAACGGCGGCGCATAGTCCAGCGTGGCCGCCTGGCGCGCCACCGCTTCGGCGATTTCCTTGCGGCAGTGGCCGGCCGCCACGCACCACAGGCCGGCGCAACCGTCCAGGATCTGGCGGCCGTCGTGGGTGGTGTAGTACATGCCGCTGGCCGACGCCAGCAGGCGCGGCGCCGCCTTGTACTGGCGGTTGGCGGTGAAGGGCATCCACAGCGCATCGAGATCGGGAATCACGGTCTTGGCGGCGTCCATACGTTCTCCTTGGGGGAAATCGGGTCGGTTGGCGGCGCCGCCCTGAGCACGGCGGCGACGATGAGGGCCACTCTACCGGCGCCGACTGGCCGACAAAATATACAGTCCGGACAAGCGCGCCTTACCGTACAGTTTGAGCACGCCAAACCGTACAGGCAAGCGGCGAGCCGATGCCAGTCCCGGACGCTTCCTTCGCCAGCCGCCCCTCCAGCCACATGGCATGCGACGCTGCACTGCGGCAATGTTCGGGTGATGGAACGCCATCGGCCGCGCGCATGCCGGCAGCCGCTAAACTGTACAGGTTCACGCCCGCCCGAGTGCCCGATGCTGACCCTGAACCTGACCCGCAGCCGCCGCGACGGCGACACCCTGACCGAGCAGATCGTCGCCGGCATCGCCGCGCTGGTGGAGCAGCGCGCGCTGCGGGCCGGCGCGGCGCTGCCGTCGGTGCGGCGCTTTGCGCAACACCACCACGTCAGCACCTTCACCGTGGCCGAGGCCTACGGGCGGCTCACCGCGCTCGGCTACCTGGCCGCGCGGCCGGGCTCGGGCTACACCGTGGCGCACCGCCACGCGCCCCCCGGGCATGCGCGCGCGCCGCAATGGGAGGCGCCGGGACTGAACGCGGCCTGGCTGCTGTCGGACGTCTTTGCCGACCATTCGGTACCGATCAAGGCCGGCGCGGGCTGGCTGCCGGGTGACTGGCTCAACGAGGAAGGCCTGCACCAGGCCATGCGCGCCTCGGCCCGCGTGCCGGCGGCGCAGCTGTCGGGCTACGGCCATCCCTATGGCTTTGCGCCGCTGCGCGAGCACATCGCCGCGGGCCTGGGCCAGTACGGCATCCCGCTGCAGGCGCAGCAGGTGGTGCTGACCCAGGGCGCGACGCAGGCGCTGGACCTGGTGGTGCGCACGCTGCTGCGCGCCGGCGATACCGTGCTGGTGGAATCGCCCTGCTACTGCAACCTGCTGCAGATCCTGCGCCTGGCCGGGCTGCGCGTGGTGGGCGTGCCGCGCACGGCGGCGGGGCTGGACACCGACGCGCTGGAGGATGCGCTGCGCACCCACGCGCCGCGCGCGCTGTTCGTCAACACCGTGCTGCAGAACCCGACCGGCGCCAGCCTGACCAGCATGAACGCCTTCCGCGTGCTGCAGCTGGCGGAGCAGCACCGGCTGCTGGTGGTCGAGGACGATATCTACCGCGAACTGGCGCCGGCCGGCTCGCCGATGCTGGCGGCCATGGACGGGCTGTCGCAGGTGGTCTATGTCAACGGCTTTTCCAAGACCATCACGCCGTCGCTGCGGGTCGGCTACCTGGCGGCCAGCCCGGACCTGGCCAAGGCCTTCGCGCGCACCAAGATGGCGGTCGGCCTGACCTCATCGGAGGTGACGGAGCGGCTGGTGTATTCGGTGCTGACCAGCGGCCACTACGGTCGCCATGTGGCGGCATTGTCCGAGCGGCTGCGCGCGCAGCAGGACCGCGTCACGGAAAAGATGGAAGCCCATGGGCTGGAGGTGCTGCTGCGCCCGGAAGGCGGGATGTTCGCGTGGGCGCGCCTGAACGAGGCGGTGCAGGCGCGCTGGCTGGCCAGGCGCCGCGGCGGCCCGCTGCTGGGCAACGGCCTCGCCACGCTGGCGCTGGAGCATGGCATCTGGCTGGCGCCCGGATCGTATTTCGAGCCGGACGAAACCGACTCGCCGTGGATCCGCTTCAACGTGGCCACCGGCGATGCGCCGCAGTTGTGGCAGTTCTTTGACAGCCTGGCGCAGGCGCGGCAGGCGGCTTGAGGTGGAAGGTGGCGGACCGGCGACGGCGCGGAAAAGACCAGGCCGCGACCGGTCCGCTGCCAGGCCGGCGCTCAGCTCCAGAGACGCTCGACCAGCCAGCCGGCGGTGGCGCAAACGCCGACCCAGGCGGCAAGACATGTGGCAATAAAGCGATAGCTCATCTCGGTACGGTCAACAAAGATATGACGGGGACGTGAATTTTTTCGCCGAATCATACATCCATTCATGAATGTATGTAAGCGAAAGAAAAGATTCCTTACCACTATCACGGGCATCTTGTTGTGCATAAGGCACACCTGCGCCATGGCACCCGCCCCTGATGCCATCGGGGGATGCCGCGGCATGCGCACGGGTCTCTGCTACCCTTGGGCCTGCCCGGCCCCGTGCCAGACGACTCACCCAGAACTCAAGCGCAACGCACGTTTTCCCCATGCATAGCCAAGACCTGTCCGCCTGGACCCACACCCACGCCTTCGACGCGGGCAACCGCGCCGCCGAACGCGGCACGCGCCTGGTCATGGTGATCACCGCCATCACCATGGTGGCGGAGATTGCCGCCGGGCTCTGGTTCAACTCGATGGCGCTGCTGGCCGATGGCTGGCACATGAGTTCGCACGCGCTCGCCATCGGCCTGTCCGCCTTCGCCTACGCCGCCGCGCGGCGCTACGCCGGCGACTGGCGCTTTGCCTTCGGCACCTGGAAGATCGAAGTGCTGGCGGGCTTTGCCAGCGCGGTATTCCTGCTGGGCATTGCCGCGTTGATGGCGGCGGGATCGGTCGAGCGGCTGTTCGCGCCGCAGGCCATCCACTATCGCGAGGCGATGGGCGTGACCGCGCTGGGGCTGCTGGTCAACCTCGGCTGCGCGCTGATCCTCGGCGGCCATGCGCATGGCCACGACCATGGACACGACCATGGCCATCACCACGGTCACCATCACGGTCACCATCACGGCCATGATCATCACCACCACCATGACCTCAACCTGCGCGCCGCCTATGTGCACGTGCTGGCCGATGCCGCGACCTCAGTGCTGGCGATCGTCGCGCTCGCGGGCGGCTGGTGGCTGGGCTGGAACTGGCTGGACCCGGTGATGGGACTGGTGGGCGCGGTGCTGGTCGGCCGCTGGGCCATCGGCCTGCTGCGCCAGACCGGTACGGTGCTGCTGGACCGCGAGATGGACCACCCGGTGGTCGACGAAGTGCGCGAGGTGCTGGCCGGCCTGGATCACGGCGATGAAGGCACCCGCGTGTCAGACCTGCATGTGTGGCGCGTGGGCCGGCAGCACTTTGCCTGCATCGTCTGCCTGGTCACGCATGATGCCGCGCTGACGCCGCAGCGCGTGCGCGAGGCGCTGTCGGTGCACGAGGAACTGGTGCACGTGACGGTGGAGATCAGCCGCTGCGACGGTGTTCACTGAGGCGAGCATAGAAGCTCGCCATCGGCTTGCAGGGGATCAGCTCAGCTCGCACCACATGCACAGCGGCGGCGTGTCCGCGGCGCGGTGGAATTCGCTCGATGCCATGACCTCGGGCGGCAGCTTCGCGGCCGGCACCAGCGTAAAGCCATAGCGCGCGAAGTAGCTGGGGCAGCTCGAGGCCAGCAGCACCGCGCGCCGCGCGCCGTTGGCGCGGGCGCGCATCAGCGCGGCACGCACCACATGGGTGGCCACGCCCTGGTCGCGGTGTTCGGGCAGCACGGCCACGGAACGGATCACCACGGTGTCGCCGCAGCGCTCGCCGGCGGCGCAGCCGATGATCTGCGCGCCAAGGATGGCAACGTGGAAATGTTCGAGCAGGCGCGGCACGCCGTCCACCGGCAGCCCGCACCGTTCCAGCACCTCTGCCACGGCCGCTGCGTCCGTCGCCACGGCCACGCGGATGCGCAGGTCTTTCATCATCTGGAGCCTCTCTTTGTCACACTGCCTCGCTAGGGGAAACGCCATGGAAGCCCGGACATGGCGGTGCCGCCAACTGGCGGCACGGGTTGCATGCAGGCCAGCGGCCTGTCGGGCAACATTACCCGATTCGCTGTCGTTGATCTATTGGGGATAAGCGGGTGTCCGAAACCCATGCGGCATACGGTCAGGGCACGCGCGGCACGGCCGGGCGCAGTCATGGCGCAGGCCGATGACAGGCGCGTGAAAAAAAGGACAGCGAAGAGGACGTAGAAGCGATCGCGCGCGCATGCGCGATGGCGCCGGGCGCGATGCGCCCGGCCGGGAAGATGGAGGCGGGGATCCGGAATCGAACCGTCGTACACGGCTTTGCAGGCCGTTGCATAACCACTCTGCCACCCCGCCGCTGACCTCGCGCCGGAGCGGCGCGACGTGCTGCGGGCCGCAGTGTAGCGGGAAATGGAAATCTTTGCAGGAGACCGCGCGCAAACGCCGCGCCGGCTCAGTCCTCGATCTCGCCCATGGCCGACTGGATGTAGTTCTGCGATCCGACCTTGCGCACCAGCTCCAGCTGCGCCTCGAGCCAGTCGATATGTTCCTCGGTGTCTTCGAGGATATCGACCACCAGCTGGCGCGAGACATAATCGCTGACCGATTCGAAATACTTGATCGCATCCTTGCAGCTGGCCTGCGACACCAGTTCAAGCTTCAGGTCGCAGCCGAGCATCTCCTCGGTGTTCTCGCCGACCAGCAGCTTGTCGAGGTCCTGCAGGTTGGGCAAGCCGTCGAGCAGCAGGATCCGTTCGATCAGCTTGTCGGCGTGCTTCATCTCCTCGATCGATTCGTCGTACTCATGCTTGCCCAGCGCGCGCAACCCCCAGTGCCGGTACATGCGGGCATGCAGGAAATACTGGTTGATGGCGGTCAGCTCATGCCGCAGCTGCGTGTTCAGCAACTGGATTACCTTCTTGTCAGTCTTCATGGCAGCCCCCAACGCCCCTGTGACAGGGACACGCGATGTCGCTATTGCGCGACCACAGCAACGCCACGGCAAATCAGCCGCCGTGACTTCATGGTAGTGCTGCCTAAGCGGACATCAAGCAATGCAGTCCGCGCGCGCGGCATTCATGGCGCACGGATCGCTATTTCGCCGACTGCTTGCGGATGCGAATGCCAATGGTTTTTATTCGGTTTTCGAAAGCGCCCTGCACGACATCGCGGCGATAAAAAAAGCGGGCGCGCGGCATTGGCCGCGGCGCCCGCCATGGGCCCTTCGCACCGGTGAAGTTCAATCCAGCTTCGCGCCCGAATCCGCCACCAGCGTCTTCAGCACGGGCCAGTCGCGCGCATAGAGCGCCTGCGCTTCGGCCGGCGAACTGCCGACGGTGCGCAGCCCCAGCGTGACCATGCGCTCCTGCATCTCAGGGGTCTGCAGGATCGCGCGCACCTCGCCTTCCAGCCTCGCCAGGATCGGTGCGGGCACGCCTACCGGCGCCACCAGCCCGATCCAGCCGACGGTCTTGAAGGCGCTGTCCTGCATGCCGGCTTCGGCGAAGGTGGGCATGTCGGGCAACGCGCTGCTGCGCTGCGCGCCGGTCACCGCCAGCGCCTTGAGCTTGCCGCTCTGGATATAGGGCTTGGCGGTCAGGATGCTGGCGAAGCCAAACTGCACCTGCCCGCCGAGCAGGTCCTGCAGCATCGGCGCTTCGCCCTTGTAGGGCACGTGCGTGGCCTGGCCGTGCACCAGCTTGCTGTAGTAGGCGCCGCTCAGGTGCGACAGCGAACCCACGCCCCACGACGCATAGCTGAGCTTGCCCGGCCGGCTGCGCGCGTATTCGCCCAGCTCGCGCACGGTGCGCGCCGGCACCGACGGATGGGTCACCAGCACCAGCTGCGCGTCGGCCAGCACGCTGATCATGCTCAGGTCCTTGCGCGGGTCGTAAGGCAGCTTCTGGAACAGGAACTGGTTGGTCAGCACCGACTGCGTCAGCGTCATCAGCAGCGTGTAGCCATCGGGCGCGGCCTTGGCCACGGCATCGGTGCCGATGATGCCGGAAGCGCCGGCCTTGTTGTCGACCACCACCGGCTGGCCCAGCCGCTTGCTCAGCTTTTCGCCCATGGCGCGGGCGATGGTGTCGGTGCCGCCGCCGGCCACATAGGGCACGACGATGCGGATCGGCTTGGCGGGATAGGCCTGCGCCGCGGCCGGCAGGGCCACGCCGAGCGCAAGCGCGGCGGCCAGGCCGCCAGTCGCCAGCGTCAGCCATGTGCGTCGGTTCATGTTGTCTCCAGATGGTTTTGGTTTTGGAGGACAACCTTAGTGGGCTTGAGAACTTACGTCCAATGCAATATTTTTCAGTTTTTGATGCGCAAATAATTAATTCATGGGCCTGAGGCAGCTGCATCACTTCGTCACGCTGGTCGAGCAAGGCAGCTTCGCGCGTGCCGCGGCCGCGCTGCACCTGTCGCAGCCGGCGCTGACGCGCAGCATCCAGGCGCTGGAATCCGAGCTGGGCACGCTGATCGACCGCAGCTATGGCAAGGTGCGCCCGACCGCCGCCGGCATGCTGGCGCTGGCGCGCGCGCGCCGCATGCTGCGCGAACAGCGCGAGCTGCGGCGCGACCTGCAATTGCTGGAGGACGTGGAAATCGGCACGATCCGCGCCGGCTTCGGGCCGTTTGCGGCCTCGTTCCTGCTGGACCCGGTGCTGGAGGCGCTGGTGCGCCGCTATCCGCGGCTGCGCATCGACCTCGAGACCGCCGACACGTCCGCCATGCGGCGTTCGCTCGAAGCCGAACAGCTCGACATCTTTGTCGGCGAAAGCCGCAGCCTGGCGGAACTGGCGCACCTGCAGATCGACCGGCTGCCGGCACTGGAAACGGCCTTCTTCGTGCGCAGCGGCCATCCGCTGACACGGCAGCGCCGGGTCACCCTGGCCGACCTGCGTGCCTATCCGGTGGCCGGAACCCGCTTGCCGCCGCATATCGTGCGCTTCTTCCGCCAGGCCCTGCACGAGGCCAGCGGCGGCAGCGGCCCGCTGCCCGAAGACGAGCCCGGGCTGATGACGGTCACCTGCAACGACATGCATGCGCTGCGCGCGCTGCTGCTGGCGGTCGATGCCGTGGCGCTGGTGCCGGTGGCGATGATGGCCGAAGCCTGCGCACAGCGCCTGGCCGTGGCCCTGCCGATGCACCCGCCTGCCGCGCTAAGGGCGCAATACGGCATCGTGACGCTGGCCGGGCGCACGCCGTCGCCGGCCATGCGCGTGTTCGCGGCACTGGTGCATGAAGCGGTGGCGCAGACCGGCGCCGAAGCCGGGCCGGCGTAAGCCCGGCGTATTGCGTAGCGCTCCGCCTGCAGCCACCACGGCCGTTCCTGCTGACGGTGGCATAGCGGCAGCGCGGCCGCGATCCAACGGAAAAGAGGCCCCGCAGGGCCTCTTTGCAGCTTGCAGCCGGCGCCGCGCCGGCATCGCTCGCCTTACTCCACCGTCACCGACTTCGCCAGGTTGCGCGGCTTGTCCACGTCAGTGCCGCGCGCGCAGGCGGTGTGGTACGCCAGCAGCTGCAGCGGCACCACATGCAGGATCGGCGAGAGGTCGCCGTAGTGCTCGGGCATGCGGATCACCTGGATGCCGTCGGACGACTGGATCTGCGTATCGCTGTCGGCAAACACGTAGAGGCGGCCGCCGCGGGCGCGCACTTCCTGGATGTTGGACTTGAGCTTTTCCAGCAGCGCGTCGTTGGGCGCGACGGTGACCACCGGCATGGCTTCGGTGACCAGCGCCAGCGGGCCGTGCTTGAGCTCGCCGGCCGGATAGGCCTCGGCGTGGATATACGAGATTTCCTTGAGCTTGAGCGCACCCTCCAGCGCGATCGGGTAGTGCAGGCCGCGGCCGAGGAACAGTGCGTTCTCGCGGCGGGCAAAGTCTTCCGACCAGGCGATGATCTGCGGCTCCAGCGCCAGCACGCCGTGCAGCGCGGCCGGCAGGTGGCGCAGGTTGGTCAGGGCGCGGGCCTCGGCCTCGTCGGTCAGCAGGCCGCGGGTCTTGGCCAGCGACAGCGTCAGCATGTAGAGCGCTGCCAGCTGCGTGGTGAAGGCCTTGGTCGAGGCCACGCCGATCTCGGTGCCGGCGCGCGTGAGGAAGCGCAGCTCGGTCTCGCGCACCATCGCGCTGGTGGCGACGTTGCATACCGCGAGCGTATGGATGTGGCCGAGCGCGCGCGCATGGCGCAGCGCGGCCATGGTGTCGGCGGTCTCGCCGGATTGCGAGATCACCACCACCAGCGCGCGCGGGTTGGGCACGGTGTCGCGGTAGCGGTATTCGCTGGCGACCTCGACCTGGGTCGGGATCCTGGCGATGCTTTCGAGCCAGTACTTGGCGGTGCAGCCGGAGTAGTAGCTGGTGCCGCAGGCCAGGATCAGCACGCTGTCGATGCCGGCGAAGACCTCGGCGGCGTTGTCGCCGAACAGGTCCGGCGACAGGCCTTCGACCCCTTCGAGGGTGTCGCCCAGCGCGCGCGGCTGCTCGAAGATTTCCTTCTGCATGAAGTGGCGGTACGGGCCCAGGTCCACCGAGGCGGCGTGGGCTTCGACCACGCGCGCTTCGCGCTCGACCGGATGGTCGTCGACGTCATGGATGGTCACGCCGTCCAGCGTGATCTCGACCACGTCGCCCTCTTCCAGGTAGATGATGCGGTTGGCGGTGCCGGCAACGGCGAGCGCGTCGGACGCCAGGAAGGACTCGTTCTCGCCCAGCGCCACCACCAGCGGCGAGCCGGCGCGCGCGCCGACCACGCGGCCCGGCTGGTCCTTGGCAAACACCGCGATCGCGTAGGCGCCGTGCAGGCGCTTGGTGACCGCGCGCACCGACGCGAACAGGTCGCCGCGGGTGGCGCTGCTGGGATAGCTGTAGGCCTGGTGGATCAGGTGGGCGACCACCTCGGTATCGGTCTGCGACTCGAAGCCGTAGCCGACCGCGCGCAGCTCTTCGCGCAGCGGCTCGTAGTTCTCGATGATGCCGTTGTGCACCAGCGCGATGGTCTCGCCCGACAGGTGCGGGTGGGCGTTGACGGTATCGGGCTTGCCGTGCGTGGCCCAGCGCGTATGCGCCACGCCGGTGAAGCCGGACAGGCCGGACGCCTGCGTCTGCGCGTCGAGGTCGGCGACGCGCGACACGGTGCGCGCGCGCTCGACCGCATCGTCGCGCACGACGGCGACGCCGCACGAGTCATAGCCGCGATACTCCAGGCGGCGCAGCCCTTCGATCAGGACCGGAACGATGTTGCGCGTGGAAACCGCGCCGACGATGCCACACATGCTGAACCCCCGTTTGCTGGCGCCTGCCGTCAGGGCACTGGCGCCGGTATGAATCCTGAGGCGCCGCCCGGTGCAGGCGGCGCCTGGTGCTTACTGCTTCGGCTGCTTGACCGGACGCTGCCAGGCGTCGATGGTCAGCTGCTTGGCCCGCGACAATGTCAGCTTGTCGGCCGGGGCCTCCTTGGTGAGCGTGGTGCCGGCGCCCAGCGTGGCGCCGCGGCGCACCGTCACCGGCGCCACCAGCTGCGTGTCGGAGCCGATGAAGACATCGTCCTCGATCACGGTGCGGTGCTTGTTCACCCCGTCATAGTTGCAGGTGATGGTACCCGCGCCAATATTGACGCGCGATCCCACCGTGGCGTCGCCCACATAAGCCAGGTGATTGGCCTTGCTGTGTGCCGCCACCTGTGCATTCTTGACCTCGACGAAGTTGCCGATATGCACGTCCTCGCCCAGCTCGGTGCCGGGGCGCAGGCGCGCGTACGGCCCGATGCGGCCCGCGGGCCCGACCCTGGCCTCGTCGATATGGCAGAACGGATGCAGCTGCGCGCCGGCGCCGATGGTGCTGTTGCGGACCACGCAATGCGCGCCGATGCGCACGCCGTCTTCCAGGTGCACGCGGCCCTCGAACACGCAGCCGATGTCGATGGTGACATCGCGCCCGCAGGTCAGCTCGCCGCGCACGTCGATGCGGGCCGGGTCCAGCAGCGTCACGCCGGCTTCGAGCAGGCGCCGGGCCTGGTTGCCCTGGTGGATGCGCTCGACCTCGGCCAGCTGCAGCTTGCTGTTGACGCCCAGCGTCTCCCAGACCGCCGCCGGCTGCGCCGAAACCGTTTCGACGCCGTCGGCGACGGCGCGCTCGACGGTGTCGGTCAGGTAGTACTCGCCCTGGGCGTTGTCGTTGCGCAGCGTCGACAGCCACTTGCGCAGGTGGCCGGTCGGGCACACGATAATGCCGGTGTTGATTTCGCGGATTGCCTTCTCGGCTTCGGTCGCGTCCTTTTGCTCGACGATGCGGACGATGCTGCCGGCGGCGTCGCGGACGATGCGGCCATAGCCGGTGGGGTCGGGCATTTCCACGGTGAGCACGCCAAAGCGCCGCGCGCCGGCCTCGGCCACCAGTGCCTGCAGCGTCGCCGCGCTGGTGAGCGGCACGTCACCGTAGAGAACCAACGTAGGCTGGTTGTCGTCCAACAAGGGAAGTGCCTGCATCACCGCATGGCCCGTGCCCAGTTGCTGGGCTTGCTCGGCGAAAGCGACATCGTCAGCGGCCACCGCCTCGCGCACGCGCGCGGCGCCGTGGCCGACCACGACCACCAGCCGCGACGGCGACAGCGCACGGGCCGTATCCAGGACATGCGCGAGCATGGGCCGCCCGGCTACCGGGTGCAGCACCTTGGGCAAATCGGAATACATCCGCTTGCCCATGCCCGCGGCGAGAATGACGATATTCACAAGGAGACCCCTAAGTGAGTGTGTCCGAAAATATTCTGGAAAACGCCGGCCGGGTGTTTCGTCCGGTGTTTGGCAAACTGCGCCGCCGGGCCTCGCAAAAGCCTGCCGCCAGGCCTGCGCATCTCCCCGCAAACCCTTGCCAGGACTTGGCTTGCGGGCTTCGGGCGGGGCCGGTTCCAATGCGCGCCGATTTTAACATGGCGCTTTCTGCGCAACGGACCGTGGTTTCCGAATTTCACAATTGCTGGGCGCGGCGTATTTTGGTGATTCTCGGCGCCGCGGCGCTGTGCGCCTGCAGCGCCATGAAGCTGGGTTACCAGCAGGGCGACCGGCTGGCGTACTGGTGGATCGACAATTATGTCGACGTCACCGCGGCCCAGGAGCCGCTCACGCGCGAGGCGATCGCGCGCTTCTTCGCCTGGCACCGCAAGGCGCAGCTGCCCGAAATCGCCAACCTGCTGCAGCAAGCCAAGGCGGACGTGCGCCAGCCGGTCACGCCGGCGATGGTCGCGCACTTCCAGGACGCCTCGCAGGAACTGGCGCGCCGCTCGTTTGAGCAGGCCATGCCCGACATGGCCGACCTGCTGCTCACGCTCACGCCCGAGCAGATCGCGCGCATGGAAAAGAAGTTTGCCGAGGGCAACGCCAAGTACCGCAAGAAGTTCCTCAACCCGGACCCGGCCGAGCGCGAGGAAGCGCGCTTCGACAAGGTGATGGAGTACGCCCGCCTGGTCTACGGCGGCTTCTCGCCCGAGCAGGAGAAGGCGATCCGCGTCAAGGTGGGGCCGGTGGTGCAGAACGCCGAGTCGCGCTATGCCGAGCGCGTGGCGCGCCAGCAGGAATGGCTCAAGATGGTGCGCTTCGTGCAAGCCACGCAGCCGCCCAAGGCGCAGGTGATCGACCTGCTGCGCCGCTTCCGCGAATACTGGCAGAACCCGCCCGCCCGGCACGCCGCCAGCCACGAGGCCGGCAACAGCGCCGGCATCGCGCTCACGGTGGCCATCGCCAACCTGACCACGCCGCAACAGAAGGCGCACGCGCAGGATCGCTTCCAGAAGTGGATCGACGATACGCATGCGCTGATGCGCGAGAAGGCGAGTCCGCCGGTGCAGTCGGCGGCGGCGAACTAGGAGGATTGAAGACCGATTGCTTGCCCCCTCTCCCGCTTGCGGGAGAGGGGAGCAAACCGCCGGCAAGCTTACGCTGTCGGCAGTCCTATTACGTGCCGGCCTGCTCGGCCGGTGCCTCGGCAGCCGCCGGCGCGCGCTCGAAGCGCACGAACTCCATGCGGTTCTGGTCCACGCTGCCGGCAAACGTCAGCGGCTGCTGCTGGAACGTGGTTTCGCCGAACAGGGAGGCCTCGTCGACCTTGGCCAGGCCGGTGGCCAGCCCGGTGAACGGGAACAGCTCGGTATCCGCCAAGTGCGACGGCACCACGTTGCGCAGCGCCGAGAAGATATTGTCGATGCGGCCCGGGTTCTGGCGCTCCCACTCCTGCAGCATCTCGCTGACCTTCTTGCGCTGCAGGTTTTCCTGCGACCCGCACAGGTTGCACGGGATGATCGGGAACTCCATCGCACGCGCGTACGACGCGATGTCCTTCTCCGAGCAGTACGCCAGCGGCCGGATCACGATATGCGCGCCGTCGTCGGTGGCCAGCTTGGGCGGCATCGCCTTCATCTTGCCGCCGAAGAACATGTTCAGGAAGAAGGTGTTGACGATATCGTCGCGGTGGTGGCCCAGCGCGATCTTGTTGGCGCCCAGTTCCTTGGCGGTGCGGTAGATCACGCCGCGGCGCAGGCGCGAGCATAGCGAGCAGGTGGTCTTGCCCTCGGGCACCTTCTCCTTGACGATCGAGTAGGTGTCCGCCTCGACGATCACATATTCGACGCCGACCGACTTCAGGTACTCCGGCAGGATGTGTTCCGGGAAGCCGGGCTGTTTCTGGTCCAGGTTCATCGCGATCAGCTTGAACCGGATCGGGGCGCGCTTCTGCAGCGCCATCAGGACCGACAGCATGGTGTACGAGTCCTTGCCGCCACTCATGCAGACCAGCACGGTGTCGCCGTCCTCGATCATGCCGAAGTCGCCGATGGCCTTGCCGGTTTGCGATTGCAGCCTCGTCTCGAGGCGATAGAAATTGTTCGAGTGGCTCATGGAGCATCCTGTTGCGTGGCGCCCGCCGGATGGAATGGCCGGCGCGGCGCGAAGGGGCAACATTTTACTTTAGGCGCCCGCGCGCTGCAGCGGGCGCCGGCAGGACCGCTCAGGCCTGCTTGATATGGAAGACCTCGACCCCGACCGAATCGCAATCCGGGTACACATCGGGCTTCTCGGTCGACACCCGCACCGCGCGCACCTTGGGATGCTTCAGCATGGCGCGCGCGACGTCGTCGCACAGCGTTTCCTGCAGGTGCACGTGGCCCTGCGCCATGCGCGCGGCCACGGTATTGCGCATGAAGTCGTAGTCGACCACTTCGTCGAGCTTGTCGGCCTGCGGCGTGCATTCGTCCAGCGGCACGAACAGGTCGATATTGATCAGCACGCGCTGCTCGCCCTTCTTTTCGAATTCGTGCACGCCGATATTGATCTGCACTTCGTAGTTGCGCAGGAACATGCGTCGGCAGTCTTGCAGGCTGGGGTGGGAAAGGGCGGCGAGCATGGTCATGAGCGGGCTGCGGTGGGGAAAAAGGAAAGCCGCGCCCGGCGGGCGCGGCACATCACGTCAATGGAATCGGCTTGGTTCCGGCTGCTGGCTGCAGCTTACTCGGTCAGGAACATCACGTCGCGCGCCAGCGGCATCAGGTGCTGGCCGCCGTCGACATACAGCGTGGTGCCGGTCACGGCGCGCGCCTGCGCCAGGTAGGCCACCGCCTGGGCGATGTCCTCGGGCGTGGAGGACTGGCCCAGCGGCGTCACGCGATGCGCGCGGCGGAAGCTCTGCTCCGACTGCTCGCCCGACACCAGCGTGATGCCAGGGGCCACACCGACCACGCGCAGCCGCGGCGCCAGCGCCTGCGCCAGCTGCACCGTGGCGGTCTGCAGCGCGGCCTTGGACAGCGTGTACGAGAGGAAGTCCGGGTTCAGGTTGTCGAGCTTCTGGTCGAGCAGGTTGATCACCACGCCGCGCGGCTCGGCGGCCTTGTTCGCGGCATCCGTGCCCGCGGCCGCGGCCAGCGCCTTGTGCAGTTCGCGCGCCAGCAGCAGCGGCGCTGCCACGTTGGTGCGCATATGCGTATCCAGCGACGCATACGAGAAGCTGGTGGCGACGTCGTACTGGAACAGCGAGGCATTGTTGACGAGGCAGGCCGGCACGCCGAGCGCGGCGGTGCAGTCGGCCACCAGCCGGCTGGTGGCGGCCTCGTCGGCGAGGTCGGCGCGCAGCACCGCGGCGCGGCGGCCGAGCGCGCGGATCTGCGTGGCCAGCGCTTCGGCCTCGTCGACCGAGCGATGGCAGTGCACGGCCACGTCCCAGCCCTGCGCCGCCAGTTCCAGCGCAATGGCGCGGCCCAGGCGGCGCGCGCCGCCGGTCACGAGCGCCACGCCGCGGGCGGCGGGCCGGCCAGCCTGGTGGCTGGTGGGTGGGCTGGCGGAGGTATCGGATGCGGGCATTGCTACAATCGCAGGATGCAGAAAGCCGCTAGTTTACCCCTTCCCCCCGCCGACGCGCAGGCCGCTTCCGATACCCTTACGGCCCGTATTGGCGAATCGATCGATGCCGCCGGCGGCTGGATCGGCTTCGACCGCTACATGGCGCTGGCGCTGTACGCGCCCGGCCTGGGCTATTACAGCGGCGGCTCGGCCAAGTTCGGGCGCGATGCCCGCGACGGCAGCGACTTCATCACCGCCCCCGAACTGAGCCCGTTCTTCGCCCGCACGCTGGCGCGCCAGTTCGCGCCGCTGCTGGCGCAGGGGCTGCCGCGCCTGCTGGAATTCGGCGCCGGCACCGGCCGGCTGGCGGCGGACCTGCTGCTGGGACTGGAACAGGAAGGCCAGTTGCCGGACACCTACGCCATCGTCGAACTGTCGGGCGAACTGCGCGCACGCCAGCAGGACACGCTGGCCCGGCGTGCGCCGCACCTGGCCGAGCGCGTCACCTGGCTCGATACCCTGCCGGTCGCCTTCGAAGGCGTGATCGTCGGCAATGAAGTGCTGGATGCAATGCCGGTGCAGCTGTATGCGCGCAACGGCGGCCACTGGCATGAGCGCGGCGTGGCGCGGTCCGCGCTGCCGGCCGACAGCGGCGCGCCCGCGTTCCGCTTCGACGACCGCGCCCTGGCCGCTGCCGACGTGCCCGCGGCGCTGCGCGCGATTCCCGGCGACCACGACCTGGTCACCGAAACCCATGCCGAAGCGGAGGGCTTCACGCGCGCGGTCGGCGCCATGCTGGCGCGCGGCGCGGCCTTCTTCATCGACTACGGCTTCCCCGGCAGCGAGTACTACCATCCGCAGCGCGCCGGCGGCACGCTGATGTGCCACTACCGCCACCATGCGCACCCGGACCCGTTCCTGTACCCCGGCCTGCAGGACATCACCGCCCACGTGAACTTCAGCGGCATCGCGCATGCGGCAGTCGAGTCAGGGCTGAGCGTGGCGGGTTTTGCCTCGCAGGCGCGCTTCCTGATGAACGCCGGCATCACCGAGCTGCTGATGGCGCTGGACCCGTCCGACGCGCGCGCCTTCCTGCCGCAGGCCAATGCGGTGCAGAAGCTGCTGTCCGAGGCCGAGATGGGTGAACTGTTCAAGGTGATCGCGCTCACGCGCGGGCTCGACGACACCGAGCCGCTGGCCGGCTTTGCCCGCGGCGACCGCTGCCACGCCCTGTAACGGCATCGGAGCCGCCATGCTGCGCTGGACCCTGACCATCTTCCTGAGCGTGATCATCCTGTCCGCGGCGCTGCCGTGGCTGCAGAAGGTCGGGCTGGGCCGGCTGCCCGGCGACGTGCGCTTCCGTGTGTTCGGGCGCGAATTCGTGCTGCCGTTCGCGTCGACGATCCTGATCTCGCTGATTGCGCTGGTGGTCGGCAAGCTGCTGTAGGACCTTCGGCCGCCCGCCAGGACAGGCTCACTCGCCCGGCTGCGCCCCCAGCCGCTGCGCCACCGCCGCGACCCGCGCGGCATGGACGCGGTCCTTGATCTGCGCCACGTCATCCGCGCAGGCACGCGCGATGGCCCCCGCATCGACCGACGCCGCGGCCTCGCGCGCCGCCAGCAGGCGCTCGGCCTGCGGGTAGGCGCTGTGCTCGAAACCCTTGCGCCCGCGCTTGTCGGCCTCGCAGGCCTGCAGCGCCTGGGCGAAGCGCGCGGGCTTGCGCAGCGCGTCGCAGCGCTCCAGCAGGCGCACCACCGCGGCGGCGCTGAACTCCAGCGAGCGGTGGATGTGGCCGTGCTCGCGCGCCACCACTACCGCCAGGTCGCGGCACTCGTTGGGCACGCGCAAGCGCGCGCAGACCTCTTCCAGCAGCCTGACGCTGCGCAGCTCGTGGCCGATATGGCGCGGCAGCACGTCCGCGGGCGTGGTGCCCTTGCCCAGGTCATGCACCAGCGCGGCAAAGCGCACCGGCAGCGGTGCGCCCAATGCCGCGGCGCAGTCGATCACCATCATCACGTGCACGCCGGTATCGACCTCGGGGTGGAAGTCGGCGCGCTGCGGCACGCCCCACAGCCGCTCCAGTTCCGGCAGCAGCCGCGCCAGCGCGCCGCATTCGCGCAGCACCTCGAACATGCGCGACGGCCGCGCCTCCATCAGCCCGCGCGCCAGTTCCTGCCACACGCGCTCGGGCACCAGCGCATCGACCTCGCCCGCGGCGACCATCTCGCGCATCAGGCGCATGGTTTCGGCGGCGACGTTGAAGTCGTGGAAGCGCGCGGCAAAGCGCGCCAGCCGCAGGATCCGCACCGGGTCTTCGGCAAAGGCGTCGGAGACATGGCGGAACAGGCGCGCGGCCAGGTCGCGCTGGCCGCCGTGCGGATCGATCACGGGCCCGGTCAGGTTGCCGTCGGCATCGACCGCGCGCGCCATCGCGTTGATGGTCAGGTCGCGCCGCACCAGGTCGTCTTCCAGCGTGACGTCGGGCTCGCAGTAGAAGGCAAAGCCCTTGTAGCCCATCGCGGTCTTGCGCTCGGTGCGCGCCAGCGCGTACTCCTCCTGCGTGCGCGGATGCAGGAACACCGGGAAATCCTTGCCGACCGGGCGGTAGCCGGCGGCTTCCATCTCGGCCGGGGTCGCGCCGACGACCACGTAGTCGCGGTCCTGGCTGGGCTTGCCCAGCAGTTCGTCGCGGATCGCGCCGCCCACGGCATACACCTGCATGGTTGTGGCCTTTTCATGCACCGGCACCGGGCAGCCGCCCGGTGCCGGCGTTATGGCTAGTGGTTGATGATGATCGCATCGGCACGGTCGGGGGCCAGGCGGTACGGCTCGTCGTCGGCCAGGAAGTCGCGTTCCTCGCGCGCGCCGGCAATCCATTGCTGCAGCGCCGGCAGGCCCAGCATGAAATCGGCATAGGCCTTGGCCTCTGCGCAGTCGTCCGGCAGGTGGATGCCGTAGGTGGCGAAGCGGCTCACCACCGGCGCAAAGAACGCGTCGGCGACGGTGAAGGTGCCGAACAGGAAAGGTCCGCGCGCCGCATGCTGCTTGCGCAGCCCGTCCCAGATCGCGGCGATGCGCTCGACCTCGCGCTGCACCGCCACGTTCCAGCCGCGCCCCGGCAGCACCGCGGTCACGTTCATCGGCAACTGGCTGCGCACGTTGACGAAGCCCGAATGCATCTCGGCGCAGACCGCGCGCGCCACCGCGCGCGCGGCGGGATCGGCCGGCCACAGCTGCTTGTCGGGGAAGCGCTCGGCCACGTATTCGGAGATCGCCAGCGAATCCCACACGGTGATGTCGCCGTCGACCAGCACCGGCACCTTGCCCGCGGGCGAATAGCGCGCGATTTCGGCGGCGAAGCTGCCGGTGAACAGGCGCACCTGCACTTCCTCGAAATCAATGCCGGCCTGGCGCAGCAGCAGCCAGGGGCGCAGCGACCAGGAGGAATAGTTCTTGTTGCCGATGACGAGCTTCATCGTGAGGTCCTTGGGGGAGGAAACGGAGGGAGAGACGGCACGGACGCGGGCCGCGATCCGTGCGCCGCGGCCCCGCGGCAGGGCGTAGCCGCAGAGCGCCGGACCAGTCATTTTGCCAGCGCGGCGGCCCGCGTCAAAGTGAATTGCGCTCGCAACCGATATGAAATCCGGTCACATAGGCCGCATCGCGGATGGCGCCTCAGCGATGCACGCTGGCACGCATGTGCGTCAGCGCGGCATCGCGGTTGCGCCCGGACAGCGCGTCGGTCATGACCGACTCCAGGTGCACCGGATGCAGGTTCAGCTCCGGCGCCAGCGGGCGCTCCAGCACGTTGTCGAGCTGCATCGAATCGAGGTTGTCGCGCGACAGCAGCGGCTCGCCCGGCATATGCTCCATCACCGCCGCCTGCACCCGCGCCAGCGCATCGGGCAGCGCGATCACCGGGCGCGGATGGCCCGAGGCGCGGCCGGCAAAGCGCACCAGCTCCTCCAGCGTATAGACCTGCGGCCCGCCCAGCTCATAGCCGTGGCCGATGGTGGCCGGATTGACCATGGCGTTCAGGTAGGCCTGCACCACGTCCTGCACATACACCGGCTGGAAGCGCGCATGCGCGCACGCCAGCGGCACCACCGGCGCCAGCTGCTGCATGTGGGCGAACAGGTTCAGGAAATGGTCGTCGGGGCCGAACACCACCGAGGGCCGGAAGATGGTCCAGTCGAGCCCGCTGGCGCGCACGATGCGCTCGCCGTCGCCCTTGCTGCGCAGGTACATCGACGGCCCGTTGCTGTCGGCGCCGAGCGCGCTCATATGCAACAGCCGGCGCACGCCCGTCGACAGGCACGACGCCACGATCTGCCGCACCAGTTCCACATGCGCGCTGGCAAAGGCCTCGCCGTAGGGATCGGCGCGCTCGCCGTGCAGCACGCCCACCAGGTTGACGACGATGCCGTCGACGCCGAGCGAGCCGATCGCGTCGTCGAGCGCGGCATTGTCGGCCAGGCCCAGCTCCACCACCTCGACGCGCGGCAGCAACAGCAGGTGCTGCGCATGCTCGACATTGCGGGTGCCGACCACGATGCGCTCCGGGGCGATCGGGGAATCGGGATTGGCGCCGGGCTCCAGCGGCGCGCCCGAGGCCGAGGCGGCGCCGGCCAGGCGCGAGACGAGGTGGCTGCCGATGAAGCCGGCGCCACCGATGACGAGGACGTTGCTGGTCTGCATGTTGCCTCCGTGCCAGGAAAGAAGCACGCCGCGGCACCCGCGCCAGCCCGGGCCCGCGGCGCTACGCCGGCAGGCCCGTCTGGCCCCGCCCCATGCCGGAGCAGGCGGACCGGAACAGACGACTTCAGGGCAGGCTGGTGGTGGTCACCGCCGACGGCGCGACCGTGCCCAGGCGCGACTTCAGCGACTGCGGCCGGCCACTCATCAATGCAGCATAGTACGTAGCGTTGGAAAGCACATTCTTCACATAGCCGCGCGTTTCATTGAACGGGATGGTTTCTGCAAAGATCGCGCCTTCCACCGGCCGCGCCAGCGTGCTGCGCCAGGCCTTGGGCCGGCCCGGGCCGGCGTTGTACGCGGCCGAGGCCAGCGTCCACGAGCTGTCCAGGTCGGTCAGCACCATGTTCAGGTAGTTGGTGCCGAGCTGGATGTTGATGGTGGGATCGCCCATCATCGACGGCGAAAAGTCGCTCATGCCGATCTTGCGCGCCACGTATTTTGCCGTGGCCGGCATTACCTGCATCAGGCCATGCGCGCCCGCCGACGAGCGCGCATTCATGATGAAGCGCGATTCCTGGCGGATCAGGCCGTACACCCATGCCATGTCCAGCCCGACCTCGTCGGTGGCGCGCTGCATGATGTCGCGGTACGGCATCAGGAAGCGCAGCGCGAAGTCATGCTCGTTGCGGGTGCGGTCGGCCGAGTTGACGGTGCGGTCGAGCAGCTCGAGGCGGCGCGCATATTCGGCCGCGGCCAGCAGCTCGCGGTCGCTCATGTTGCGCAGCTCCCAGTTCCACTCGCGGTTGCCCTCGAAGCGCAGGTTCATGGCGTAGAACTTCTGCGCACGCTGAAAACCGGGGCGCGCGCGCATTGCCATGGCCTCGGCGTCGCTGACAGTGGTGCGCGGCGGCAGCGTGATGCGGTTGCCCAGTTCCTCGCTGGCCAGCTGGCCGTAGAAATTGAACTGGCCGGCAATCTGCTGGAAATTCTGCTGGGCCTCGGTGTCGCGGCCATCGGCCTTGAGCGCGCGGCCGTACCAGTAGATCCAGGCCGGGTCCTTGGCGCGCAGCTCAGGGCGCATCAGCTCGACCGCCTGGCGCACCTGCTTCCAGTCGCCCTGGCGCAGCGCGGCGCGCACGCGCCATTCCTGGGTGTCGTCGGACAGCCACTGGTTGCCGCCCAGGTCCATCTGGCGGCGGTAATAGCCGGCCGCCTCGGGCAGCAGCTTCTTGGCCGCGAACTGGCCGATCACGCCCCAGGCCGCGCCCTGCTCGTCGCGCGACAGCGCGCCCTGCGCCGTGGCCAGGTAGGCCGCCGCCTGCGATGGGTCGGAGCGCGCCATCTTGACGATGGTGGCCAGCGTGTCGCCGTCGACGCGCGCCTCAGGTCGCGCATCAGGCAGCAGCGCGGCGATCTTGCCGGCCAGCGTGACGTAGTTCTGCTCCAGCGCCAGGCGCGCCTGGAAGGCCACGTCGCTGCGCTGGATCTGCTGGCTCTGCACCAGGTAGCCGATCAGGTCGACACAACCCTCGCCGTAGTACCGCGGATCGCTCAGCACGTTGCGCGCATCGGCGGCCACGTTCTGGCCCTTGAGCGCGCGCGACAGCAGCGCATAGCATTCGACCTGGGTATCGTCCTTGAGCGCGAACTGCGGGTATTCGACATCGAAGTTGGCCCAGTCGCGCTTCTTGCCCAGCACCAGCAGCCAGTCATTGCGCATGCGGTCGGCAATCGCGTCGCCCTTGTAGCGCTGCAGGAACACGCGCACCTGGTCGTCCGGCGCATCGATGCGCGCCAGGCCGCTGGCGTCGAACAGCTGCGGCTTGATGCGGAAGTACTCGACATAGGACGGCACCGGGTAATCCACCAGCGTGGCCGAGATCGCGTAGGCGCGCTCCACGTCGTTCTTGCGCGCGGCTTCGCGCAGCGCGGCGAAGGCCTCGTCGGGATCGCTGGGGATCACCGTCGACGGCGCGCGCGTGACCGTCTGCGGGCGCTTCTGCGCGTGGACCGGCGTGACAAGCAATGCACATGCGAGCGCGATCCAGGCGGCCCGCCCTGCACGCTGCAGATATACTCCCTTCAGCATTCTTCTTCCTTGTCGATGACGGCGGCGCCGGCGCCCGCACCGGTGTGCCAGGTGCCGCGGCGCCGCCGTCCGTGTTGGTTCGGACGAGGGCATTATCCCACGCCATGTCTTCCACTCCTGCGACTACATCCTCCCCTGCGGCCGACCGCCGCGCGCTGCGCGCGCAGCTGCTGGCGCAGCGCGCCGCCCTCCCTGCACGCGCCGAAGCCGATGCACGCATCGCCGCCGCGCTGTCTGAACTGCTGGCGGGGCTGGCGGTGCGGTGCCTGGGCTTCTACTGGCCGATCCAGCAAGAGTTCGACGCGCGCGCGGCGGTGGCGCAGTGGCTCGCCGCCGTGCCCGGCCGCCATGCCGCGCTGCCCTCGGTCAGCCGCCCGGGCACGCCGCTGGATTTCCACCTGTGGGCGCCGGATACGCCCATGGCCACCGGCCACTACGGCATCCCGGTGCCCGACGGCACCGAGGCCGCCATGCCCGATGCGCTGCTCATTCCCTGTGTCGGTTTCAGCCCGGACAAGTTCCGCCTGGGCTATGGCGGCGGCTTCTACGACCGCACCCTGGCGGCGCTGGCGCAGCGGCCGGTGGCCATCGGCATCGGCTACGACGCCTGCCGACTCGCTCTGCAGGCGCAGCCGCACGACATCGCCATGGACTGGATCGTGACGGAGTCGGGGGCGTTCTAGCCCGCGGCAGGCCCGGCGTCCTGCACCAGCTCATCGACCAGCGCGCGCATGCAGCGCCAGTGCGAGCCTTCCCAGAACACGCGCCGGCAGCGGTCGCAGGTGACGAAGCTGCGATGGCGCGCGAGCACGCCGTCCGGCACGCGTCCGACGGCGCGCGCCGGATCCAGCGCGCGCAGCGGCGCATTGCAGTCCAGGCACAATGAAAACGGCCGGGCGCTGCGCGCCAGGTCCAGCCGCGCAAAGATCTCGCGCACCTGCTGGCGCGACTTGAGCGCGCGCACATAGCAGCCGTGCGTGATGCCGCGCCGCTTGAGCAGCTCGCGGTCGCGCGTCAGCACGATGCGGCCCTCGTCGACCGCGATGCGCTCGATCTCGCTGTCTTCGAAATGGTTGTCGTAGAGCGTGTCGAAGCCGGTCATGCGCAGCAGATGCGCCAGTCCGCCCAGGTGGGCATCGGCGACAAAGCGCATCACGCGCAGCGGCTGCTCGCGTACCCGCAGCAGCGGCGACACATCGATCCGTTCGAACTTGGGATAGACCGAGACCCGGTCGCCCTCGCACAGCTGCCGGTCGAATCCGCATGATTCGCCGTTGACCAGGATCAGCTCGACCTCGGTATGCGGCACGCCCAGCGCCTCGATCATGTGCTTGACGGTCGCGGCGCGCGCGCACGCGCAGGACAGGTCGCGCCGGCGCTGGTCCGGCGCGAGGAAGTCGTTCAGTTCCTCGTAGAAGCGGAAGGTGGCGGTGACCATGGAGGCGAGTATGGCACCGATTTTGGCGGGCGTGGGAGCACCAACATCGCCTGCAGCAAGCTCCCCTCGCCCGCTTGCGGGAGAGGGGTGGGGGAGAGGGCCGGCGCTTGCCGCAGCCGCTATGCTGGATAAAACCGTTGGCCCCGCTCTTTGTGATTCCTCGCTAAACCACCCCTCACCCCAACCCTCTCCCCATGAGGGGAGAGGGAGAACACCTTGCCTAGGCTAGCTCGAGCCGCTTGGGAGCACGCCAAACCGCTCTCTTCTTCGGCGGCGTTCCTTACAGCTTCAGCCGCTGCCAGATCGCCTTGGTCGCGCCGGCCGCGTTGAGCGTATAGAAATGCAGGCCCGGCACGCCCGCGGCCAGCAGGCGTTCGCACAGCGCCGTGACCACGTCCAGCCCGAAGGCGCGGATCGATTCGCGGTCGTCGCCGAAGCTCTCCAGGCGCTTGGCCACCCAGCGCGGCACTTCGGCGCCGCACATCTCGGAGAAGCGCATCAGCTGCGAGTAGTTGGTGATCGGCATGATGCCCGGCACGATCGGCACCTCGACGCCCAGCGCGCGCACATCGTCGACGAAGCGGAAGTACGCGTCGGCGTTGTAGAAGTACTGGGTGATCGCCGAGTCGGCGCCGGCCCTGACCTTGCGCACGAAGTTGTCGAGATCATGGCGCGGCGACTTGGCCTGCGGGTGGTACTCGGGGTAAGCCGCAACTTCGATATTGAACCAGTCGCCGGTCTCGGCGCGGATGAACTCGACCAGCTCGTTGGCGTAGCGGAACTCGCCGATCTCGCCCATGCCCGACGGCATGTCGCCGCGCAGCGCGACGATATGGCGGATGCCGCCGTCGCGGTACTGCTGCAGGATCGCGCGGATGCTCTCGCGCGATGAACCGACGCACGACAGGTGCGGCGCCGCCTCGATGCCTTCGCGCTGGATTTCGAGCACGGCGTCGAGCGTGCCCTGCTGCGTGGTGCCGCCGGCGCCGAACGTCACCGAGATGTACTTGGGCTTGAGCGGTGCCAGCTGCGCACGCGTGTTGCGCAGCTTCTCGGTGCCCTCCGCCGTCTTGGGCGGGAAGAATTCAAAGCTGAAGTAGCGGTCTTGCATGATGGTGGCGCGCCGCGTTGGCGCGGCGCGCGAAATAAGGTCAATCGTCGCGGTTGCCCAGCAGCAGGCTGGCCAGCAGCCACGAGATCACGCTGTACAGGATCGAGCCCAGCAAGGCCGCCCAGAAGCCGTCGACGGTAAAGCCCGACAGCAGGTTGCCGACGAACAGGAACAGCAGCGCGTTGATGACGAAGATAAACAGCCCCAGCGTCAGCAGCGTCACCGGCAGCGTCAGGATCACCAGCAGCGGTCGGATCAGCGTATTGACCAGGCCCAGCACCAGCGCCGCCAGCATCGCCGAGCCGAAGCTCTTGATGTGGATCGACGGGATGATGTAAGGCAACACGAACAGCGCAACGGCGTTGATGATCCAGACGACCAGTAGTCTCATGACGGTTCCTTGGTTGGCTTCGATGGCGGGATTTCTCCCCTCTCCCGCACGCGGGAGAGGGGAGCTGCTACCTCACTGCGCGCATCAATAGCGGTAGTGATCCGCCTTGTACGGGCCTTCCTTCTTCACCCCGATGTAAGCGGCCTGCTGCTCGGTCAGCTCGGTCAGCTGCGCGTTGAGCTTGCGCAGCTGCAGGCGCGCCACCTTCTCGTCCAGGTGCTTGGGCAGCGTGTAGACGCCGACCGGGTACTTGCCGCTGTCGCGCTCCTGCCAGAGCTCGATCTGCGCGATGGTCTGGTTGGCGAACGAGCTGCTCATCACGTACGACGGGTGGCCGGTGGCGCAGCCCAGGTTCACCAGGCGGCCCTTGGCCAGGATGATCAGCTTCTTGCCATCGGGGAACTTCACGTGGTCGACCTGCGGCTTGATCTCGTCCCACTCGTACTTCTCGATCGAGGCGATGTCGATCTCGTTGTCGAAGTGGCCGATATTGCAGACGATGGCCTGGTCCTTCATCTTCGCCATGTGGTCATGGGTGATGACGTGGTAGTTGCCGGTGCAGGTGACGAAGATATCGCCATGCTCGGCGGCGTAGTCCATGGTGACCACGCGATAGCCTTCCATCGCGGCCTGCAGCGCGCAGATCGGGTCGATCTCGGTGACCCACACCTGCGCCGACAGCGCGCGCAGCGCCTGTGCGCTGCCCTTGCCCACGTCGCCGTAGCCGGCGACCACCGCGATCTTGCCGGCGATCATCACGTCGGTGGCGCGCTTGATGCCGTCGACCAGCGATTCGCGGCAGCCGTACAGGTTGTCGAACTTGCTCTTGGTGACCGAGTCGTTGACGTTGATCGCGGGGAAGCGCAGCTCGCCCTTCTGCGCCATCTGGTACAGGCGGTGCACGCCGGTGGTGGTTTCCTCGGTCACGCCGCGGATGGCTGCCAGGTTGCGGCTGTACCACGACGGATCCTTGGCCAGCTTTTCCTTGATCGCGGCGAACAGGAAGGTTTCTTCCTCGCTGCCCGGGTTGGCGATGACCGCGGCGTCCTGCTCGGCGCGCGCGCCCAGGTGCAGCAGCAGCGTGGCGTCGCCGCCGTCGTCGAGGATCATGTTCGGGGTACCGCCGTCGGCCCAGTCGAAGATGCGGTGCGTGAAGTCCCAGTATTCCTTCAGCGATTCGCCCTTGAAGGCGAACACCGGCGTGCCGCCCGCGGCAATCGCGGCGGCAGCGTGGTCCTGCGTCGAGAAGATGTTGCACGAGGCCCAGCGCACGTCGGCGCCCAGCGCCTTGAGCGTCTCGATCAGCACGGCGGTCTGGATCGTCATGTGCAGCGAGCCGGCGATGCGCGCGCCCTTGAGCGGCTGCGCGGCGGCGAACTCGTCGCGGATTGCCATCAGGCCGGGCATCTCGGTCTCGGCAATGGCGATTTCCTTGCGGCCCCAGCCGGCCAGGTTGATATCGGCGACGAGGTAGTCGTGCTTCAGGTCGGTCACAGCGTTCATGTTTCACTCCCGGTGAAGAGTGGCACGCAGGTGACGAGTTCGGGGAATCAGGCGGCGGCATGGCAGCGGGCACATGCGCAGCGGGCGGATAGGTCGACTCGCCTCCGTGCGAAACCACGGATCAGCGAGCGCCGTTGAAGACAGTCCGAGCCTGGCGGATGCATGGGGTGGCACTGCCTGCCTTACCGCATCCGTTGCAACGCTCCTCGGAGTGGCGGTATTGTAGCGTGCCCGGCCGCCTTGCGCACCGGCCCTCCTTGATTTCCTCGCAGATGATTCCAACGCCACCCCGCACCCTGACCATCGCCGGTTCCGACTCCGGCGGCGGCGCCGGCATCCAGGCCGACCTGAAGACCTTTTCCGCGCTGGGCTGCTTCGGCATGAGCGCGATCACCGCGATCACCGCGCAGAACACGCTTGGCGTGACCGGCGTGCATGCCATTCCGGCGCAGATGGTGGCCGCGCAGATCGACGCGGTCGCCGGCGATATCGGCGTGGATGCGGCCAAGACCGGCATGCTGGGCACCGCCGCCATCGTCGAGGCCGTGGCCGCGGCGGCCGACCGGCACGGCATTCGCAAGCTGGTGGTGGATCCGGTGATGATCTCGACCTCGGGCGCGACGCTGTCCGACGATGCCACCACGCAGGCGATGGTGCGGCTGCTGTTCCCGCGCGCGCTGCTGGTCACGCCCAACCTGCCCGAGGCCTCCTACCTGCTGGGCCGCCGCATCGCGCGCCGCGCCGAGATGGAACAGGCCGCCGCCGACCTGATCGCGCTGGGCTGCCCGGCCGTGCTGCTCAAGGGCGGCCACCTGGAAGACGATGGCGCGGCGGGCATCGCCGGCGGGCTGGACGACATGCTGATGCTGAAGGACGGCACCGTGCGCGTATTCACGCACCCGCGTGTCGAGACCCGCAACCTGCACGGCACCGGCTGCACGCTGGCGGCGGCGATTGCGGCGCAGCTGGCGCGCGGCGATGCGCTGGAAGCGGCCGTGGGGACCGCGCTGGATTATGTGGCGCAGGCCATCGCGGCCGGCGCGGGATTGCGGCTGGGCAGCGGCAACGGCCCGCTGAACCACGCCTTCGCGCCGCGGGCGCTGGGCTGAGCGGCGGGTACTTCAGGCCGTAATCAGTTGCCGCCGCTGGACAACGGCACCAGCTTGAACGCGGCGCGCGCCACGCACACCACATTGCCGTCGGCATCCTTCACTTCCCCCTCGCAGAACGCAATGCGCGCGCCGCGGCGCAGGCAGCGTGCTTCCAGCGTCAGCTCGCCGCGCGCGGCGGCGAGGAAGTGGGTCGACATGTCGATGGTGATCACGCCGGTTTCCGTCGGCGCATGCGAGCGCGCGGCGCCGCTCAGCGTGAAATCCAGCGTCGCCATCAGCGTGCCGCCATGCACGTCGCCGCGGCTGTTCACCAGTTGCGGATGCGCCGGCAGGCGCGTGCGGCAGTAGCCGTCTTCGATCAGCTCCGGCTGCAGGCCGAAATAGCGCATCAGCGGCACGTCGATGCCGAAATAGGGTTTTTCGGGCGTGCCGGGGGCGGCGGGGATGATGGCGGGAAGCTGGGTCGACATGGCGGGCACGGCTGGGTGGTTGGCGGGGGATGCTGGCCAACATCATAGCGGCGGGCTCCGCTGCGGCTTGCGCGGCTGGGCGAATGTCGCACAAATCTTGTCAATGGGATTTGCCATCGCTCGCACCGAGGAGAGCAAACCGCCGCAGCATCGTTGCTTCGAGCCTTCCAACTCCCGATTGCGTTCTCCCTCTCCCGCAAGCGGGAGAGGGGAGCAAACCGACGGGATAGGTCCCCGCCTCACAACTCTTGCCGCATCGCCACGCGCTGCCGCAATCCTGCCGCGCGCTGCGCCGCCAGCGCCTCCGACAGCAAGGGGCAAAGTTCGCTGTCCTCCAGCTGCCGGAATCCCATCGAAGCATAGAACGGCGCATTCCAGCGCAGGTGCGCGAACGTGGTCAGGCCCAGCGAGCGCAGTCCGCCGGCACGTGCCCACTCCTGCACCGTGCCGACCAGCGCGCGCCCGATGCCGCGCCGGCCATGGTCGGGATGCACGTCCATCTCGTCGAGATAGCCGCATGCGCCGCGGCGGCTGGCCAGTGCGAAGCCGGCGACTTCGCCGCCATGCTCGGCCACCCACAGGCGCCCTTCGCGCTGCGCCGCGGCCAGTGCCGGCTCCGGCGTGCTGACCA
The DNA here is from genome assembly GCF_020618415.1 of Cupriavidus sp. MP-37. Lineage (NCBI taxonomy): Bacteria > Pseudomonadati > Pseudomonadota > Betaproteobacteria > Burkholderiales > Burkholderiaceae > Cupriavidus > Cupriavidus sp. MP-37. The sequence continues at coordinate 198,307 of NZ_CP085344.1, read as the reverse complement.
GGCGCAGCAGCGCCGGCAGGTCGCCCTCCGGGAACAGCGCGGCGGCGGCCAGCTCGATATCCGGCAGCCGCGGCAGGTCAGCGACGGCCGCCAGGCGAATGCGCAAGGCGGCCATGGCGCGCTCAGCCGGCCGGGAACAGGCTGACGAGGTGGGCCACCGCGGCCGGCACGTCGTCGGCCTCGGTGACGGCGCGCACCACGGCAGCGCTGCCGACGCCCGCCGCCAGCACTTCGCGCAGGTTCGACGCATTGACGCCGCCGATGCCGACCAGCGACGGGATCACCGGCTGCATCAGCTTGGCATACGCACGGAAGCGGCCCATGCCTTGCGGCTGGGTCGGCATCACCTTGGTGGTGGTCGGGAAGATCGCGCCCAGCGCCAGGTAGCTGGGGCGGATCGCGGCCACGCGCAGCATCTCGGCGTAGCCGTGCGTGGACACGCCCAGCCGCAGCCCGGACGCGCGGATCGCGTCGAGGTCGGCGTCGTCCAGGTCTTCCTGGCCGAGGTGGATGCCGTAGAGGCCGCTGTGCGTGCCATGGGCAGCGTGATAATCGATCGCGGCCTGCCAGTGGTCGTTGATGAACAGACGCGACGACGAGCCCTGCATGGCCGCGGCCGCGCGCGCAATCTCGGCGCGCACCGCGGCAGCGTCGCCGGACTTGAAGCGCAGTTGCAGCGTGGGCACGTTCAGCGGCGCCAGGCGCTCGATCCACTCGGCGCTGGGCACCACCACGTACAGGCCCAGCGCGGGGCACGGCGCGAATGGCTCGACCGCCTGTTCCGGCGCCACCAGCGCGGCGTGGCGCACGTGCGGGAAGCGCGCGAAGTCGGACGGCCAGTCGGCCGAGCCCGGGGCCCAGGCGCGCGCCAGGCACAGCGCATCGTGGGCCGGGAAATGCAGCGACAGCGAGGCCAGCAGCACCGCGACGAAGGCGGCCGAATGCGGCTGGTCGCTGTCCGCGCCAACCGAGAATACCCAGGTGCCCATCGGCGAGCGCACGGTGTCGATCCACTGGCCGCCCTCGCGGTCGGTCTCGATCAGCGTGGCGCCGGCGGCGGCAACGCGCGCGATGGTGTCGGCGTCGGCTTCGCCGTCGGACAGCAGCACGTCGTGGGCGCCGGGCTGCGCCGGCGCGTCTTGCAGGCGCCACGCCTGCCACGGCTTGTCGTCGACGCCGAAGGTGTCGCCGTAGTGTTCCAGCACCGCCTGGCGCAGCGGGCCGTCGCTGGGGGCGTGCACGGGGCGGCGGGTCATGCGCGCTGCTCCGTGTTGTCGGCGTGCCAGAACGGCATGCCGACCACCGGCGTGCTGGCCTGCGCGACTTCGCGCTCGGGCATCGGGCCGGCCAGGTAGGCGGTGCGGCCCGCGGCGACGGCCTGCGCGAAGGCGCGCGCCATGTCGACCGGGTAGGCGGCCTGCGCCACCGCGGTGTTGAGCAGCACGCCGTCGTAGCCCCACTCCAGCACCTGCGCCGCATGCGACGGCAGGCCCAGGCCGGCATCGACGATCAGCGGCGTGTCGGGCAGGCGCTCGCGCAGCACGCGCATCGCGTGCGGGTTGACCGCGCCGCGGCCGGTGCCGATCGGCGCGGCCCACGGCATCAGCGCCTGGCAGCCGACGTCGAGCAGGCGGCGGCACAGCACCAGGTCTTCGGTGCAGTACGGCAGCACCTTGAAGCCCTCCTTGATCAGGGTCTCGGCCACGGCCGGCAGGTTGAGCGTGTCGGGCTGCAGCGTGTAGTCGTCGCCGATCAGTTCGAGCTTGATCCACGGCGTCTCGAACACCTCGCGCGCCATCATTGCGGTGGTAATGACTTCCTGCGCGGTGAAGCAGCCGGCGGTGTTGGGCAGCACCGGCACGTTCAGCGCCTTCAGCATCTGCCAGAACGCCTGGCCGCCCTCGCCATCGCCGACCGCGCCCTGGCGGCGCAGCGCGACGGTGATCATGGCCGGGGTGGAGGCCTGCACGGCCGCTTCCAGCGTGGCCGGCGAGGGATAGCGCGCGGTGCCCAGCAGCAGGCGCGAGCCGAATGACTCGCCATACAGCACGAACGGGTCGCGCAGGGTTGCGGAAGGTTCGAAGGTCATGGGTCAGCCTCCCGTCACGGGTTGCACGAGGTCGATGCGGTCGCCGGCCGCAAGAGGGGTGTTGGCATGCGCGGCGCGCGGCACGAACTGGCCGTTGAGCGCCGCGGCAAAGGGAGGCGCGATCTTCGCCGCGCTCACCGCGTCCGCCAGCGTGGCGGATTCGGCAAGGGCGAGCGGTCGGCCGTTGAGCAGGATATCCATGTCAGTCTTGCATTAATGCAGCGTTCCGGAGCGCGCGCCAACGGTGGGCGCCGGCGCTTCCGTCACCGCCTCGATCATACCGGGCCAGCGCAGCGCGGCAGGCACCGCATGCGCGGCGGGATCGCCCTTGAGCAGCGCGCCCACCACCGCGCACGCGGCCTCGGTCACCGCGGGGGCGATCAGGAAGCCGTGGCGGTACAGGCCGTTGACGCGCACCACGCGCGCCTGCTGGTCGACGCGGATCGCCGGCAGGTGGTCGGGGCGGGTCGGACGTCGCTGCACGTTCAGCTCCAGCACGCGCGCCTCGCCGAAGGCCGGATGCAGCGAATGCGCCGCCGACAGCAGCTCCAGCGCGGAACGCACGCTCATCGGCGAATCGTCCTCGCTTTCCAGCTCGGTGGCGCCGATCACATACAGGTCGTTGGGCTTGGGCGCGATATAGATCGGATAGCGCGGATGCAGCAGGCGCACCGGGCGGTGCAGTTTGACGTCGGGCGCATGCACGCGCACCACTTCGCCGCGCAGGCCACGCAGGCCCGGCTTGTCGCCGCCCGGCTGCGCGGGCCACGCCGAGCGCGCTCCCAGGCCGCGGCAATCCAGCACCACGTCGGCACGGATGCCGAGCTTGGGCAGCGAGCCGGCATCGACCTCGCCCGCCTCCCAGACGCAATGCACGCCTTCGCTGACCGCGCACGACAGCAGCGCGCGCAGCGCGCCGCGGTTGTCGAGCTGGCCTTCGCCGGCCAGCAGCAGGCCCTGCGGGAAGCGGCCCGCCAGCGCCGGTTCGGCCTCGCCCACGCCGGCGGCGTCGAGCGGGCGCAGCCGCTGCGCCACCAGCTCCGGCGGCGCCACCGCGCGCATGCGGCTGGTGAACAGCGACATCTCGGCGCGGTCGCGCGCATGCCAGACCACCAGCGTGCCGTCTTCCTGGAAGAAGACCGGCTCGGCCAGCTCGGCCAGCCATGCGCGCCACAGGTCGACGCTGGCGATGCCGAGGTCGACGATGCGGCGCTCGGCGATCGCCGACTCGGCCAGCGGCGCCAGCATGGCCGCGGCCACGTAGGCGGCCGAGCCCGCGCCGTCCGGGCCGGCCCGCTCCACCAGCGCCACGCGGGCGCCGCTGCGGACCAGCAACCAGGCGGCCAGGCGGCCGGCAAGGCCGGCCCCGAGGATGGCGACATCAAACGACTGCACTGCTGTCATGAGGGTGTTGTGCCGGGCGCGCCATGCGGCCGCGTCCGGCCTCCTTGTTATCGGTGCCGCCGCGCGGGGCGCTGCGCGGCGGCGGATCATGCGCGGGCATGGCTTGCGAGGCCATGCCCGTACTGCCTGCTACCACATCACGAGTAGATCTTGCTGCCCTTCTTCAGGAACTCGATCGACTTTTCTTCCATGCCCTGCTGCGCTTCCTTGGGCAGCGATGCCGCGTAGTCGCGCACTTCCTGCGTGATCTTCATCGAGCAGAACTTCGGCCCGCACATCGAGCAGAAGTGGGCGATCTTGGCACCCTCGGCCGGCAGCGTGGCGTCGTGGTACGAACGCGCGCGTTCCGGATCCAGGCCCAGGTTGAACTGGTCTTCCCAGCGGAATTCGAAGCGCGCCTTGGACAGCGCGTTGTCGCGCAGCTGCGCGCCGGGCCAGCCCTTGGCCAGGTCAGCCGCGTGCGCGGCGATCTTGTAGGTGATGATGCCCTCGCGCACGTCTTCCTTGTCCGGCAGGCCCAGGTGCTCCTTGGGCGTGACGTAGCACAGCATGGCGGTGCCCATCCAGCCGATATTGGCCGCGCCGATGCCGCTGGTGATGTGGTCGTAGCCGGGGGCGATGTCGGTCACCAGCGGTCCCAGGGTGTAGAACGGCGCCTCGTAGCAATGCTTGAGTTCTTCGTCCATGTTGGCCTGGATGCGCTGCAGCGGCACGTGGCCCGGGCCTTCGATCATCACCTGCACGTCGTGCTTCCACGCCTTGGCGGTCAGCTCGCCCAGCGTGCGCAGTTCGCCGAACTGGGCCTCGTCGTTGGAGTCGGCGATGCAGCCCGGACGCAGGCCGTCGCCGAGGCTGAACGACACGTCGTAGGCCTTCATGATCTCGCAGATCTCGTCGAAGTGCGTGTACAGGAAGTTTTCCTTGTGATGCGCCAGGCACCACTTGGCCATGATCGAACCGCCGCGCGAGACGATGCCGGTAACGCGGTCGGCGGTCAGCGGCACGTAGCGCAGCAGCACGCCGGCGTGGATGGTGAAGTAGTCCACGCCCTGCTCGGCCTGCTCGATCAGCGTGTCGCGGAACATCTCCCAGGTCAGGTCCTCGGCGATGCCGCCGGTCTTGTCCAGCGCCTGGTAGATCGGCACCGTGCCGATCGGCACCGGCGAATTGCGCAGGATCCATTCACGGGTTTCGTGGATGTGCTTGCCGGTGGACAGGTCCATGATGGTGTCGGCGCCCCAGCGGATCGACCACACCATCTTTTCCACTTCTTCGGCCAGCGACGAGGTCACCGCCGAATTGCCGAGGTTGCCGTTGATCTTGACGCGGAAATTGCGCCCGATCGCCATCGGCTCCAGCTCGGTGTGGTTGATGTTGGCGGGAATGATGGCGCGGCCCGAGGCGATTTCCTGGCGCACGAATTCCGGCGTGATGTCTTCGGGACGCAGCGGCAGGCCCGCGCCCAGCGCGTTGCCGGGATGCTGGCGCAGCAGCGCCTTGTATTCGGGCTTGTCGTACAGCGCCTGCAGGTTCAGCGATTCGCGCAGCGCCACGTACTCCATTTCCGGCGTGATGATGCCCTTGCGCGCATAGTGCATCTGCGACACATTGGCCCCGGCCTTGGCGCGGCGCGGGTTGGTCAGCTGGGCGAAGCGCAGGTGCGCGGTGGCGGGGTCGTTGGCACGGTCGCGGCCGTATTCCGACGACAGGCCGGGCAGCACCTCGGTGTCGCCGCGTTCTTCGATCCACTTGGCGCGCACCGGCGGCAGGCCGGCCTTCAGGTCGATATGCACGTCCGGGTCGCTGTACGGGCCCGAGGTGTCATAGACCGGGATCGGCGGGTTGGGCATCTCGCCCTTCTCCGTGCGCGTCGAGGTCTGCAGGATGGTGCGCAGCGGCACGCGGATATCCGGGCGGCTGCCGGTCAGGTAGGTCTTGCTCGAAGCCGGATAGGCGAATTTCTGGTCGAGATCGCTTTCGAGCGATTCGAAAGATGCAGCGGGGGCAGTACGGGCCATGGGTGTCGTCCTCTCTCTCTTGCGGGGTGGACGAAACCAGGAGCCCTGTGAGCGCTGCCGGGGCCGGTGGCCTGGGCGGCGAGTCCCGGAGGGACAAGAGGCTTGGTCTTGCTGAAACTTCCCACGCCGGTACTAACCGGATCGGGTTCGAAGGGACTCTCTCAGCCGCACGGCCCATCCGCACGGCACCCCTGTTTCATCCAACGGGGTGAATTTAAGCACAGAGCACCGGCAGGCGCCAGTGCCAGTTCGCCGGCGCGGGTGGTGCCACAGCTGTGCAAAAAGGTATCGAATTGCGCATGCTGCATCGCAAAAACGGGCACCAAGCGGACCAACAGGCACTCATACGCGCGCGGCGTGCTCTACCATGCAAGCAAACGGCAAGCCCGCTCGAGGAGACAGCATGACCGACGCCGCCACTCACCGCGTCTTCAACCAGGTGCCGGATCTCGCGCACTACAACCTGTTCGACAGCGACCCCACGGTACGGGCCGCGCTGGAGCGCCTGGGCGGCGGCTGGCATGCCGACGCGCTGCGGCAGTTCGGCGCGCGGCTGGGCGAGCCGGAAGTGCAGCAATGGGCAGCGGATGCCAACCGCCATACGCCCGAGCTGCACAGCCACAGCCGCACCGGCGAGCGCATCGACATGGTCGAGTTCCACCCCGGCTGGCACGCGCTGCTGGGGCTGCTGCGCAGCCAGCAGCTGCAGGCCCTGCCCTTCGCGCAACCGCGCGCCGGCGCCTGGGCGGCGCGCACGGCGGGGTACTTCCTGCAGGCGCAGGTGGAATCGGGCTCGCTGTGCCCGCCCACCATGACCTTCGCCAGCATCCCCGTGCTGCGCAAGGAAGCCGCGCTGTTCGCCGAGCTCGAACCGCGCCTGTATGCCACCGAGCATGACGCGCGCGACCTGCCATGGCGCAGCAAGACCGCGATCATGATCGGCATGGGCATGACCGAGAAGCAAGGCGGCTCCGACGTGCGCGCCAACACCACGGTGGCGCGCGCGGTGCGCGGCGAAGGCCGCGGCGCCGAATACGCGCTGACCGGCCACAAGTGGTTCTTCTCCGCGCCGATGTGCGACGCGCACCTGGTGGTTGCGCGCATGGGCGCCGAAGACGGTCCGCTGTCGTGCTTCTTCGTGCCGCGCTTTCGCGACGACGGCAGCCGCAACGCGGTGCAGATCCAGCGGCTCAAGGACAAGCTCGGCAACCGCTCCAACGCCAGCAGCGAAGTCGAGTTCCGCGACGCCGCCGGCATCCTGATCGGCGCGGAAGGCCGCGGCATCCCGACCATCATCGAGATGGCCACCAGCACGCGGCTGGACTGCGTGATCGGCAGCGCCGCGATCCTGCGCGCGGCCTTCGTCCAGGCGCTGCACCATACGCGCCACCGCAGCGCCTTCGGCCACCTGCTGTGCGACCAGCCGCTGATGCGCAACGTGCTGGCGGATCTGGCGCTGGAATCCGAGGCCGCCACGCTGCTGATGATGGAGCTGGGCCACGCCTTCGCGCATGCCGAGGGCGACAACCCCGACCCGCTTGCCGCCGCCTGGAAGCGCGTGGTCACGCCCGCGGCCAAGTTCTGGGTCTGCAAGCGCACGCTCGAAGCCACCGGCGAAGCGATGGAAGTCTGGGGCGGCAACGGCTATGTCGAAGAAGGCCCGATGGCGCGCCTGTACCGCGAGGCGCCGGTCAATTCGATCTGGGAAGGTTCGGGCAACATCATGTGCCTGGACGTGCTGCGCGCGCTCCAGCGCAACCCGGACGACGGCGCGCGCCTGCTGCAAGACCTGTCGCGCCGCGCCGGTGGCCATCCCGCGGTGCGCGCCGAACTGGCCTCGCTGCAGGCCATGCTGCGCGAAAACGCCGACCAGCTCGAAACCAGTGCGCGCCGCTTTGCCCAGGGCCTGGTGCTGACCGCGCAGGCAGCACTGATGCTGGCGCATGCCGAACCCGAGAACGCGGAGCTGTTCGTCGCCAGCCGGCTCGGGCGCCAGCACGGGCGCGTGTTCGGCACGCTGGACGCAGGCGCCGACGCGCTCTGGCGGGTGGCGACGCGCGGCTTTGAGGGCTAGGCCTCCATCGACTCCAGCAGCCGCAGCATCACCCGCGGCGCATAGCGGATCAGGTCGTGCGCGCGCTCGCCGATCATGATCGCGGGCGCATTGGTGTTGCCGCCGACCAGCGTGGGCATCACCGAGGCATCGACCACGCGCAGGCCCTCCACCCCGCGCACGCGCAGTTGCGGGTCCACCACCGCCATCGCATCCATGCCCATGCGGCAGGTGCCGACCGGGTGGTAGATGGTGTCGGCACGCGCGCGGATCAGCTCGCGCACGGCGGCATCGTCGCTGCCATCGGCGCGCAGGCCGGCCGTATAAAGTTCGCGCCCGCCGAAGCAGGCCAGCTGCGGCTGCGCCAGGATGCTGCGCACGATGCGCACCCCGGCGACCAGGTCGTCGAGGTCGCGCGCGTCGCTGAGGTACTTCGGATCGATCAGCGGCGCGCGCCGGATATCGGCCGCGGCCAGCCGGACCTCGCCGCGGCTGCGCGGGCGCAGCAGGCACACATGGCAGGAATAGCCGTGGCCGAAGTTCAGCTTGCGCATATGGTCGTCGGCCAGGCCGACGACGAAATGCAACTGCAGGTCGGGCTCGGGCAGCGCCGGGTGGCTGCGCACGAAGCCGCCGGCCTCGGCGAAGTTGCTCGACATCATGCCGGCGCGCTCGCGCCGGTAGCGCAGCATTTCGGACAACAGCCTCGCGACGCCACCGAACGACACGCCGAACAGCTCGGGCACGGCGGTGCGCTTGTGCAGCACCACGTCGAGATGGTCTTGCAGGTTGGCGCCCACGCCGGGCAGGTCATGGACCACGCCGATGCCGTGTTCGCGCAGATGCGCCGCGGGCCCGACGCCCGAGACCATCAGCAGCTGCGGCGAGCCGAACGTGCCCGCGCACACGATCACGTCGCGACGCGCGCGCAGCAGCTGCTGGCGGCCGTCGCGCAGCACCAGTACCCCGGTGGCGTGGCGGCCTTCGAAGACGATGCGCAGGGCCTGCGTGTCGGTCAGCACCTGCAGCCGCGCACGGCCGCCATTGCAGGCGCGGTCGCGCACGTTGCCGCCGTGCAGGTAGGCACGCGCGGCATTCCAGCGCTCGCCCGCGTGCTGCGTGACCTGGTACCAGCCGATGCCCTCCTGCTCTTCGCCGTTGAAATCGTCGTTGCGCGGATAGCCGGCCTGCTGCGCGGCCTCGATAAAGCGCTCGGCGAACGGGTTGGGCGTGCGCAGGTCGCTGACATGCAGCGGGCCGTTGCCGCCGTGCAGCGGATCGTCGTCGCTGCCCGCCAGGCGCTCGTTGCATTCGGCGCGGCGGAAGTACGGCAGCACGTCGTCCCAGGACCAGCCATCGCAGCCGGCGTCGGCCCAGGCATCGTAGTCGGCGGGCCGGCCGCGCGTATAGATCATGGCGTTGATCGACGAGCAGCCGCCCAGCCCGCGCCCGCGCGGCTGGTAGCCGCGGCGGCCGTTCAGGCCCGGCTGCGGCACGGTGTGGAAGCCGTAGTTGCGCGCTCCCGCGCGCGGCAGCAGCGCGGCCAGCCCGGCGGGTGTGCGCACCAGCACATGGTGGTCGTGGTGCCCGGCCTCGACCAGCGCGATGGTGTCGTCGCCGCTGTCGGCCAGGCGCCCCGCCAGCGCACAGCCCGCCGAGCCCGCGCCGACGATGACGTAGTCATAGGTGGTTTCCATCTGTCTCCCCGCGGTTCCGCAGGCGGCGCGCATGCGTGAGCCGGGCTGCGCCGGCGCGCGCGCCCTGTCCGTCCAGCGGATGGCAAGCCGTGAGATTCAGTGTAGGCGCTGGCTGCGCTGGCTCAAGGGCCGGAGCGGGGCGACGGCAACGAAATGCGCGCGCGTCGGACGAGCGTTTCCGGACGGGTGTTTCAATTGGCCTTCTGGTGGGAAGCTTCCATTGTGTTGGCAGGCGCGCTGCCTTATCTTGCGCGATGGTGCGCGAATGTGCGCGCAAATCCAGGAGCGCAGCCATGCGAGAAGTCCCCGACCTGTCGTCCGTCTTCGGCGCGATGCATGCCGCCTCGCGGCGCGACCAGCTGCCCGCCTGGACCGTGCGCGCCGACCGCCTGCAGCGCCTGCGGCGCCTGGTGACCGAAAACCAGGCCGAAATTGCCGCCGCGATCCACGCGGATTTCACCAACCGTCCGCGCCAGGAAACCGCGCTGCTGGAGGTGTTCCCCAGCCTCGCGGGCATCGACGATGCGCTGCGCCACGGCAAGCGCTGGATGCGCGTGCGGCGCGCGCCCACCGGGTTCTGGTTCCGTCCGGGCCGCTCGCGCCTGGTGCCGCAGCCGCTCGGCGTGGTGGGCATCGTGGTGCCCTGGAACTACCCGCTGTACCTGACCATCGGACCGCTCGCCGGCGCACTGGCGGCAGGCAACCGCGCCATGGTCAAGCTGTCGGAATACACGCCGCGCTTCGCGGCACTGTTTGCGCAGCTGGTGCCGCAGCACTTCGCCCCGGACGAGATCGTGGTGATCAACGGCGATGCCGAAGTCGCCAGCGCCTTCACCGCGCTGCCGTTCGACCACCTGCTGTTCACGGGCTCGACCGCGGTGGGCCACCATGTGATGCGCGCGGCGGCCGCGAACCTGACGCCCGTGACGCTGGAGCTGGGTGGCAAGTCCCCCGCCATCATCGGCGCCGGCGCCGACCTCGAGCGCGCGGTGGAGCGCATCCTGGTGGGCAAGCTGATGAACGCCGGGCAGACCTGCATCGCGCCGGACTATGTGCTGGTGCCGGAGGACCTGCGGGCGCAACTGGTGGAAGCGGCGCGCCGCTGCGTGGGCCGGCTCTACCCGGACCTGGCGCGCAACGCGGACTACACCAGCATCATCAGCCCGCGGCATTTCGCTCGGCTGGCAGGACTGGTCGACGAGGCCGCGGCTCAGGGTGCAACCGTGGTGCCGCTGTCTGAGGCGCAACCGGACGCGCAGGCGCGGCGCCTGCCTCCGGTGCTGCTGCTGGATGTGCCGGAAGGCGTGACCGCCATGCGCGAGGAAATCTTCGGACCGGTGCTGCCGGTGGTGACTTACCGCACGCTCGACGAGGCGGTCGACTACATCAACGCGCGCCCGCGGCCGCTGGCGCTGTATGTGTTCGAGCGCGACCGCGGCGCCGTCGACCATGTGATGAAGCAGACCGTCGCCGGCGGCGTGACCGTCAACGACACCCTGTTCCATATCGCCCAGGACGGCCTGCCGTTCGGCGGCGTCGGCGCCAGCGGCATGGGCGCGTATCACGGGCAGGCAGGCTTCGATACCTTCTCGAAGGTGAAGCCGGTGTTCCACCAGGCCAGCCTCAACGGCGCCGGCCTGCTCAAGCCGCCTTACGGCAAGACCTTCGACACCATGCTGCGCCTGCTGCTGCGTTGAGCTTCAGCCGGCGCGGGCCGCGCTCACGACACCAGCATCGGCCGCCCGAGCATGCGCGACAGCACCGCCTCGGGCGAATGGGTGTGGTCCGAAATCGCCTGCGGCGCCAGGTAGATGGTCTGCTCCATCATCGCGCGCCCGCGCATGGCGGCGTGCAGCAGCTGGTCGCTGAAGACGATCCAGGTCGCACCCGGCGGGAAGTGGAATTCCTGCTGCGGCACGTTGGCCTGGTAGTCGAGGTCGGCCTTGGCCAGGTCATGCAGCTGCAGCATGCGGTGGTCATATTCCGAGCGCCGGCGCTTGGTGATATGCAGCAGCTTCATCAGCGCCGCCTGCCCCGGCCACATGCCGTGGGTCTTGGGCACGAACTTCTGCGCAAAGTCGCCGAACGGCTCGCCCACCCGCCACACGCGCGGCGCGGCCGGGTCGATATTGTGGAACACGCGCAACAGACGCTTGCCGAGCATCGGGTTGGACGGGAACGAGTCCACATGCAGGCGGGTGTCGTCCTTGCGCCAGCTGACCGGGCGTCCGGCGATCTCGCTGGGCCGCAGCGAGGTGCCGGCGCGCGTCATGTGGGGGATGTATTCGGGGAACAGCGTGCGGATCAGCAACTCGCTGCTGTCGGCGTAGCGGCGGATCAGCGAGTACAGGTCGGCCAGGTCCTGCGGGCTGCCCTGCGCGCCGCGCACCGCGGTGTCGTCGGCCCGCAGGTTGATGTTCTTGGACTTGCCGTCGGAATAACGGCTGTCGAGGAAGCGCTCTTCGCCGGGCTGGAAATGGAACTTCAGCTTGGGGAAGTAAAGCACCGCGCCCTGCTCCAGCTCGCGGCGCAGCGTGGCGCGTTCCTCGGGGGTGACCTGCGGAGCCCAGTCGGCGTAGGGCTGCGGGCGGATCAGGTCGAGGGTCCCTTCGGATGCGGAGCGGGTCGGCGTGGCAGTGGCAACGGCTGGTGCAGCGGGCATGGGAGTCCTGGGGACGGGGCCCCGGAAAGGAGTTTTTTGTGATCTGGGATTTTACTACTGGGGGAAATGGAGGCGGATTTCAGCCTTTCACGCGTGGTCGAGGCTGGTGACATGCTGTCGGCCTTTGAAAGCCGACAGCATGTCACCAACAGCGACCGCCCAAAAACACGAAACCCCACCAACCCTTGCGAGCTGGCGGGGCCTGCCGAAGTCCGGGCTCCGACGTACCGCTTACAACCCAGCAGCAGACCGCAACGCAGCCGCCTTATCCGTAGCCTCCCACGAGAACTCCGGCTCTTCACGCCCGAAGTGCCCATAGGCAGCCGTCTTCTCATAGATCGGCCGCAGCAGATCCAGCATCTGCACAATACCCTTCGGCCGCAGGTCGAAATGCTCCTGCACCAGTTCCGCGATCTTGGCATCCGGAATCTTGCCGGTGCCTTCGGTATAGACCGTCACGTTGATCGGCCGGGCCACGCCGATGGCGTAGCTGACCTGCACCTGGCACTGCCGCGCCAGGCCCGAGGCCACCACGTTCTTGGCCACGTAGCGCGCGGCGTAGGCGGCCGAGCGGTCGACCTTGGACGGGTCCTTGCCCGAGAACGCGCCGCCGCCGTGCGGTGAAGCGCCGCCGTAGGTGTCGACGATGATCTTGCGCCCGGTCAGGCCGCAGTCGCCCTGCGGCCCGCCGATCACGAAGCGCCCGGTCGGGTTCACCAGGTACTTGGTCTCTTTGAGCATCTCCGCCGGCAGCACCGGCTTGATGATCTCCTCGATCACGGCCTCGCGGATCTGCGCCTGGGTGATGTCCGGGGCATGCTGGGTCGACAGCACCACGGTGTCGACGCTGTGCGGCTTGCCGTCGACATAGCGCACCGTGACCTGCGACTTGGCGTCCGGGCGCAGCCAGGGCAAGCGGCCGTCGCGGCGCAGCTGCGACTGGCGCTCGACCAGGCGGTGCGCGTAGTAGATCGGGAACGGCATCAGTTCCGGGGTCTCGTCGCAGGCGTAGCCGAACATCAGGCCCTGGTCGCCGGCGCCCTGGTTCAGGTAGTCGTCGGAGGCGCGGTCGACGCCCTGGGCGATGTCGGGCGACTGCTTGTCATAGGCCACCAGCACCGCGCAACCCTTGTAGTCGATGCCGTAATCAGTGTTGTCGTAGCCGATGCGCTTGATGGTGTCGCGCGCGATCTGGATATAGTCGACGTTGGCGGTCGTGGTGATTTCCCCGGCCAGCACCACCAGACCGGTGTTGCAAAGCGTCTCAGCTGCCACACGCGCATACTTGTCCTGCGCCAGGATGGCGTCCAGGACGGCGTCGGAAATCTGGTCTGCGACCTTGTCGGGATGGCCTTCGGAGACGGATTCCGAAGTAAAAAGGAAGTCGTTTGCCACGAACTTATTCTCCAGGTTGGCTATTGCGTGCCAGCCTGTTCGGTCCATGGCGGCGACGCTTTAGCGGTATTTCAGGCAGCCCGGTCAGAGCCGCATCGCCCCGCAAGTTGTCAGTTAACTCGGCGATACACGCTATTATACGCGCCTGCAGGCGTCGTTGCAGTGCCACAGGGGTGCGGTACGACACCTTGCCGGCATGCCGGACCCACGCCTGCGTGCCCGTCCGATCCCGGCACAGACCCGCGGCGGACTTGCCTGGACCCGTTTTCCACGCCTGATGACTTTTTTATTCTGGCTGATCTCCCGTTTTCCGCTGCGGCTGCTGCAAGCCGCGGGCGGCGCGCTGGGCCTGCTGATCGCACGGCTGCCCGGCCGCTATGGCCAGCGCCTGCGGGAAAATTTCCGGCTCGCCTTCCCCGATGCCACCGAGGCGATGATCGACGAGGCCGCCCGCTCGGCCGGCCGCATGATCATCGAGATGCCCTATTTCTGGAGCCGCTCACGGATCGGCGCCAAGCTGTATGGCTTCGATGACTACCTGTGGCCCGAGCTCGCCACGCTGCAGGCGCGCGGCAAGGGCATCATCATCCTGACCCCGCACCTGGGCTGCTTCGAGGTGCTGCCGCAATCCCACGCCCTGCATCGCCCGGTGACGGCGCTGTTCAAGCCGCCGCACCAGCCGTGGCTGCGCGACTGGATCGAAAAGATGCGCACCCGGCCCGGCATGCACATGGCGCCGGCGACGCCGCGCGGCGTGCGCATGCTGGTGAAGGCGCTCAAACGCGGCCAGGCGGTGGGCATCCTGCCCGACCAGGTGCCCAGCGGCGGCGAAGGCCACTGGGCGCCGTTCTTCGGCAAGCCCGCCTATACCATGGCGCTGGTGCACCGGCTGCAGCAGCTGACCGGCGCACCGGTGGTGGCGATCTTCGCCGAGCGGCTGCCGCGCGGCGCCGGCTACCGCGGCCATCTGCGCGTGATCAACCAGGGCGGCATGCTGCCGGACGATCCGGCCGCCGCCGCCGCGGTCATCAACCGCACCATCGAAGAACTGGTAGGCCTGTGCCCGACGCAATACCTGTGGGGCTACAACCGCTACAAGCATCCCGCCGGAGCGGGCACCCCAGGCAACCCAGGCACCCCTGACAAGCCGGCTGCCGAGGGCACGGATTCCGAGCCGGCGACTGATCGATCGATCTCATGAGCCGTGTGTTCACGTGGCTCGGCATCGGCCTGCTGACCGTGCTGGGCAAACTGCCCTATCCGTTCGTCGCGCGCTTCGGCGAGGCGCTCGGCAGCCTGCTGTACCGGATCCCCAGCGAGCGGCGCAAGGTGGTGCAGGCCAACCTGCGGCTGTGCTTCCCCGACCGGACCGAGGCCGAGATCGACGCGCTGTCGCGCCAGAGCTTCCGCATCCTGTTCCGCAGCTTCGCCGAGCGCGGCATCTTCTGGACCGGCAGCGAGGCGCAGATGCGCCGCTGGGTGCAGATCGACGACCAGGCCGGGCTGGTGGCGCTGGACGGCACCCCGCACATCCTGGTGACGCTGCACCTGTCGGGCGTCGAAGCCGGCGCGATCCGGCTCACCATCCATCTGCGCGAGCATGTCGGCCGCTCCGGCGCCTCGCTCTATACCAAGCAGAAGAACGCGCTGTTCGACGGCTTCCTCAAGCAGGCGCGCGGGCGCTTCGGCGCCAACATGATTTCTCGCAACGACAGCGCGCGCGACATCCTGCGCTGCCTGAAGAAGGGCGAGGCGCTGCAGCTGATTGCCGACATGGATTTCGGCGAGCGCGATTCGGAGTTCGTGCCGTTCTTCGGCGTGCAGGCGCTGACGCTGACCTCGGTATCGCGGCTGGCGCGCCTGACCGGCGCCAGGGTGGTACCGATCTACACCGAGATGCTGCCCGACTACCAGGGCTACGTGCTGCGCGTGCTGCCAGCCTGGGAACACTACCCGGGCGCCAGCGTGACCGACGACACGCGCCGCATGAATGCCTTCTTCGAGGACTGCATCCGCCCCCGCGTGCCCGAGTACTATTGGGTGCACAAGCGCTTCAAGCACCGCCTGCCGGGCGAGCCCGAGATCTACTGAGCGCGCCGGCACGTCCGGCGCCGCGCCGCTAAAATCCCCACCATGAAACTCAAGTTCACCAAGATGCATGGCGCGGGCAACGACTTTGTCGTGCTCGACGGCATCCACCAGCAGATCGACCTGACCCCGGCGCAGTGGCGCGCGCTGGCCAGCCGGCATTTCGGCGTGGGCGCGGACCAGATCCTGATCGTCGAGAAGCCGACGCGCCCGGACGTCGACTTCCGCTACCGCATCGTCAATGCCGATGGCAGCGAGGTCGAGCACTGCGGCAATGGCGCACGCTGCTTCGTGCGCTTCGTCACCGAGCAGGGCATGACCGACAAGCGTTCGGTGCGCGTCGAGGTCATGAACGGCGTGATCACGCTGACGCTGCAGGACGATGGCCAGGTCACGGTCGACATGGGCGCGCCCGAGCTGGAACCGGCGCGCGTGCCGTTCCACGCGCAAGGCCTGCCCACGCAGGCCGAAGGTGCCGACACGCTGTACGGCCTCGAGGTCAACGGCCGCACCGAATGGATTTCGGCGGTGTCGATGGGCAATCCGCATGCGGTGCAGGTGGTGGACGACGTCGAGAACTTCCCGGTGCTGCAGGACGGCCCGGTGATCGAGCATCACTCGGCCTTCCCGAACCGCGTCAACGCCGGCTTCATGCAGATCGAAGACCGCCACGCCATCCGCCTGCGCGTCTACGAGCGCGGCGCCGGCGAGACCCTGGCGTGCGGCACCGGCGCCTGCGCGGCGGTGGTGGCCGGCATCCGGCGCGGCCTGCTGGATTCGCCGGTGCGGGTCCAGACCCATGGCGGCGAGCTGACCATCGCCTGGGACGGCGGCGCCGAACCGGTGCGCATGACCGGCCCGGCCACCACCGTGTTCGAAGGCAGCATTGACCTGGCGGCCCTGCCGGCCTGACCATAGGGGCTGCGCGCCCCTGTTCCCCATCCTGCCTTGCAGCGCAGCCCCGGGGCGCCCGATTTCCTGATCCGCAGATCATCGCGAATGGAGCGCCCATGCCGCTGGACGATTTCCGCATCACCTCGGGCAAGCGATTCCGCCTTGCCGACTTCGACCCGGGCAGCAAGCCGCTGTCATGCGGCAAGAAAGAGGAAGACCTGGCCCGCATCATCGAGCTGAGCAACGCGCTCGACGCGCAGCAGGACATCTTCTATGCCGAGCACCGCCGCAAGCTGCTGGTGGTGCTGCAAGGCATGGATACCAGCGGCAAGGACGGCACCGTGCGCGGCGTGTTCCGCAGCTTCGATCCGCTCGGCATCCGCGTGGTGGGCTTCAAGGCGCCGTCGCCCGAGGAACTGGCGCGCGATTTCCTGTGGCGCATCCACCTGCAGGTGCCAAAGTCGGGCGAGATCGTTGTGTTCAACCGCAGCCACTATGAAGACGTGCTGATCACGCGCGTGCACCACTGGATCGACGCCGCCGAGTGCGAACGGCGCTTCCGCCAGATCCGGGAATTCGAGTCGATGCTGACCGAGACCGGCACCACCATCGTCAAGTGCTTCCTGCATATTTCGCGCGACGAGCAGAAATCGCGGCTCGAAGCGCGCCTGGCGGACCCCGACAAGCACTGGAAATTCGACACCAAGGACCTCGCCGAGCGCAAGCACTGGAAGGCCTACATGGATGCCTACGAGGCCGCCATCATGGCCACCAGCACGCCCGACTGCCCCTGGTACGTGGTGCCGGCCGACTCCAAGACCCACCGCAACCTGATGGTGGCCGAGATCATGACCAGGGTCTTCGCGGATTTGAAGCCAGCGTATCCGCCGGCGCGTCCGGAACTGGCCAAGGTCAAGGTCGACTGAGCCAGCGCGCGCCGGCCGTGCTCAGCCGCCGTTGCCACGATGCACGTCGTGCGTGACGAACGGCTGCTCGCGGCTGGGCATGGCCAGCCATTGCGGATGGCGCAGCGTCTGGCGGATATCTTCCAGCCCGCTGGTCCAGTGCTCGTGCATGGTCAGCGGGCCGAACTGGTAGTCCTTGGCCAGGTTCTCGAACGACTTGTCGCGGTAGATCAGCTGGATCACGTTGCGGCGCGCATCGCACGACTGCTCGGCCGCGCGCCGGTACCAGTCGTTATTGCGCTTTGAAGGCGGCACCAGCGCCATCACCTCGTTGAGCATGCGGCGCAGGTTCTGCTGCTCGCGCATGTAGTCGGTGATGGCGCGGGTCCGGCTGGAATACTGGATGTCCTTCTGGCGCTCGGCCACATCGATCAGGTCATGCGGCAGCTTGCCACGCGCGCTCCACAGGTCCACCTGGAAAATCAGCGCGTCGCGCCGCGGCTGCGCGGTCAGCACCTCGGCCAGCGGCGTGTTCGAGACCAGCCCGCCGTCCCAGTAGTACTCGCCATCGATCTCCACCGCCGGAAAGCCTGGCGGCAGCGCGCCCGAGGCCATGAAATGCTCGGCGCAGAGCTTGTCGCGGGTATTGTCGAAGTAGGCGAAGTTGCCGGTGCGCACGTTGACCGCGCCCACCGACACCCGCATCAGGTCGGGGCGATGGTTGATCAGGTCGAAGTCGGCAAAGCGCTCCAGCGTGGCCTTCAGCGGCTTGGTGTCGTAGAAGCTGGCATGGGTCGGATCCGAGTAGCGCGACATCAGCGCCGGCCAGCTGCGCGGCTGGAAGAAGCCGCGCTGGCCTTCCAGCATGGCGCGCGCCGCGTGCAGGCCGTCGAACCAGATCCGCATCGGCTCGGGCCAGCTTGCCGCGTCATCGGCAAACCAGGTGTAGGACAGGCTGGGCAGCCAAGGCTGCGCGCAGATATGCTCCCAGAACGCCCGCAGCTGCTCCACCCGGCGCTGCGGCGGATTGCCGGCGATGATGGCCGCGTTCAACGCACCGATCGAAATGCCGGCGACCCAGTTGGGGAAGATGCCGCCGTCGGCCAGGCCCTGGTACACGCCGGCCTGGTAGGCCCCCAGCGCCCCACCACCCTGCAGCACCAAGGCGCGCACGGCGTAAGCCTCGTGCGCGGGCCGGTCGGGGGCCTTGGCGGCCTGGCGCACCGGCTTGCGCGGCCGTACCTGGGCGCCGCGCTCGGCCAGCGACTCGCCGTTGCCGGCGGACTCCGCCGTCGGGGACGGCGTTGCCGCCTGCCGCACTGCCCGTTCCTGCCGCTCCTTTGCCGCCACGCCGCGCTCCCTCCCAGTCTGAAAGTCAGCCGTGTGCCTACCGGCCACGCCTCGGACGCTGGCTGCCAGCGCCCGATCTCTACAACGGTTTCAGACGCCGTAGCGCTGACGATAGGCCGCCACGGCCTCGCGCGACGCGCCCAGCGCCGGATCCTGCGAGGCATCGAGATAGGCCAGCAGGTCCTTCAGGCTGGCGATGGCGATCACCGGGATGCCGAATTCGCGCTGCACGTCCTGCACCGCCGAATGGGTGCCGACCTGCTCTGCGGTGCCGCTCTTTTCCATGCGGTCCAGTGCGATCAGCACCGCGGCAGGCTCGGCGCCGGCCGCACGGATCAGGTTCACCGACTCGCGCACCGAGGTGCCGGCGGAGATCACGTCGTCGATGATCACCACCTTGCCCTGCAGCCTGGCCCCGACCAGCGTGCCGCCTTCGCCGTGGTCCTTGGCTTCCTTGCGGTTGTACGCGAAGCCGACATCACGTCCCATGCCGGCCAGCGCCACGGCCGTCGCCGACGCCAGCGTGATGCCCTTGTACGCGGGCCCGAACAGCACGTCGAACTGCACGCCCGAGGCCAGCAGGGTTTTCGCATAGAATTGCGCCACCTGGCCCAGCATGCCGCCCTGGTTGAACAGGCCGGCATTGAAGAAGTAAGGCGATTTGCGGCCGGCCTTGGTGACGAACTCGCCGAACGACAGCACGCCCGCGTCGAGCGCGAAGCGGATAAAGGTCTGGCTGAGGTCATTGCCGGCGGTACCCACGGCACCGGCAGGCGAGTTGTGCTGCGTCATCATTTCTCTCTGAATTCAAAATTTCCCCGAATGTTACGGATTATCAGCGCCAACCTCAACGGCATCCGCTCCGCGTCGAAGAAAGGCTTTTTCGACTGGATGGGCAAGCAGGACGCAGACATGGTCTGCGTGCAGGAACTGAAGGCGCAGGCCGCCGACATGACGGAAGCGTTCCTGGCGCCACATGGCTACCACGGCTATTTCCATTACGCCGAGAAGAAGGGCTACAGCGGCGTGGGGCTCTACACGCGCCACAAGCCCGAGCGGGTCATCACCGGCTTCGGCAATGCCGAGTTCGACAGCGAGGGCCGCTATGTGGAAGTGCAGTATCCGCACCTGGCGGTGATTTCGGTGTACGTGCCGTCTGGCTCCAGCGGCGAGGAGCGCCAGCTGGCCAAGTTCCGCTTCATGGAAGCGTTCCTGCCGCACCTGCTGCAGCTGAAGGCGAGCGGGCGCGAGATCGTGCTGTGCGGCGACGTCAACATCGCGCACAAGGAAATCGACATCAAGAACTGGAAGGGCAACCTGAAGAATTCAGGGTTCCTGCCGGAAGAGCGCGCCTGGATCGGCGAGCTGTTCGACGTGCACGGCTATGTCGACGTGTTCCGCAAGCTGGACCCGCGGCCGGACCAGTACACCTGGTGGAGCAACCGTGGCCAGGCCTATGCCAAGAACGTCGGGTGGCGCATCGACTACCACCTGGCCACGCCGAAGATCGCCGACACCGCGCAGCTGTGCTCGATCTACAAGGACGAGAAGTTCAGCGACCACGCGCCGTTGTCGATCGACTATAACTTTCCGCTCTGAGCGGTAAGCTCAGCGGTAAGCCCTCACGCCGCCCGGACTTCATCGAGAAGTTCAGGGTGGCGGTCAAGCAGCTTCAGTAGCTTGATCAGTGCCAGCGGCGGCTTGGTCCGGCCGGTTTCGTAGCGCGAGAACGCATTGACGCCGCCGCCAAAGATTTCGGCGGCCTCGCGCTGGTCCAGGCGGAGCTTCTTGCGGACTTCGGTGATAAAGGCCGGATCGACCAGGGCGGCATTGACCTGCCTGTTGAAGGCCAGCATGGCATCGCTCACCCAGTCGCTGTCACGGGGCAGCACACCTTCGCCGCAGTTGGGGCACCATTGCCCTGGCACATTGGGAATCACCGTGGTCTCACCGCGGTACGTATAGGGCATGTCTCGCATTCCGGCCACCAGTTCCGCGCCACCGCACTCGGGACACTTCATCTTGCCTCCTCTGGCTGTTCGCTGGGGTGCTACCTTGGCTTGAAGGAAACGACCAGCACCTCATCGGTCACGGTAAGCTTCACATACAAGGCGCCATGCGGCGTGACAGGCCGGTAGACGTCCTGCCAGACCCGGTGGTCTTCATACGTTGTCATGCTTTTGTAGAAGTCCCCCGGCTCGAGCCGGACCAGGATGTCGCGAACCCCAAGCCATCGCAGGCCCATCATCGCCGCATGGGAATACGCGGCAAACGTCATTTTCATCTTGCCCGCCAGCAACAGCGCTTTCACATGCCTCAACGGGTAATGCGCCGTCCCCTTCTCCATGTAAACTAACCTACTAGGTTAAATCCCGCAAGCCGCGAACTGTGCCAAGGCGCAAGACTCCAATCGGTACAAACCCCTGCGACAGGCCCCCATCCCCGCTACAATGCGGGTTCGCCCCTGCGCCTGGCAGGAGAGGTTTCGCATTCCCGCATTTCAAAGAGCGAGTCAGCCATGGTTTTCAAAGTGTTCGTCGATGGTCAGGAAGGCACCACCGGTCTCCGGCTGCTCGACTATCTTTCCGGTCGTGCCGACGTGGAACTGCTGCGCATTGCCGAAGACAAGCGCAAGGACCCGGCCGAACGAGCACGCTTCCTGAACGCCGCCGATGTCGCCTTCCTGTGCCTGCCCGACGTGGCCTCGCGCGAGGCGGTGTCGCTGGTGACCAACCCGGACACCTGCGTGATCGACGCCAGCACGGCGTTCCGCACTGCCGACAACTGGGCCTATGGCCTGCCCGAACTGGCGCGCGGCCAGCGCGACAAGATCCGCGCCAGCAAGCGCATCGCGGTGCCGGGCTGCCACGCCAGCGCCTTCGTGCTGGCGGTGCGCCCGCTGGTGGATGCCGGCGTGCTGCCGGCCGACTACCCGCTGTCGGCGTTCTCGCTGACCGGCTACAGCGGCGGCGGCAAGTCGATGATTGCCGAGTTCGAGGCCGGTGGTAACCCGAAGCTGAACAGCCCGCGTCCGTACGCACTGGGCCTGGAGCACAAGCACCTGCCGGAAATGCGCGTGCAGGCCGGGCTGGCGCAGGCGCCGATCTTCAACCCCATCGTCGGCAATTTCCTCAAGGGCCTGGCGGTGACGGTGCCCGTGTTCGCCGAGCGGCTGGCGCGCAAGGTCAGCCCCGAGCAGATCGTCGAGATCTATCGCCAGCACTATGAAGGCGAGCAGTTCGTGCGCGTGATGCCGTACGACAGCGCCGACAACCTCGACCGCGGCTTCTTCGATGTGCAGGCCAACAACGACACCAACCGCGTCGACCTGTTCGTGTTCGGCAATGCCGAGCGCCTGAACCTGGTGGCGCGCCTGGACAACCTGGGCAAGGGCGCGGCCGGCGCGGCGGTGCAATGCATGAACGTGCATGTGGGTGCCGACGAGGCCAGCGGACTGCGCGCCTGAGGTTTCTGCTCCGCACACATGAGAAAAGCCGGCAATTGCCGGCTTTTTTGTTGAGCTGGCCGCCGCGGCCTACACGCGCTGCAGCGCGCGCAGCGCGTCGACCAGCCCGGCACCCTGGAAGGCGCGCTCGCGCCCCAGGTCCGTCGCCGCGGCGCACAGGATGGTCTTGACGGTCTCGGGCTGGCCCATCAGCTCATTGTTGCGCGACAGCAGCAGCGCCGCGACCCCGGACACATGCGGTGCGGCCATGCTGGTGCCATCCATCGATGCCAGCGTGCCGCCGGGCACGGTCGAGGTGATCTTCTCCCCGGGCGCGACCAGGTCGGGCTTGATGCGGCCATCGCCGGTGGGCCCGTGGCTGGAAAAGTAGGAGATGCCGAAGCGGTAGGGATCGGTGCGATGGGTCGCACCGACCGTGATCACGGCGCGCGCATTGCCGGGATCGGTGATGGTCTGGCCGCGGAAGCCCGCGCCCATGTGTTCGGCGGCGTAGGCCTCGTCGTAGCCGTAGTTGCCGGCTGCCGCCACCACGATCACGCCGCTGGCCACCAGGCGGTCGCACTCGACGCACACCGGCGTGCTGCCGCAGGCGTAGCTGCGCACGTCGTGGCGCAACGCCACGCTCAGGTTGATGCCATGCACCGACTGCCGGTCGCGGCTCTGGTTGAGCCAGCGCACGTACTGCAGCGCCCCCAGGATGCCGAACTCGTCGCCCCTGCCCTGCGCATCGAAAATGCGCAGGTCGAGCAGTTCGATGCGCGGGCAGATGCCGCTGACATCGCCGGCTTCCACCAGCTCGGGCGGCAGCGGCATGGGATCCGGCCGCGCCAGGTAGGCCGACGATGGCCAGCCGGCGCCGATGATGCCCGCCACATGCGTGCCATGGCTGCCGCCGGGAGCCACGTATTGCGCCGGATCGTCGTGGCGGATTTCCAGCAGGGGCTCGATCACGGACCAGTCGATGATGCGGCCGTGCGCCAGGTCATCGGCAATCGCGGCGATGCGCTGCCGCAGTTCCGCCTCGCCGGGCCCGCGCTTGTCCTTGGGCATGGGCGGCAGGCGGCCGCTGGTGATCGCCGACAGGCGCGTGAAATCCAGCGTCCTGGCCACGCGCGACAGGCGCGGCGCGATCAGCCCGTCGCGCAGCGGCAGCGGGCCGTCCAGCTTGAGCGGGTCGAAGAAGGCCGGATGGCGCGCATCGATGCCGGAATCGATCACCGCCCAGCACACGCCCTGGCCGCCGGTATCGAACACGCGGATCGCCGCATCGGCCTTGACGGTCTTGCGCGAGGCGAACACCGCATGCTCGGCCGGCCGGTTCACGGAGATACGCCATAGCGGCGCGATGGCAGCGGCTTCGGCGGCATCGGCGCCAGCCACCCCCGTGGCCATGCCGGCTGCCGGCGCGGCCGCTTCCACGTGATCGTCCTGCAGGCAGTCCCACAGCGTCTCCAGCACCCGGCGGCTGGCCTGCGTGACGCGCTGCGCCAGGCCGCCGGGCGGGAAGCTGTCGTCGCTCAGCCCCAGCAGCGTCAACGCGACGTACTGCGCGGCGACATTGACCAGCCGCCCCAGCGCCTGCCCGGCGGGGGCGGCGAGGCCGCCGAAGCGGGTACGCGCCGCGGTGTAGCCGATGTCCTTGAAGCGGGCCAGCGCCGCCTCGCTGCCGACATGGGCCAGCACCGACTCGCCCAGCCAGCGCACCAGGGCATCGCCGGTCAGGCTCAGCGCCAGCGCCCGGCGCGCGGCGGGCGTCCATTTGATGCCGGCCATCGGCACGCGCACCTCGCGCTGCCACCAGGCAGTGAGCGGCAGCAGGCGCAGCATGTCGAAGAAGTCGATCTGCGCCAGCAGGTGCGATTCGTTGGCGGCAAGAAAGCGCTGGCCTTCGTGGTCCGCTGCGGGCCCGGCCAGCGCCGGCAGGCGCCGCAGCACCGCGGCGCGCAGCGCGGCAATGCCGGCGTCGTGGTGCGGCGTCAGCAGCAAGCCGCGCGGCACCTCGAACGATTCGCCGGACGCATACAGCAGCCAGACTTCGGAGCTGACCGGCAGATCGCTGGTAAAGCGGTCCGGCTCGGCCTCGCAGCCGGCGAAGATCAGCATATATGCGGCCCGCCGCTCCGACGGGCTCATGCGGTTCAGGCTCATGCGGGTCCCCCTGAGGTTGTCGCATTGTCCCGGCGCCGGTTTCAAGCCATCGAGGCGATGCCCCGAAGGCGGCGCGGGGCGCCAAAACGCCGTTCAGCGCTTCAGCGGCTTTTGCCGGTCCTCGTCGCCGGCATCCACCGGCGCATCGCCCAGTCCGGCCACATTAGGGCGGTAAGGCGGCAGCTTGTCGACCGTGGTGTGGAGCGCGCGCGCGTACAGCGGCAGCACCTCGGGCAGATGCTTTTGCAGGTCGGCGATGCGGCTGCGCCCGGACGGATGGGTCGACAGGAACTCGGCCCCGGACTGCGAGACCTTGCCCATCTTCTGCCACAGCGACACCGCCGCGCGCGGATCGTAGCCGGCGCGCGCGGCGATGTCCATGCCGATCAGGTCCGCCTCGGACTCGTCCGAGCGTGAAAAGCGCAGCGTCAGCAGGTGCGCGCCCGTGCCCAACGCCATATTGCCGAGGTTGCCGAAGCCGAACAGCTGCGAGATCACGTTGGCACCCAGGTTGGTGATCTCGGACTTGGCGGCGCGCTCGCGCGCGTGCTCCTGCAACGCGTGGGCGATCTCGTGCCCCATCACCATGGCGACTTCGTCGTCGGTCAGCTTGAGCTGGTCGAGCAGCCCGGTATAGACCGCGATCTTGCCGCCCGGCATGCAGAACGCATTGACCTGCTTCGAGCCGATCAGGTTGATTTCCCACTGCCATTGCCGCGCGCGCTCGTTCCAGCGCGCGGTCTGCGGCAGCAGGCGCTTGCCGATGGCGCGCAGGCGCACCAGCTGCGGATGATTGTCGGGTGCCAGGGCGCGCTTGGCGATGGCCTCCTGCTTGAGCTGCTCGTACTCCTGCACGGCCTGCTGCTCGATCACCTCGGCGGGCACGATGTTGCGCACCGCGGAGCCGCCGGGGTTGAGGCGGATGCCGCCGGCGCCGGGGTCCTGCGGCTGCGCCGGCGCCGGCAGGCTCCAGCCGAGCGGCAGCACGGCCGCGGCCAGCGCCAGCGCGCGGACCAGCCGCAGTCGGGAGGGACGCTGAACACCTTGCAGGCGGCGAAGCATGTGCGATTCCTTGGGCGCAAGCGGAGTGGGCAAACAGGTGGTGCAATAATACACGGCGCCCGCGCAGCCGCGCGGGCGGCACACCGCTGCCCCATCCATGAATTTCCAGACCTATCTCGATATCTTCCGCAACCGCCGCATCGGCGCCATGCTGATGCTGGGCTTTGCCTCCGGCCTGCCGCTGGCGCTGACTTCGGGCACCTTGCAGGCGTGGATGACGGTCGAAGGGCTCGATATCAAGACCATCGGCTTTTTCTCGCTGGTGGGCCAGGCCTATATCTTCAAGTTCCTGTGGGCGCCGCTGATGGACCGCTACACGCCGCCGCTGATGGGACGCCGGCGCGGCTGGCTGCTGCTGACGCAGGTCGGGCTGGTGCTGGGCATCGCCGGCATGGCGTTCTGCCCGCCGCAGCAGGGACTGTGGATGCTGGCGGCGCTGGCCACGCTGGTGGCATTCCTGTCGGCCTCGCAGGACATCGTCTTCGACGCCTACAGCACCGACGTGCTGCGCCCGCCCGAGCGCGGCGCCGGCGCCGCGGTCAAGGTGCTGGGCTACCGGCTGGCGATGCTGGTCTCGGGCGGCCTGGCGCTGTGGCTGGCGGACCGCGTGCTGGGCTGGCAGCAGACCTACCTGCTGATGGCGGCGCTGATGGGCGTGGGCATCCTGACGCTGCTGTGGGCGCCGGAGCCGGACGTGCCCGCGCGCGCGCCGCGCTCGCTGGAAGAGGCGGTGGTGGGCCCGCTGCGCGACTTCTTCGCGCGTCCGGGGGCCTGGTGGCTATTGCTGCTGATCGTGCTGTACAAGCTTGGCGACGCCTTCGCCGGCAGCCTGTCGACCACCTTCCTGATCCGCGGTGCCGGCTTTTCCGCGGGCGAGGTCGGCATCGTCAACAAGACGCTGGGGCTGGCCGCCACCATCCTTGGCGCGCTGTTTGGCGGCACGCTGATGGTGCGGCTGGGCCTGTACCGCTCGCTGATGCTGTTCGGCGTGCTGCAGGCCGTGTCGAACCTGGGCTACTGGATCCTGGCGGTGACCCCGCCGCACCTGTGGACCATGGGCGCGACCATCGCGGTCGAGAACCTGTGCGGCGGCATGGGCACGGCGGCCTTCGTCGCGCTGCTGATGACGCTGTGCAACCGCTCGTTCTCGGCCACGCAGTACGCGCTGCTGTCGGCGCTGGCGTCGGTGGGCCGGGTCTACGTGGGGCCCACCTCGGGCTATATGGTCGAGGCCTGGGGCTGGGCGCCGTTCTATCTCGGCACCGTGGCGGTGGCGCTGCCCGGCGTGATGCTGCTCTGGGCGATGCGCCACACCGTGCACCGCTACGAGGCCCAGGCGCGCGAAGCGGTGGCCTGAACGGCCCGAAACTATTCCTTGTAGTAGACGATCTGGTGCGAGCTGGCGATCAGCTCGCCCGCGGCGCTCCACAGCTGCGCGCGCTGGTCGAAGAAGCCCTGCCGGAACACCTGCGCCTGCGCGCTGGCGAGCACATGGCTGTCGCCCAGCGCGGCCAGCGTGGCCGCGTCGGCGTGGAAATACGTGGTCATCGACACCGTGCCGGCCGGCACGAAGCCCGCGCGCTTGAGGAAGATGCGCGGGTAGAAGCTGTCGGCCCACGCCGCCACCGCGGCAAAGTCCGGCGTGCGCGCCGGCGCGTCGCGCAGCCAGAACTGGGTCAGGCTGTCCGGGTGTTCGGTGCCGGCCTCGGCGGTGGGCTTGGCGCCGCGCACCGGCCGCATGTCGTAAGCCTTGAGCCAGCGCACCGGCGCAAACCCGCCCATGGGCGGCAGCGCGTCGGCAGCCGGCACCTCCGGCATCACCGCCTCGCCGCAGGCCCAGGTGTCGCGCCGCAGCGCAAACATCGCGGTGGCGGTGGTGGCGACGGCATCGCCCTGGCGCAGTTCCAGTATCCAGTGCTGGGTCGAGCGGTTGGTGCGGACCGGACGCGCCTCGATCTCGAACGGCCCCTCGGCGATCGGCCCGGCAAAGTTGACGGTCAGCGACACCGGCTCGCCCACGCGCTGCGGATGGTTTATCGCCGCCTGCAGCAGCGTGGCGGCGGTGATGCCGCCAAACGGACCGATCATGTTCCAGTACGCCGGCGTGGTGCGGCCCTGGAAGCGGTGCTCGCCGGCCGGCACCAGTGCCAGCGCGTCGTCGAAGGGATGGAGCGCGCTCGCGGCAGCGGCGGCGTGGATCTGGGGCGCAGTGGACATGGCGGAAGCAGGCTGGTTTCGTTGGAATAGAACGATCGTTCGCTTTAGCTGCCTACACTAACCGTAGTCAGCGTTCCGGTCAAGCGCGACCGTTCGCCCGCCCAAACCAAGCCGCGTCCTCTGCATCACCCCTGCGCCCGCCGCCGCAACGGCAGCGCCCAGCCAAGCTGGTTGGCCACCACGCCCAGCAGCACCAGCGCCATGCCGGCCACCTGCAGCGGCCCCAGCACCACGCCGAACACCATCACGTCGATCACGATCGCCACCAGCGGGTAGATGAACGACAGCGTCGCGATCGACACCACCGACAGCCGCTGGAAGGCGCCATACAACAGCGTGTACATCACGCCGGTATGCACCAGCCCCAGCGCCAGCAGCGCCGCCCAGGTGCCGCCGCTATATGTGCCCGCCGCCGGATGTGCCAGCGGTGCCAGCATCAGCACGCCCAGCACCATCTGCAGCCCCGCGATCTGGCCTGGCGGGATCGCCTGCAACCGCCGCGTGGCCAGCGTCGTCACGGCGTACAGCAGTGCCGCCAGCAGGCCAAGGCCGATGCCGGCCAGCATCGACGCGCCCCCGCCGCCGTGCTCGAGCCCGGTGATCAGCATGACGCCGGCGAAGGCCAGCACCAGCCATGGCAGCCGCGCGAACGGGAACGGCTCGCGCTGCAGCACCGACGTCAGCAACAGCAGGAAGAACGGCTGGGTGTGGTAGACCACCGTGGCGATGGCGATGCCGCTGTACGCATACGCCGAGAACAGCGCCAGCCAGTTGAGCACCAGCGTGACGCCGCCCAGCGCCAGCCAGCCGGCCTGCGCGCGGGTCATGCGCACCCAGCCGCGCTGCAGGGTCAGCACGCCCAGCAGCGCGGCGCCGCCGAACAGGCAGCGGAAGAACACCACATCCAGCGGCGGCTGGCCGCTGGTCACCACGAACCAGCCGATGGTGCCCGACAGCACCATGGCGGCGGCCATGCGCCAGGTGCCGCCCGGCCGGGATTGTTGCGAAGGCATGAGGAACTCCGGTTTAGCCAATGGCCGCATTGTTCCACCCGTCACGGAAGTCAACAATACAGCCATGACTCAATTAGTATTTGACTAGAGGTCAAAGACAGGAGATTCGCCATGCTGGATACGCCACTCAATGCGATGGCGGTGTTTGCGCGCGTAGTCGAGTGCGGCAGCTTCTCGGCGGCCGCGCAAGACCTCGGCATGACGCCGTCGGCGGTCAGCCGCCATGTCTCCCGGCTCGAGGCCCGGCTCGGCGCGAGCCTGCTGCAGCGGACCACGCGCGCGTTCGCACTGACCGAGTTGGGCCAGTCGGTCTATGCCGCCTGCGCGCGCATGACCGCCGCCGCGCGCGAGGTCACCGCGCTGGCCGGCGAGCATGGCGGCGCGCCGCACGGCGTGCTGCGCGTGAGCGCGCCGGTCTCGTTCGGGCAAGCGTGGCTGGCGCCGCGGCTGCCGGCGTTGCTGGCGAAATACCCGGGACTGGACCTGCAGCTGACGCTGGCCGACCGCATGGTCGACCTGGTCGAAGAGGGCCTCGACGTGGCCGTGCGCATCGCGCGTGAACTGGCCCCCGGCCTCGCGGCGCGCCCGCTGCGCGAGGTGCGCTACCGGCTGGTGGCCTCCCCCGCTTACCTGGCCCGCCACGGCGCGCCGGCCACGCCCGCCGACCTGCCGGCGGCCCGCTGCCTGTACCTGGGCTACGGCAATTTCGGCGAGCGCTGGACGCTGCGCCACCGGGCCGGCGGCGACAAGGTGGAGGTGCGCATCCCGCCGCGCCTGACGCTGAACAACAGCCTGGCGATCATGAGCATGGTCGAGCGCGATGCCGGCATCGGGCTGGTGCCGGATTTCTCGCTGGGCGATGCGCTGGAGCGGGGCCGGGTCGTCACCGTGCTGAGCGATTGGGACATCCTCGAGCCCTACATCGGCACGGCGTACGCCGTGTACACGCCGACGCGGCACGTGCCGCCCAAGGTCCGGGCCTTTGTCGACCATCTGGCCGGCAGCGCCGGCGACGCGCCGCGCTAGGAAGCCGCCGGTCCCCGGGCCCTGTCCCCGCCTTGCCCGAGCACACGGCGCAGCAGCCACAGCATCGCGTCGCGCACGCGGGTGGCATCGGCGCCGGCCTCGATCTCCAGCGCGGCACGGTCGAAGGCCGCCGACAGCAGCGGCGCCACGCCGCCTGCGTCCACGCCCGCGGCCTCCAGCCCGTCGCGCAGCGTGCGGGCCGCGTTGGCCTCGTCGAGGGCCAGCATCTCGCGCAATCCCAGCACCGCCGGGCCTTCCACCAGCAGCAGGCGGGTACGGCCGGGCACCGTCATCGCCTGAAGGTATGCCTGCGCGCCGCCGAGCAGCGCTTCGGCAGGATCCTGCCCCGCCGGCGTGGCGGCTTCGATGTCGGCGGCGACGGCCGCCGCTTCCTCGGCCAGCACGTGGCGGAACAGGTCGCGCTTGTCGGCAAAGTGGTGGTACAGCGCACCGCGCGTGATGCCGGCGGCGGCGCAGACGTCAGGCGTGGACGTGTCGGCGTAGCCGCGGCTGACAAAGAGCGCGCGCGCGGCATCCGTCAGCGCCTGGCGGGTGGCTTCGGTACGTTCGCGGTTGGTTCGGGCCACGCTTCGGTTTCCTTGCAAACATGCAGCCTGTATCTTATTCTTCTAAATACATACAGCCTGCATGTTTTTGAAACGAGGAGTCGCCCATGAAAGTCACCAGCTATTACCCCGTCATCATGACCACCGACGTGGCGGGGTCGGCCGCGTTTTACCAGCGACATTTCGGCTTCACGGCCTTGTTCGCCAGCGACTGGTATGTCCATCTGCAGCTGGCGGACCAGCCGTCGGTCAACCTCGCCGTGCTCGACGGCAGCCACGCGACCATCCCCGCGCCGGCCCGTGGCCAGCGTGCGCAGGGATTGCTGCTGAACTTCGAGGTGGAAGACCCGGACGCCCTGCATGAGCGCCTGCGCGCGGCCGGGCTGCCGATCCTGCAGCCGCTGCGCGACGAAGCCTTCGGCCAGCGGCATTTCATTACCGCCGATCCCAACGGCGTGCTGATCGACATCATCAAGCCGATCCCGCCATCGGCGGAATTCGCGGCGCAGTACCAGGCCGGCGCGCTGCCGGCCTAGGCGCCGCCGCTCAGGCTGCGCAGACCCGGTACACCGCCAGGCTGCCGCGCCAGTTGACGCCCCAGCTGACGGTCACGCCCTCGTGCATCACGACGCGGTCGATCACGCGCAGGCCGACCTTGGGCGCCAGCGCCTCGAAATCGCTGATGGTCAGCACGCGCACGTTGGGCGTGTTGTACCACTGGTAAGGCAGCGATTCCGACACCGGCATGCGCCCGCGGAACACCGACAGCCGGTGCGGCCAGTAGCCGAAGTTGGGGAACGAGACGATGCACTCGCGCCCCACCCGCAGCGTGTCGCGCAGCACCTGCGCGGTGTTGTGGATGGTCTGCAGCGTCTGCGACAGGATCACCGTGTCGAAGCTCTTGTCCTCGAACAGCGCCAGCCCGCCTTCCAGGTTCTGCTGGATGACATGCACGCCCTTCTGCGCGCAGGCCAGCACGCCTTCGTCGCGGATCTCGATGCCGTAGGCCTGCACGTCGAGCTCGTCCTGCAGCACGCGCAGCAGGCTGCCGTCGCCGCAGCCCAGGTCGAGCACGGTGGAATTCGGTTCGATCCAGCGCGCGATGGCGCGGAAGTCGGGGCGCAGCGCCAGGATATTGGGATTGGCCAGGGCGTTCATGCGCCGATCTCCTCCGCGATGCGGTCGTAGTAGGCGCGCATCAGGTTGTGATAGCGCGGGTCGTCGAGCAGGAAGGCGTCGTGGCCGTGCGGCGCGTCGATCTCGGCGTACGAGACCGGGCGCTTGTTGTCCAGCAGCGCCTTGACCAGCTCGCGGCTGCGGCTGGGCGCAAAGCGCCAGTCGGTGCCGAAGCTGGCCACCAGGAAGCTGGCCTGCGTCTGCGCCATCGCGCGCGTCAGGTCGCCGCCGTGCGCCAGCGCGGGATCGAAATAGTCGAGCGCGCGCGTGATCAGCAGGTAGGTGTTGGCGTCGAAGTACTCGGCGAACTTGTCGCCCTGGTAGCGCAGGTAGCTTTCGACCTGGAACTCGACGTCGAACGAGAAGCGGATGTCTTCGCTCTTGAGCTCGCGGCCGAATTTCTCGGCCATGTCTTCGTCCGACAGGTAGGTGATATGGCCGATCATCCGTGCCACGCGCAGTCCGCGCTTGGGCTTGACCCCGTGCGCGTAGTAGTTGCCGCCGTGGAAGTCGGGGTCCGACAGGATCGCGCTGCGCGCCACTTCGTTGAAGGCGATGTTCTGCGCCGACAGCTTGGGCGTGGACGCGATCACGATGCAGTGGCGCAGCCGGTCCGGGTACATCAGGCTCCAGGCCACCGCCTGCATGCCGCCCAGGCTGCCGCCCATCACCGCGGCAAACTGCGCGATGCCGAACGCGTCGGCCACGCGCGCCTGCGCATTGACCCAGTCCTCCACCGTGACCACCGGGAACGCCGCGCCATAAGGCGCGCCGGTGGCCGGGTTCAGGCTCATCGGCCCGGTCGAGCCGAAGCACGAGCCCAGGTTGTTGATGCCGATGACGAAGAAGCGGTTGGTATCGAGCGGCTTGCCGGGACCGACCATGTTGTCCCACCAGCCCACGTCGCGCGGGTCTTCGGCATAGACCCCGGCGACATGGTGCGAGGCGTTCAGCGCGTGGCACACCAGCACCGCATTGGAACGGGCCGCGTTGAGCGTGCCGTAGGTCTCGACCATCAGGTCGTAGCCGGCGATGGACGAGCCGTTGCGCAGCTTCAGCGGCTCGGCGAAGTGCATGCGCTGCGGCGCGACCACGCCGACCGAATCTGGCGGCAGGTCGAACGCGGCAGGCGCGGCGGTCGGCAGGGCGACATCAGTCATGGAATCCGGCCCGTGGCGAACGGGCATAAAAAAACCCGACCGGCATTTGCGTATCAAGCGTCGCAGCCAAGTCGGGATTCGCTGGATTCCTTGCGGGATTCCGCGTGCCGGCGCCATCCACTGCCGTGGTGGCATGGGGCGCCGACCCAACCTCTTTAGCCGCATTTATAGTGGCAAGCCTTGCGGACCCTTGTCCGTGGCTGCCGCGCGCCCGCAAGCCAGTCATCAAATCGGCGCGACCGGGCAATTATAGAGCAATCGGCCCGACAGGTTGCATTCAGCCCAGCAGCACGCGCAGATGCGCCTCGGCATGGTCCGACGGCGACTTGCGGAAACCGCTCTTGGCATAGCGGTGCCACTGGCCCTGCACCGCCGCCATGATCAGCGCGGCGCGCGCGGGGATATCGGCATCCGCCGGGAACGCGGCCTGGGTCACCGCCACCTTCAGGCACTGGCGCAGCGAAGCCTCGATGCGGTCCACCACCTGATTGATGCGCTCCTGCAGCCGTTCGTGCTCGCCCACCAGGGCCTCGCCGGTCAGCACGCGCGTCATGCCGGGGTTCTTTTCCGCGAACGACAGCAGCATGCGCACGATCGCGTGCGCCTGGCGCAGGCCGTGCTCTTCCTTGTCGGTGATCTGGTTGATCAGGCCGAACACGGTCTGCTCGATAAAGCCGATCAGCCCCTCGTACATCTGCGCCTTGCTGGCGAAATGCCGGTACAGCGCCGCCTCGGAAACGCTCAGGCGCGCCGCCAGCGCCGCGGTGGTGATCTTCTCCCCGCGAGGGTGCTCCAGCATGGTCGCCAGCGTCTGCAGGATCTGCACGCGGCGCTCGCCCGGGCGCGGGCGCTTGCGCGCCGGCAGCGCGGGCTGCTGGTCGGCGTCCTGCGCGCTGCCCGTGATGACCGCCTCTGGTTCGCGCCCGTTGCTTTGCGTCATGACCCGGTTCTCCGCATTCGTCGTTGGAGTTGATGCATCGATTGTACTTTTATGTCCACATAGGCCGGCCGGTTCGGCACCCGCGCTCGCACGCGCGGCACGTTGCCGGGCTGCGCCTGCGGCGCCTGGGTTTCGGCGGCCACCAGCGTCACCGAGCGCTCCTGCACGGCGTGGCCGGCGTGGCGGCGGTCCTCGGCCTGCAGCGTCGAGCGCACCGCGGCGTCGCGCCGGCTGCCGTCGTCATGTGCGGCGGCGGGCGCGGCGGGCACCACATGGGGGCGCGAAGGCGCGACCGTGCGCAGGTAGCCGGTCACCCACGCGGTGCGGATGCCAATGCCGGCGTAGCGCTTGAGATGCGACACGGTGTCTTCCACCAGCACCGCGCGCTGCGGCGCGATGCGCAGCTGCGCCAGCAGCCGGCGCAGCATGCGGCGGTCCGGCTTGGGCCGCAGGTGGCCGTGCACCCACATCTGCTCGATCGCCACCACGCGTTCGAAGCAATGGCGGATGCCGGCGATCTCCAGCACCGCGCGGGCGTAGTCCTGCGGCGCGTTGGTAACCAGGATCTTGCGCCCCGGCAGGCGCCGCAGGTGCGCGGCCAGCCCGCGCCGGACCCGCACCATGTCGGCCAGCGCCGGGAATTCATGCGCGGCGCGCAGGAAATCCGCCGGGTCGACGCCGTGGTGGCGGATCATGCCGAGCAGCGTGGCGCCATAGCGCTGCCAGTAGTCGACGCGCACGCGGCTGGCGGTGGCCTCGTCGCAGCCGAGCACGCGCGCCACGTAGGCGGTCATCAGCCGGTTGATCGCCGGGAAGATCGCGTGCGAGGCGTCGTGCAGCGTGTTGTCGAGATCGAACAGCCAGACCGTGCCGCCCGAGGTATCGCCCGCGGGGCGGCGGCGCAGGCGTGCGCGGACACGGCGCGGTGAGGGAAGACTGGAAGGCACGCCGGACAACTCGGAGGGTGGTGGGATATGCCGGGGCGGCCGGACGTGGCCGGCGCCGCCCCGGGGCTCCGCTCAGTGCGAGCGGATCATGGTGCCGAACGCCTGCTCGGTCAGGATTTCCAGCAGCAGCGAATGCTCGATGCGCCCGTCGATGATGTGCACCGAATGGACGCCGCTCTTGGCCGCGTCCAGCGCCGACGAGATCTTCGGCAGCATGCCGCCCGAGATGGTGCCGTCGGCGAACAGCTCTTCGATCTCGCGCGCGGACAGGTCGGTCAGCAGGTTGCCCTTCTTGTCCATCACGCCCGGGATGTTGGTCATCATCACCAGCTTCTCGGCCTTGAGGATCTCGGCCATCTTGCCGGCGACCACGTCGGCGTTGATGTTGTAGGCCTGGCCGTCGTCGGAGAAGCCGATCGGCGAGATCACCGGGATGAAGGCGTCGTCCTGCAGCGCCTTGACCACCGCCGGGTTGATCGCCTCGATGTCGCCGACGTAGCCGATGTCGATGAACGCGCCCGGGTTCTCGCGGTCGGGCATCTGCAGGCGCTTGGCGCGGATCAGGCCGCCGTCCTTGCCGGTCAGGCCGACGGCCTGGCCGCCGTACTGGTTGATCAGCATCACGATGTCCTGCTGGACTTCACCGCCCAGCACCCACTCGACCACTTCCATGGTCTCTTCGTCGGTGACGCGCATGCCCTGCACGAAGGTGCCGACCTTGCCGACCTTCTTCAGCGCCTCGTCGATCTGCGGGCCGCCGCCGTGCACCACCACCGGGTTCATGCCGACCAGCTTCAGCAGGATCACGTCGCGCGCGAAGCCGTGCTTGAGCTTTTCTTCGGTCATGGCATTGCCGCCGTACTTCACCACGATGGTCTTGCCGTGGAACTTGCGGATATACGGCAGGGCCTCGGCGAGAATCTCGGCTTTCAGCGCGGGAGCAATGGCGGCCACCGTGGTTGCGGCAGGCCCGGGGTTGTCGGCGTTCATGGGGGACATCCGTGAGAATCAACAGGTATGATGGCTAAGCGGCCGCGTCCCCGGGGGGAAGCCCGACGGATCGCCCACGGGGATCGCCCGAAAGTGCGCCATCCGGCCACGGCAGGCGCCGATTTTACAAGAAACCGCGCGGGGCGAAAGCGCGCCGGCCCAACGCAACGCGGCGAACCGGCCGCAAGCGGCCTGCGGGGCACCGGTGCGTTCCGTCCATGCAACAGGCGCGCCGCTCTCGGCGCGCTGCGCGGCCCGCTTCTCAGCGATTTGGCCGGTGCCGCGGCGCAGTGTTCCCGAATCCTTGCCATCATGCCCG
The DNA here is from genome assembly GCF_020618415.1 of Cupriavidus sp. MP-37. Classification (NCBI taxonomy): domain Bacteria; kingdom Pseudomonadati; phylum Pseudomonadota; class Betaproteobacteria; order Burkholderiales; family Burkholderiaceae; genus Cupriavidus; species Cupriavidus sp. MP-37. The sequence continues at coordinate 162,722 of NZ_CP085344.1, read as the reverse complement.
CCATCATCCGCCGCCCGCCCGACCGAAATCTGTCCATCCCGCCAGCACCGCGGAGACAGCCATGAGCGACGCCGCCGCGGTGCTGGCCGGACAGTTGCGCCCGGTCGAACATTGCAGCCGCTGCGGCGCCGGCTTTGTCTGCGGCTACGTGGCGGGACTTCCCGAGTGCTGGTGCGCCAGCCAGCCGCTGCTGCCGGCGCGGCAGATCGTGCCGGGCCAGCACTGCCTGTGTCCGGCCTGCCTGGCGGCCCGGCGACAGGCGGGTCAGGCGCCGGATTTCACCCCCGGTTCCGTACCCGATCCGGCGCCCGGTTCAGCACCCGATTCAGCACCCGATCCGGCGGCCGGCTGACGCGCCGCCCCGCTGTCCCACTGCATCGCCAGCATCCCGGCCACGATCAGCGCGGCGCCGGCCAGCCGCGCCGGCGTCAGCGCGCGCACCGCAAACCCGGCCAGGCCGAACTGGTCCACCAGCAACGCGGCCAGCACCTGTCCCGCCACCACCGCGGCAATGAAGCCGGCGGCGCCCAGCCGGGGCGCCATGATCAGCGCGGCGGAGATATAGAACACTCCCAGCACCCCGCCGCCCCAGAGCCAGGCCGGCGCCTGGGCCAGCGCCGCCGGCGACGGCAGCGGCACCCGCATCAGCCACAGCACGGGCAGCAGCGCCACCAGGCTCACCAGCAGAGATACCAGCGTCGCGGACAGCGGATGGCCGAGCAGGCGCCCGAGCGTGGCGTTGGCGCCGGCCTGGAACGGGATCGCGGCACCGGCCAGCACGGCGGTGCCAAGCGGCAGCCAGAGCGATGACGGGATCGAAAACGACAGCTGGGTGCCTGACATGGCGCGCTCCATCGGGCAAGATGCGATGCCAGCAGTTTGAAATATCGCTTTGCGAATTTCCAATTCTGCTTTCGTACGTTTAATATTCGCCGAATGAATAGCCTACGCGGAATCGACCTCAACCTGCTGGTGGTGCTGGAAGCGCTGCTGGCGGAGCGCCATATCTCCCGCGCCGCGCTGCGGCTGCACCTGAGCCAGCCGGCGGTCAGCCATGCGCTCGGGCGCCTGCGGCAGCTGCTCGACGACCCCATCCTGGTGCGCGGCAAGGGCGGGCTGGTGCTGAGCGCGCGCGCCCACGAGCTGTCCGGCCCGCTGGCCGAGGCGCTGGCGCAGGTGCGCATCCTGCTGGGGCCGAGCGGCTTTCAGCCGGCCACCGCGCGGCGCAGCTTCCGGCTGGCGATGTCCGACTACGGCGCGCTGGTGGTGCTGCCGCGCCTGCTGCGCGCGGTGCGCAAGGCCGCCCCCAATATCGACCTGGTGGTGTCGCAGGCCAGCCGCGAAGGCATGACCGCGCAGGTGGCCGACGGCGAGATCGACATGGCGCTGGGAGTGTTCAGCCACCAGCCCGAGGGCGTGCAGTCGGCCGAGCTGTTCCGTGAAAGCTATGCCTGCGCGGTCGATGCCGCCACCGTGCGCGATACCGGCCGGCTCGACCAGGTGGCCTACCTGGCGCGCTCGCACGTGCTGGTGGCCACGCACAGCGAACGCATGGATGCGATCGACACCGCCGTGGCCAAGCTGGGCGGGCGGCGCAAGATCGCCTGCGTGGTGCCGCACTGGAGCGTGGCGCCGGCGCTGATCGCCGGGACCAACCTGGTGCTGACCACCGCGCGGCGCAGCCTGGCCGCGCTCGAGGACGACCCGCGCTACGCCGTGTTCGCGCCGCCGTTCGCGCTGGACGACTTCACCTTCAGCATGATCTGGCACGAGCGCACCGAGGCCGATCCCGCCCACGCCTGGCTGCGCGAGCGGGTGCTGGCGGCGGCGGCAAGCCAGGAAGCGGACGAGCCGATCAGCCTGCGCGGCTGACGGCCGCGCGCCCGAGCGCTCGTCAGGTCAGCCGCTCAGTGCTTGTGGTCGCCGTGGCCGGCATGGCCGCCGCCGGCGGCAGCCGGCACCATGCTGCGCACTTCGGCCGTGACCTTCTGCTCGACCACCTTGCCGCCCTGCTCGATCTTCAGCGTGAGGGGCACGGTATCGCCGGGCTTGAGCTGCGCCTTCAGGTCCATCAGCATCACGTGGTAGCCGCCCGGCTTCAGTTCGACGTTCTGCATCCTGGGCAGGTCCAGCGACTTGATCTGGCGCATGCGCATCACGTTGCCTTCCATCTTCATCTCATGCAGCTCGGCCGCCGCCACCGGCGACGAGACGCCGACCAGCTTCGCGTTATCGTGCGCGTGCAGCACCATGAAGGCGCCGGAAGCGGTCTGGGTCGGCACCGTGCCGCGCACCCAGGCGTTGCTGACATCGACCTGGGCCAGCGCGGCGCCCGATGCCAGCGCGGCGGCCAGGGCGAAGGGTGCGGCCAGCGTGGCCGGACGGAATTTGGCTTGCATCAAAGGCTCTCCTGAAAGCAGACATTAGACCATGGCGAGGACCGCCCTGCTGCATGTGGCCGGCGTGGCCGCCAGGCACGCGCGCTCGACCGCGCAACCAGCCAGTCTGGCAGCCGCCACGGCGGCGCGCCAATGCGGCAAGGTGTCGCACGCGCCGGCGCCCCGCGGCGGCATTGATACACTCGCGCCATGCGCCCCGCCCCCGCCATGACCCGCCTGCCTGACTTTCCGTTCCTGTCGCCGCTGCCGGCCGGCAGTTCGGCGCGCCATGGCCAGGTGACGCTGCGCCGGCTGTTCTGGCTGCGCTGGGCGCTGCTGGGCGGACAGGCGCTGACCGTGCTGGTGTGCGAGCCGATTGCCGGCATCCGCCTGCCCTACACGCCGCTGCTGGTGGTGCTGGGGCTGCAGGCGCTGTTCAACCTGCTTACCGGCCTGCGGCTGCGCCAGCACACGCGGCGCAACAGCGCGCCCGGCGAGGCCGAGCTGATGGGCCAGCTGCTGGTCGACCTGACCGCGCTGTCGGCGATCCTGTTCTACACCGGCGGCGCCACCAACCCGTTCGTCTCGTTCTACCTGCCGGGGCTGGCCATCGCCGCCGCCATCCTGCCGTGGCGCCAGGTGATCGCGCTGGCGCTGTACGCGCTGGCCTGCTACACGGTGCTGCTGATCGAATACGTGCCGCTGGACCTGCACAACCCGGACAACGCGGTCACCTACCACCTGGCCGGCATGTGGCTGAACTTTGTCGCCAGCGCGGTGATGATCGCGCTGTTCGTGGCGCGCCTGTCGGGCGTGCTGCGCCAGCGCGAGGCGCAGCTGAACCTGGCGCGCGAGCAATTGCTGCGCGAAGCGCGCGTCGAAGACCTGAACGGCCAGGCCGCCGCGGTCGCGCACGAGATCGGCACGCCGCTGGCGACGCTGGCGGTGATTGCCGGCGAGCTGCGCGCCGATGCCTCCGACGCCGGCCGCGGCGCGGCCGCCATCAGCGGCTACCTGCCCGACCTGCAAACCATGGAGCAGCAGCTGGCGCTGTGCCGCTCGACGCTGGCGCGGCTGCGCGAAGACCCGGCCACGCTGGCGCCGCAGCGCATCGACGGCTGGCTGCCGGCCTTCGCCGAGCGCTGGCAGCTGCGCCATCCCAATGCCAGCCTGCAGGCCGTGGCCACTCCGGGTGCCGGCGCGCAGGCGGTGGAAACCGCGCGCGTGGGCCAGATCCTGACCATCCTGCTGGACAACGCCGCGCGCAGCCAGCAGGCCGCCGGACGCGGCGCGCAGCCGCTGCAGCTGCAGATCGCCATGGCCCCGGGCAACACCGCGCCGTGGCTGTCGTTCCGCGTCGCCGACCACGGCGACGGCATTCCCGAAGCGCTGCGCGGCCAGCTCGGCGAGACCCCGGTGGCCAGCCAGCACGGAGGCCAGGGCATCGGCCTGTACCTGGCGCAAAGCGCCGCCCGGCAGATGGGCGGCGAGCTCGCCTGGCATGACCGCCCGGGCGGCGGCACCGTCGCCGAACTGCGCCTGCCCGCACTGTCCACGCTGTTCGCATCGGCGGCCGCCGCCGCCGTACCTTCCCACCCATGACCGAACCTCTCACCCCGGTACCCGAAGCCACCGCACCGGCTGGCACACCCTTCCTGGTGATCGACGACGACGAAGTCTTTGCCGGCACGCTGGCGCGCGCGCTGACGCGCCGCGGCTATGCCGTGGCGGTGGCGCACGACGGCCGCACCGCGCTGGCGCTGGCGGCGCGCACCGACTTTGCCTACGTCACGCTGGACCTGCACCTGGAGCCGCCGCCCGAGGCCGGCAGCACCGCCCCCGCAGAGTCCGGGCTGCAGCTGGTGGCGCCGCTGCGCCAGGCGCTGCCGGACGCGCGCATCCTGATCCTGACCGGCTACGCCAGCATCGCCACGGCGGTGGCGGCGGTCAAGCAAGGCGCCGACGAATACCTGGCCAAGCCGGCCAATGTCGATTCGATCCTGACCGCGCTGATGGCGGGCGTATCGGAAGACGCGGCGCAGGCCGCGCTGGAAGAACCGGTGCCGCTGTCGGTGGCGCGGCTGGAGTGGGAACATATCCAGCGCGTGCTGGCCGAGCACGGCGGCAATATCTCCGCCACCGCGCGGGCGCTGAACATGCACCGGCGCACCTTGCAGCGCAAGCTGGGCAAGCGGCCGGTCTCACGCTGAAGCGGCACGGGCCCCACCATGCAAAAGGCCGCGCACGTGCGCGGCCTTTTGCATGGCGTGGCATGGCGTGGGCATGGCGCCGGCTTACAGGCGCAGCTGGACGTAGTCCCAGTCCAGGCCCTCGGCGCCGTCCGGCGGCGTGCCGCTGTCGGCGATGCGCATGGCGTCGCCGGCATGGCGGTCCGCCAGCGTGAACAGCGCGCCCGAATCCAGCGCCAGCGTCGCCGCCGCGGCGGCGGCCGCGCCGAGGGTGCCCGATTGCGCGGCTGCGGCCGCCGGCATCGCCGGACGGACGCAAAGAAAGGCCGTGGCGGCGGCCAGCGCAGCCAGCAGGCCGCCCGTGGCGAGCACGACCCGGCGGGTCTTGTAAGGGACCATGTGATTTCTCCTGCCAGTGGTTGAGGGGGGATGCGGTGGCTCCCGCACCGGTCAATCGACCGTCAAGGTGCGCAAGGGTCGCATCGCCCGGCGACGCCGGCCAGCGGGCTTACCAATGCTTACGAGCCTTACCGGGATGTGGCAGGTGGAAACGCACGGACATGAAAAAAGGCGCACCTCGGTGCGCCTTGATTGGGCCGGCTGCCGGCCTTACAGCACGTAGCGCGACAGGTCCTCGTTGCCGGCGAGATCGCCCAGCCGTTCTTCCACGTACGCCGCGTCGATGGTCACGGTCTCGCCGGACGACTTGCTGGCGTGGAACGACAGGTCTTCCAGCAGCCGCTCCATCACCGTATAGAGCCGGCGCGCGCCGATGTTCTCGACCTTCTCGTTGACCGAGAACGCAATCTCGGCGAGCCGGCGGATGCCGTCCGGCGCGAACACCAGGTTGACCTCTTCCGTGTTCAGCAACGCCTGGTACTGCTTGGTCAGGCTCGCATCGGTCTGCGTCAGGATGGCCTCGAAGTCCTGCACCGACAGCGATTCCAGCTCGACGCGGATCGGGAAGCGGCCCTGCAGCTCGGGGATCAGGTCGCTCGGCTTGGACAGGTGGAACGCGCCCGAGGCAATGAACAGGATGTGGTCGGTCTTGATCATGCCGTACTTGGTATTCACCGTGGTGCCCTCGACCAGCGGCAGCAGGTCGCGCTGCACGCCCTGGCGCGACACCTCGCCGCCGCCGATATCGCTGCGGCTGGCGATCTTGTCGATCTCGTCCAGGAACACGATGCCGTTCTGCTCCACATTGGCGATGGCCTTGTGCTTGAGCTCCTCGTCGTTGACCAGCTTGGCGGCCTCTTCGTCGATCAGCAGCTTGAACGCTTCCTTGACCTTCATCTTGCGGCGCGCCTTCTTGCCCTGGCCCAGGCCCGCAAACATGGTGCGGATCTGCTCGGTCATGTCTTCCATGCCCGGCGGGCCCATGATGTCCATGCTGGGCATGCCGGCGGCGACCTCGAGCTCGATGTCCTTGTCGTCGAGCAAGCCTTCGCGCAGCTTCTTGCGGAACACCTGGCGCGTGTTGGAATCCTTCTCTTCCGGCTGCGAGAAGCCGATATCGCGCGGCGGCGGCAGCAGCACGTCGAGCAGCCGGTCTTCGGCGGCGTCCTCGGCCTTGGTGCGCACCTTCTTCATCTCGGATTCGCGCGTCTGCTTGATCGCCATCTCGGCGAGGTCGCGCACGATGGTGTCGACGTCGCGGCCGACATAGCCCACCTCGGTGAACTTGGTCGCCTCGATCTTGATGAAGGGCGCGTCGGCCAGCTTGGCCAGGCGCCGTGCGATCTCGGTCTTGCCGACGCCGGTCGGACCGATCATCAGGATGTTCTTGGGGGTGATTTCCTGGCGCAGCGGCTCGGCCACCTGCTGGCGGCGCCAGCGGTTGCGCAGCGCCACCGCCACGGCCTTCTTGGCCTTGTTCTGGCCGATGATGTGCTTGTCGAGTTCGGAAACGATTTCCGACGGGGTCATGGTATGCGACATGGTATCCGTTCAGTTGGGGCGCGGTGCGGGGGCGCGTACGCCGGCCGGAGCCGGCGCCCGCTGTAGCCGGCGGCTTATTCCAGCGTCTCGATGACGAAATTGGTGTTGGTGTAGATGCAGAGCTCGCCGGCGATGGTCAGCGCCTTTTCGACCACGTCCTTCGGCGCCATCTCGGTGTTCTCCACCAGCGCCTTGGCCGCCGACTGCGCATACGCGCCGCCCGAGCCGATCGCGGCGATGCCGCCCTCGGGGTCGAGCACGTCGCCATTGCCGGTGATGACCAGCGTGGTGTCGCGGTCGGCGGTGATCAGCATGGCTTCCAGCCGGCGCAGCGCGCGATCCGAGCGCCAGTCCTTGGCGAGGTCGACCGCGGCGCGCGTCAGGTTGCCCTGGTATTTCTCCAGCTTGGCCTCGAAGCGGTCCAGCAGCGAGAAGGCGTCGGCGGTGCTGCCGGCAAACCCGACCAGCACCTTGCCGTTGTAGATGCGGCGCACCTTGCGCGCGGTGCCCTTCATCACGATATTGCCGAGCGTGACCTGACCATCACCGCCCAGCGCGACCTGATTGCCGCGGCGGACGCTGACGATGGTAGTGCCGTGATACTGTTCCATGGTGGCTTCCGTGAATATGTCAGGACCGTAGTTGGCGACGCCCCCGCACGGTTTCAAGGCCTGTCCCGACACCTCGCCGGCGGCGGCAGTCTGACCAATATAGGATGCCCGCCCGCGCTGGTCGCGGCGATCCGGAAACAAAAAGGGCCATGCGCAGTGCATGGCCCTCGGGCGGGACGCACCGGCCAGCAGGCCAGCGCGCCGCATGAATCACTCCTTCGGAGCAGTCCGCTACATCAGTCCGCGTACACGCCGGCCTTCTTGATGACCGGGGTCCACTTGTTGATTTCGGCGCCCAGGAAGGTGCGCAGCGAATCCGGCGTGGCGCGCTGCGCGGGCACGGCCTCGGCGCCCAGCTCGGCCATCTTGGCACGGAAGGCCGGGTCGGCCACCGATTTCTGCAGCGCCGCCGACAGCTTGTCGATCACCGGCTTGGGCGTACCCTTGGGTGCGTACATGGCGTGCCAGATCTTGACTTCGACGCCCGGCAGGCCCTGCTCGGCGGCGGTCGGGATGTCCTTGAAGGCTTCCACGCGTTTCGACTGCATGGCCGCGTACGGCTTGAGCGCGCCCGCCTTGAGCTGGCCGGCGATATTGGTTGTCTGGTCGCACATCAGGTTGACCTGGCCGCCCAGGATGTCGGTCAGCGCCGGCGCCGTGCCCTTGTACGGCACCGTGGTCAGCTCGGTCTGGATCGCGCTCTGGAACAGCAGGCCGCACAGGTGCGAGGCCGAGCCGATGCCGGCATTGGCCAGCGACAGCTTGCTGGCGTTGGCCTTGATGTACGGCACCAGGTCCTTGAAGGTGTTGGGCGGCAGCGACTTGTTGCCGACCAGCACCATCGGCACATCGGCGATCTCGCCGACCATTTCAAAATCCTTGAGCGGATCGAAGCCCAGGTTGCGGTACAGCGCCGGGGCCGTCGACATGCCGATATGGTGGATCAGCACGGTGTGGCCATCGTTCTTGGCCTGGACCACCTTCTTGGCGCCGATGGTGCCGCCGGCACCGCCGAGGTTTTCGATCACGATGGTCGCGCCCAGGTGCTTGGACATGATCATGGTCAGTTCGCGCGAGACCTTGTCGGTGGGCCCGCCCGCGGCAAACGGCACCACCGCCGTCACCGGCTTGCTGCCCGGATATTCCTGGGCGTACGCGCCCGTCGCCACACCCATCGCGCTGACTGCCATAGCGGCCGCGACCATCTTTGCCACGCGTTTCATGCTCTCTTCTCCTGGTTCCCGGTGATACCCGTCTGCAATGCGTTGCCGCCGGCCCGGCGCCCGCTCGGGGGCGCCCTCGCGCAGTCTCGTTGGCCGCGCTTGGACCATGCCGGCTGGCACCGCTGCCCCGCCGCAAACGGCAAGGGCGGGGCTTGATGTTAACAACAGCAGACAATAGGCAGGTATAGGGGCTAACCCGCCTGCAATCCGCGGCATATGGCGGGGAACAGGGAAGATATGGCAGCAATCGCCCAAAAAGGCTGCGTTGGCGACACCCGGCGCCGCCTAGCGGAAGAAACCGAGCATTTCCTCCAGCAGCGGTTCAGGGGCTTCCTCGGGGATGTAATGGCCGCAGGGCAGCGCGCGCCCGCTCACGTCGGCGGCCACTTCCTGCCACAGCGCCAGCGGCTCGAAGCAGCGCGCCACCACGCCGTGCTCGCCCCACAGCACGCGCAGCGGCAGCGCCAGGCGCCGCCCGGCCTCGCGGTCGGCGCGATCGTGCTCGAGGTCGATGGTGGCGGCGGCGCGGTAGTCTTCGCACATGGCGTGCACGCGGGCCGGGTCGCGCATCGCCGCGGTGTAGGCGGCCATCGCGTCGGGGGCGAACGCCGCCAGGCCGGCGTGGCGCAGCCCCATCAGCTTCTGGATATAGAAATCCGGCTCGGCGTTGATCAGCGTCTCGGGGAACGGCGCCGGCTGGATCAGGAAGAACCAGTGCCAGTAGGCGGCGGCAAACGCCATGCTGGTGCGCTCGTACATGGCCAGCGTGGGCGCGATGTCGAGCAGCATGGCACGGCTGACCGCCTCGGGATGGTCCAGGCACAGCCGGTGCGAGACGCGCGCGCCGCGGTCATGGCCGCACAGCGCAAAGCGCCGGTAGCCCAGCGCCGCCATCAGCGCGACCTGGTCCTGCGCCATGGTGCGCTTGCTGTAGCGCTCGTGGCCGGCGTTGCCCGGCGGCGCCGAACTGCTGCCGTAGCCGCGCAGGTCGGTGGCGATCACCGTGAAGTGGTCGGCCAGCGCGGGCGCCACCCGGTGCCAGATCAGGTGGCTTTGCGGGTGGCCGTGCAACAGCAGCAGCGGCGGCCCCGAGCCGCCCCGCACCCCGGCGATCTCGACTTCGCCGACCTGCTGCCGGAACGGTTCGAAATTCGGGAACAGCAGCGCGCTCGCGTCATTCAGCATGGGGGTCTCCGCTTGGTGGTCCAGTGCCGATCATAGGCGCAAACCGCCGCCCCGGCTGACGCAACTGAATTGCATCAACCGGAGGCCTATGGTTAAATCCGGCCATGACCCGTCCCAGTCCGGACCGGCCGGCCCTGGTGCCGGAACCGGCAAGCCCGACCCCGGCGGCCCTCGAGGCCGCCCATGAGCGCCTGCGCCGGCTGGGCGCGCGCGTGACCCAGCCGCGGCTGTGCATCCTGGCCTGCCTGATCGGCAGCGATGAGGCGCTGACCCACCAGGCCGTGATCGACCGGCTGCCCGAGGCCGGCGAGACCATCGACCGCGTCACCGTCTACCGCGTGCTGGACTGGCTGGTGGAGCAGGGCGTGGCGCAGAAGCGCGCCGGCAACGACCGCGTGTTCCGCTTCAGCCTGGTCGAGCACGAGGCCGCGCGGGCGCAGGAACATCGCCAGCACAGCCATTTCCACTGCACCCGCTGCGACCGCACCTTCTGCCTGGACGATGCCGCCGCCGCGGCGCAGCCGGCCGCGCCGCGCGTGCCCAGCGGCTTTGCCATCGAACATGTCGAACTGACCGTGAACGGCGTCTGCGCCGAATGCGGCAAGCGTACGCGCGCCGCCCACTGACCGGCACTCATTTCCCGGAGAACAACAATGTCCAAACTGATTCCGGTCACGATCCTGACCGGCTTCCTCGGCAGCGGCAAGACCACCCTGCTCAAGCGCATCCTGAACGAGCAGCACGGCATGAAGATCGCCGTGATCGAGAACGAGTTCGGCGAAGAGAACATCGACAACGAGATCCTGGTACAGGATGGCCGCGAGCAGATCGTGCAGATGAGCAACGGCTGCATCTGCTGCACCATCCGCGGCGATCTGGTGCAGGCGCTGTCGACGCTGCTGACGCGCCGCGACGCCGGCGAGATCGACTTCGACCGCGTGGTGATCGAAACCACGGGCGTGGCCAACCCGGGCCCGGTGGCGCAGACCTTCTTCATGGACGAGGAAATCGCCTCGCGCTACCTGCTCGACGCGGTGATCACGCTGGTCGACGCCAAGCACGCGCACCTGCAGCTGGACAAGCAGGAAGAGGCGCAGCGCCAGGTCGGCTTTGCCGACGCCATCTTCATCACCAAGTCTGACCTGGTGAGCGAAGCCGACGTGGCCGAACTGCGCCACCGCCTGCTGCATATGAACCCGCGCGCGCCGATCCGCCTGGTCAACTTCGGCGAGGCCCCGATCGACACCATCTTCGACCTGCGCGGCTTCAACCTGAACGCCAAGCTCGAGATCGACCCGGAATTCCTGCGCGCCGAGGAACACGATCACGACCACGACCATGAGCACGGCGACCATTGCGGCGCCGATTGCGGCCACGACCACGACCACGACCACGACCACGACCACGGTCACGGCCATGGACATGGCCATGCGCACGACCACCATCACCACCACCACCACACCGACCGCATCGCGTCGTTCGTCTTCCGCAGCGACAAGCCGTTCCACTACGGCAAGCTGGAAGAATTCCTGTCCGGGATCCTCGCGGTCTACGGGGAAAAACTGTTGCGCTACAAGGGCGTACTATATATGGAGGGGGTGGACCGCAAGGTGGTGTTCCAGGGCGTTCACCAGCTGATGGGCAGCGACATCGGTGCCAAGTGGGAAGACGAGACCCCGGGCACGCGCATGGTGTTCATCGGCGTGGACCTGCCCCGCGACGCCATCCTCAAGGGCCTGGAGAACTGCCTGGCCTGAGTGCGCCCGCCGTCCCATGGGCGGCACCCCATCCGACACCGCCCCGCGGCTGCCCCCCGTTCGGGGTACCGGGGAAATACCGAAGCGCCAGCCGGTTTTCCCCATATCTCCGAAAAATTTGTTCAAGTACAATAGGCCGGATTTGATACCGGTGGCGCACCTTTTTCCCGCCGCCGGTATCCGGTCCACCGCTTGCCGGTGGACTTGAGGGCGGCGGTTGTCGTCAGCATGAGGCAGGCCGCCGGCAGGTGCGGTCGCAGTGCTTCGTGCGGAGACCGCCTGTTCCGCTTGGGGTACCCCGACGCGCGCCGTCACTGACTGACGCGAGAGAGAGGTGTCCCCATGACAGCCGCAACGAAGACCAAAGAAAGCCGCAGCAAGACTGGTAGTGCCGCGGCAGAGACGCTCAAGGCGCAGCCTGTGAAGGCCGCGCCCGCTCCCCGCGGCAGTACGGCGAACGCCGAAGCGGGCGCAAGGAAGGGAGGCCCGCGAAGCAGCAAGACTGCAGCCAGCCAGAGTGAAACAACCGTGGCGCGCAAGCGCGCGGACAGCGCACCCGCGCGGACTGAGACGCCGCCGGCCGCATCAACAAGAGAATCAGCAGCAACCATGAGCAGCAACAAACTTCTGACTGAAGCTGAAATCCTGAAGATGAGCGACAAGGATTACATGAACGAAGCGCAGCTCGCCTTCTTCAAGCATCGCCTTGAGCAGCTGCGCGACGAAATCCTGAAGAACGCTGACCAGACCACGGAACACCTGCGCGAAACCGTGATCGTGCCGGATCCGGCCGACCGCGCCACCATCGAGGAAGAACACGCGCTGGAACTGCGCACGCGCGACCGCGAGCGCAAGCTGCTGAAGAAGGTCGAACAGTCGCTGCAGCGCATCGAGTCCGGCGACTACGGCTGGTGCGAGGAAACCGGCGAGCCGATCGGCGTGCCGCGCCTGCTGGCGCGTCCCACCGCCACGCTGTCGCTGGAAGCGCAGCAACGCCGCGAACTGCGCCAGAAGCTGTTCGGCGACTGAAGCGCGGCGCGCCGGCCAGCCGGCGCAGCCTGCGCAACATGACGGCCCGGGTACCCGGGCCGTTTGTTTTTGGGCCCTTTTGGCCCCCCCTCCAGCCCTTGTCGCGCCATGGCCACGGCCTGCCATTGAGAATCATCCGGCTGTTGCCGCCGCGGCCTTTCTGGTAAATTCGCAACCTTGTTGCAACAGCGCGCCCGCGACCTTTGCGCGCTGCGTTGCCTCCTCCACATTCCCTGCTGCTGCCATGGCTGATCGCCTGCCCGTCACCGTGCTGTCCGGTTTTCCCGGCGCCGGCAAGACCACGCTGCTGAACCACCTGCTCGCGCATGGCGCGCGCGGGCGTGTCGGCGTGCTGGTCTGCGGCGCGCAGGACGGGCAAGCGCTGGCGCCCTTGCCGCCCGGCTGTGAGGCCGCGCTGCTGCCCTCGGGCGAGCCGCTGCTCGCCGCAGCCGCACGGCTGGCCGCCGAAGGCCGTTTCGACGCGCTGCTGGTGGAGGCCGACGGCCTCGACGAGCCGCTGGCCATTGCCGAAGGCTTCCTGTTCGAGGCCGAGCATGGCGCGGGGCCCGACGCCGCCTTGCAGCCGGACACGCTGGTGACCGTGGTCGATGCCGCTACCGTGCTGCGCGACCTCAATGAAGCCGAGTTCCTCGCTGACCGTGGCCTGGCGCAGGGCCAGGACGACGACCGCACCGTGGCCGAAGTGCTGGTGGCGCAGATCGAAGGCTGCGACGTGATGGTGCTGAACAAGGCCGAACTCGTCGCCGCCGCCGAGTTGGCACGGCTGCGCGCGGCGCTGCAGGCGCTGAACCCGCGCGCCGACATCGTCGAATCCAGCTTCGGCAAGGTTCCGCCCGGGCGCGTGCAGGGCACCGGCCGCTTTGATTTCGAAGCCGCCGCCGATGGCGCCGGCTGGCTCGCCGCGCTGCGTGGCGAAGCACCCGCCGCGGACGCCGCCAGCGGCGTCTCCACGCTGGTCTACCGCCGCCGCCGCCCGTTCCACCCGCAACGCTTCGCCGACCTGATCCATACCGAATGGCTGCGCGAGCATGGCAGCGTGCTGCGCTCCAGGGGCCTGTTCTGGCTGGCGAGCCGCATGGAAACCGCGGGCGACTGGAACCAGTCCGGCGGCGTCTGCCGCCATGGCGGCGCGGGCGCCTGGTGGGCGGCGCTGGACCCGGCGGAATGGCCGGCCGACGCCGCCGAGCGCGCGGAAGTGGAAGCCGACATGCAGGACGGCGGCGCCCCGGCGCCGTTCGGCGACCGCCGCCAGGAACTGGTGCTGATCGGCCTGGACCTGGACCACGCCGCGCTGCAGGCGCGCCTGGATGCCTGCCTGCTGAGCGATGCCGAGCTGGCTGCCGGCGTGGCGGCCTGGGCAAGCTATGCGGACCCTTTCCCGGCCTGGGTCGACGATTTCGACGACGACCACGACCACGACCACGCGCATGGCCACGACCACGGCCACGGCGATGACTGCGGCTGCGGGGACCACGATAACAGCCACCAAGGCCGCGATCCCCATGCGCACTGACTGGTTCGCCCGCCTGCGCGCGCACGGCCCGGGCCTGTGGTCCGCGCTATGGCTGGCGCTGTGCCTGCTGCTGGCGCAGCATGCCGGGCTGACCCACCGCATCGTGCACGGCGGCCTGCTCGCCGCAACGGGCGCCTCGGTGGTGGCCAACGCCACCGCAGCGTCCGACACTGACCCGCATCCGCTGGCACAGGTCTTCGGCGGGCACTCGTGCGTGCTGTTCGATGGCGCCACCGTTGCCGACACGCATTGCGGCAAGCTGCCGCCGCTGCGGCTTGCCTTCGGCAAACCAGTCAAGCCGGCCAGCCTGGCCTGGCGCTGGCCCGACCTGCCCTCCGCCCATCCCTTCCAGTCGCGCGCCCCGCCGGTGCCGGCCATCGCCCTCGCCTGATCCGGGACGCGGCCAGCGCCGCGCACCCGCCGTCTTACGCATTCCGAGCTGAACACGCGCCCTCCGGCCGCGCCGCCACGCCCATAGTGGGCGCGCCGCGCCTGGCCGGACGCCGCCGTGCCAGCCGGGCCGATTGCCACTGCATTGCTCCGCGCGCCATGTCGAAAAACCGTTACACCGCCCGCCGTTACACCAACTCCACCGCTCCGCGCCTGACCCCGCTGGCAGCGCTGGCCGCTTCCCTCACCGCCACGCTGGCCACGGCGCTGGTAGCGCCCACCGCACTGGCCCAGACTGCTACGCCACCCGCCGCCGACGCCGCGCCGGCCCCGGCCGGCGCCACGCTGCGCGAGGTGGTGGTCACGGCCAACCCGCTGGGCAGCGACCTGAACGACATGGTGGCGCCGGTCTCGACGCTGGGCGGCGACGCGCTGGCCGTGCGCCAGGCCAGCACGCTGGGCGAGACCCTGGACAAGCTGCCCGGGGTGTCGTCCACCTACTTCGGCCCCAATGCCAGCCGGCCGGTGATCCGCGGCCTGGACGGCGACCGCATCAAGGTGCTGCAGAACGGCGGCACCACGGTCGACGCCTCCACGCTGTCCTACGACCACGCCGTCCCTGTCGATCCGCTGGTGGCCGAGCGCATCGAAGTCGTGCGCGGCCCGGCGGCGCTGATGTATGGCGGCAATGCCATCGGCGGCGTGGTCAACGTGATCGACAACCGCATCCCGAAAGAGCCGATCCAAGGCATCGGCGGCGCAGTCGATGCCAGCGCCACCGCCGGCGGCGACCAGGCACGCAACGCCAGCGCGCTGATCGAGGCCGGCAACGGCAAGTTTGCCGTCCACGCCGATGCCTTCGCGCGCAAGACCAGCGACCTGCGCATCCCCGGCTACGCGCGCAGCGAGCGCCTGCGCAACGCCGAACCGCTGCCCGAGGGCGAGGCCGAGCCCTACGGGCGCCTGCCCAACACCAGCGCCGACCAGCAGGGCGGCTCGCTGGGCGGCTCCTACACCTGGGCCGATGGCTTCCTCGGCGCCAACTACAGCGCCTACCGCAACGACTACGGCACCCCCGCCGAGGACGCGGTGCGGCTGAAGATGAAGCAGGACCGCTTCGCGCTGGAAGGCGAGGCGCGCAACCTGGCCGGCAATACCGGCGGCTGGTTCGAATCGGTCAAGGGCAAGGTCAGCTTCACCGACTACGAGCACCGCGAAATCGAAGACGGCGAGACCGGCACGATCTTCAAGAACCGCGGCTGGGATGCGCGCTTCGAGGCCAAACACGCGAAGATCGGCAACCTGACGGGAGTGGTCGGCACGCAGTTCGGGCACACCAACTTCTCGGCGCTGGGCGAAGAGGCCTTCGTGCCCAGCACCAACACCGACAATGCCGCGCTGTTCCTGTTCGAGGAGCTGCCGCTGACCGCCGGCGGCGACCTGAAGCTGAACTTCGGCGGCCGGCTCGACCACAGCAGCGTCAAGGCCAGCGCCAACGGCAACGACCGCTTCGCCGACGCCAACCGCAGCTTCAACGCCACCAGCGCCTCGGCCGGCCTGCTGTACAAGGTGAACCCGGCGTGGTCGCTGACCAGCAACCTGTCCTACACGGAACGTGCGCCGACCTTCTACGAGCTGTACGCCAACGGCCCCCACGTCGCCACCGGCGCCTGGGAAGTCGGCGATCCCAACGCCAACAAGGAGCGCGCCACCTCGATCGACCTCGGCGTGCGCTTCAAGTCAGGCGCGCACAGCGCCAGCGTGTCGGGCTACTACAGCCGCTTTGCCAACTACCTGGCGCTCAGCGCCACCGGCCGCGCGCGCGACGAGGCCGGCGATGTGGTTGCCGTCGGCAGCCCGGATGCGCTGCCCGAATTCCAGTACCTGGGCGTGCCGGCCACGCTGTACGGCTTCGAGGCGGAAGGCAAGACGCGCCTGCTGCAGAAGCTGCTGACCAGCAGCGACACGCTCGACTTCGAGGCACGCGCCGACTACGTGCGCGGCGAAAACCGCGACACCGGCGAGCCGCTGCCCCGGCTGGCGCCGCTGCGCCTGGGCGGCGCGCTGGTGTACGGTGCCGGGCCGTGGGGCGCGCGCGTGGATGTCACGTACGCGGCCAAGCAGACGCGCGTGCCGAACAACGACACGCCGACCGATGCCTATACGCTGCTGAGCCTGGCGCTGACCTACAAGTTCAAGGTGGCCGGCACGCAGACGCTGGTGTACCTGCGCGGCGATAACCTGACCAACCAGGACGCGCGCAACGCGGCGTCGATCCTGCGCGATATCGCGCCGCTGGCGGGCAGGAGCGTGAAGGTGGGGTTCAGGACGTCGTTCTGATCGGCCTGCCGCGAGGCCACGCATCCCAATTGGGTTCTCCCTCTCCCGCTTGCGGGAGAGGGTTGGGGTGAGGGCCGGGAGTCTCTTCGAAGTCAGGCCTGCGGTAGGCCCGCGCCTGCCCTCACCCCCTGCCCCTCTCCCGCAAGCGGGAGAGGGGAGCACACCAGCGGCCACGGCATTCAATCCCGATTCACCACCCATTCCCCCTCGACCTGCGCCGCCCCGACGCGCGCCAGCGCCCCCACTGTCTGCGCGCACAGCTCCGCCATCTGATGCTGCGGCATAAAGCGCTCGCGCATGTGGGCCATCAACGGCGCCGCTTCCATCCAAGCGGCCAATGCCGCCAGCGTCATCCGCTGCGCCTCGAGCAGCTTGAACTTCACCAGCACCTTGACCGCATGGCTGGCATTGCGCGCCGGGTCGGCGCTCAGGTAGGCCAAACGCCCCTGGGCGCGTTCGACCGCCGCCGCGACGTCGGTGAACATGCGCCCGTGGCCGGGAATCACCAGCCGCGCATCGAGTTGCGCGATGCGCGCCAGCACCGCGGCCTGTTCGGCAAAGCCGCTCTCCCCTTCCAGTTCGGGGAAGATCACGCCGAAGCCGTTCTCCCACAGCGCATCTCCGGAAATCAGGATGCGCTCGGCCGGTGCGAACAGCATCACCGCGTGCGGGTCATGGCCCGGGGCCGCCACCACCTGCCAGTCGATGCCGCCCAGTCGCAGCGTGTCGCCGTCGTTCAGCACGCTGTCGAAGGTGAAGCGGTCGCACTGCTGGCCGGTGGCCTTGTAGCTGAGCGCATCCGTATCCCACGCGGCCACGGCGTTGGCCTCGGCCGCCGGGATCGCGGTGCGCGGTTGCCAGCGCGCCTGCAGCGCGGCATTGCCGCCGCAGTGGTCGGAGTGCAGATGGGTGTTGATCACGCGCGCCAGCGGCCGGTCCTGCAGCGCGGATGCCACCAGCGCTACCGTCTGCGGCGCGTGGGTGACATAGCCGGTGTCGACCAGCGCGGTGTCGTCGCCGTCGACGAACAGGATGTTGTTGGCCGAGAGCCAGCCGCGCTCGAACACGCGCATGGAGGACGGCAACTGCGGGACCGGGCTTGCATTCAAGGGGATGCCTCCTCGCCTGCCAGCCATGCTGCGCGCTGCGGCAGTTGCGCCCACACGTGGCGCTTGTCTTCGTCGCTGGCCGAGGACCACCCGGCGATTTCGTCGATCGTGCGCAGGCAACCTGCGCAGTAGCCGCTGAACGGGTCCATGTGGCAAATGTTGCGGCACGGCGAGGGCACGGGCGACGCGCGCAGCGCCAGCTCGGCTTGCGCCGCCAGTTCGGCCGCGGAGGGGACGGGCGCGGGCATGGTGGCCACCGGACAGCGCTCAGCCGGCCGCGCGCGCGGCCTTGGCCGCGACCTTCTGGTTGAAGCGGCCGGCGTCGATCAGGTGGCGCTCGTGCACGCCTTCCGAGATCTTGTCCTCACCGTCCCACGCGCTCAGCTGGAAGCGCAGGCGGCGGCCGTCCACCTCGACCAGTTCGCCCTTGACCGTCACCGTCATGCCCGGCGGCGTCGGTGCCAGGTGCGAGAAGCTGACCAGTGTGCCGAGCGACTGCTCGCGCGGCCAGTCCAGGTGTTCGCGCAGCATCTGCAGGCAGGCGCACTCCATGATGCCGACCAGGTAGCCGGTGGCCAGCACGTCGGGCATCTCCGGGCAGCCCGGGATATCGTCGTACAGGCGCGGCACGGTGGCCTTGGGCGGCACCGTGTATTGCCAGCTGAACGCCAGGCCGGGGCGCAGGTCCGGGCTCATGCCGCGGCTCCGGGCGAGGCTGCGGCAGCGATCGCGACGTCGGCCACTTCGGCGCCGGTCATCTGCTGCAGTTGATGCGGCGTCAGGTTGAACACCGCATGCGGATGGCCGGCCGCGGCCCACAGGCTGTCATAGCGGAACAGGTCCTGGTCCAGCAGCATCACCGGCGCCACCGCATGGCCGATCGGGCAGACCCCGCCGATGGCATAGCCGGTCTTCTCGCGCACGAAGCGCGCGTCGGCCTTGCCCAGCGCGCCCACGCGCGCGGCCACCTTGGCCTCGTCGACGCGGTTGCTGCCGCTGGCGATCACCAGCACCGGCGCGTCGTCGGCGACGCGCCGGAAAATGATGGACTTGGCGATTTCCGCCACGCTGCAGCCCAGCCCGGCCGCGGCCTCGGCCGAGGTCTTGCCGGTGGCGGGCAGCATCACCACGGGCCGGTCGTGGCCGAGACCGGCCAGCAGGTCGGCCACACGCTGCGCGGACTCGGGCAGCGCTTCGTCAGGCATCGTCATGCAGTCTCCTGTTTGCGGCCGCGCTTACACGCAGGCCGGTGCCGCGTCGCTGGCGGCCGCCCATTTGGTCAGCAGCGCGCGGCCCACGCGCGAGCTGTTGGCGCGGCCGATCGCCTGCGAGATGTAGTCGCCGGCGCGGACCACCGCTTCGAGGTCGATGCCGGTGTGGATGCCCATGCCGTGCAGCATGTAGAGCACGTCTTCGGTGGCGACGTTGCCGGTGGCGCCCTTGGCGTAGGGGCAGCCGCCCAGGCCCGCCACCGAGGCATGGAAGATCGCGATGCCCACTTCCAGGCTGGCCAGGATGTTGGACAGGGCCTGGCCGTAGGTATCGTGGAAATGGCCGGAGAGCCGGTCCAGCGCAAACTCCGCCGCCGCGGCGCGCATCACTTCCTGCACGCGCACCGGCGTGCCCACGCCGATGGTGTCGGCGATATCGATCTCGTCGCAGCCCAGCTCGCGCATGCGGCGCACCACGTCGACCACCGCACTGACCGGCACCTCACCCTGGTACGGGCAGCCGAGCGCGCACGAGATGCTGCCGCGCAGGCGCACACCCTGCTCCTTGGCGGCGGCAGCCACCGGCGCAAAGCGCGCGATCGACTCGGCGATCGAGCAATTGATGTTCTTCTGCGAAAACGCCTCGCTGGCCGCGCCGAAGATCACCACCTCGTCGGCACCGGCGGCGATCGCGCCCTCGAAGCCCTTCATGTTCGGCGTCAGCGCCGAATACAGCGTGCCCGCGCGGCGCTGGATGCGCGCCATCACGTCGGCGCCGTCGGCCATCTGCGGCACCCATTTGGGCGACACGAACGATGCGGCCTCGATATTGACGAAGCCGGCGTCGGTAAGCTGGTTGATCAGCGCGACTTTCACGTCGGTCGGCACCATCGCCTTCTCGTTCTGCAGGCCGTCGCGCGGGCCCACTTCAACGATCTTCACGTAGTTCGGCATGGTCATGGCTGGTCTCCTGTCCTTTATTCGGTGGGGTATGGTTAGCTCGTATGGCGGGCTGGCGCAGCCGGTCAGTAGCCGCGCTGCAGGTCGACCACGCCCGCGATCGGCTGGCCGGCGCGCAGCGCGCGGATCTTGCCGGCGATCTGCGCGATGCTGTCCTCGCGCAGCGTCAGCGCCGAGATATGCGGCGTGATGGTGATGCGCGGCTCCCGCCAGAACGGGTGCTCGGCGGGCAGCGGCTCGGTGCGGAATACGTCCAGCGTGGCGCCGGCGATCTGGCCCGCCTGCACCGCCGCGAGCAGGTCGGCTTCGACCAGGTGCTGGCCGCGCGCGACGTTGATCACGTAGGCACCCTGCGCCAGCTTGCCGAACAGTTCGCCGTTGAGGATGTTCTCGGTCTGCGGCGTCAGCGGCAGCACGTTGACCAGCACGCGCAAGCCATCGAGGAACGGCGCCTGGCCGGCATCGCCATAGAAGCCGCTCACCCCTTCGAGGGCCCGCGCGCTGCGGCTCCAGCCCCGTACCGGAAAACCGAAACCCGCCAGCGTGCGGGCGATATGCGCGCCCAGCGTACCCACGCCCATCACCCCGATGGTGAAGTCGGCGCGGCGATGCGGCTTGAGGAATTTCCAGCTGGCGGTGCGCTGCTGGACCTCGTAGGCATCGAGCTTGCGGAAATAGCGCAGCACGGCGTGGGTCACGTATTCGGCCATCTGCGCGGCCATGCCGGCGTCGTCGAGCCGCACGATCGGCACCCCTGCCGGCAGTGCGTCGGCGGCCTCGTCGCGCAGGCGCAGGATGCCGTCGACCCCGGCGCCCAGATTGAAGATGGCCTTCAGCTCGGAGCGGCCGCGCAGCATCTCCACCGGCGGACGCCAGACCACGGCGTAGTCGGCCGGCTCGCCACGGCTGTCCTCCCACGTGACGCATTGCGCTTCCGGCAGCGCTTCGGCAAAGCCGGCGATCCACGGATCGTAGCGGCCATCGGGGACGTACAACTGCAACTTCATCTTGTCTCCAGCAGAATTCTGGTGGGGGTAAATGCGTATTCTGGCAGAGGAACCGGACCCCGGCTGGCGGATGCAACGGTGATCGCCCCCAAACTTGGCCCGGCCGCCACGCCTAAGGCTGCCAACGTCACTTGCGCTCGAACGCCAGCAACTGCGCGCCTTCGGCGACCTGCTCCCCGACCCCGTACAGCACCTCGCTGACCACCCCGTCGGCGGGCGCGCTGATGGTGTGCTCCATCTTCATCGCCTCCATCACCAGCAGCGGCGTGCCGCGCGTGACCGTGCTGCCGGCCTCGACCATCACGGCGATGACCTTGCCCGGCATCGGCGCGGTCAGCTTGCCGCCCTCGCCCTCGGTTTCTCCCGCGTGGGCGAGCGGGTCGAGCCACGCCAGGCTCACATGCCGCCCGGCGTAGAAGACGTGGAAGATATCGCCATCGGCATGCACCTGTCCATGCGTGCGCCGCGTGCCGAGGTTGACGCGGAGATCGTCCGCCTGGCAGGTGAAGGCGAAAGGTGCGGCCTGGTCGGCGTAGATCAGCGTGCTGCCGCGCGCATTGGTATCGAGCCGGGCTTCCAGCACCTGCTCGCCGTAGCCGAAGCGCAGCGTGCGCGACACGCCGCCATTGAGCCGCCAGGCGCCGGCGTGGGTCCACGGCGAGTGCGGATCGGCGGCATCGATGCGCAATTCGCGCGCCTCGCGATCCAGCAGCGCCGCCACCGCCAGCGCAATCAGTTCCATGCCGACCGGCGCCGGCGGCGGGAACAGGACTGCCTCGTTGCGCGCGATCAGGCCGGTGTCGAGGTCGGCGGTGCGGAACGCTTCCGACTTCACCAGCCGCTGCAGGAAGGCCACGTTGGTCGACAGCCCCACCACGTGGTACGCCGCCAGCGCCTGGCGCATGCGCGCCAGCGCCTCGTCGCGGTCCTTGCCCCAGACGATCAGCTTGGCGATCATCGGGTCGTAGAACGGGCTGATGGTGTCGCCCTCGCGCACGCCCGCGTCGATGCGCACCCCGGCCGGGCCATGCGGGTGTGCGTCAACCCCGTCGCCGCGCATGAACTGCACCGCCGGCGGCGTGCGCAGGAAGCGCAGCGTGCCGGTGGACGGCAGGAACTGCTTGTCGGGATTCTCGGCGTAGATGCGCGCCTCCAGCGCATGGCCGTCGATGCGCAACTGGTCTTGCGCCAGCGGCAGCGGCTCACCGGCGGCGACGCGCAGCTGCCATTCGACCAGGTCCTGCCCGGTGATCATCTCGGTCACCGGATGCTCGACCTGCAGGCGCGTGTTCATCTCCATGAAGTAGAACGAGCCGTCCTGGTTGGCGATGAACTCGACCGTGCCGGCGCCGACGTAGCCCACGGCTTTTGCCGCGGCCACCGCCGCTTCGCCCATGGCGCGGCGGCGCTCCTCGGTCATGCCCGGTGCCGGCGCTTCCTCCAGCACCTTCTGGTGCCGGCGCTGCACCGAGCAGTCGCGCTCGAACAGGTAGACGCAGTTGCCGTGGCTGTCGGCGAACACCTGGATCTCGATATGGCGCGGGCGCGTCAGGTATTTCTCGACCAGCACCTTGTCGTCGCCGAAGCTGGCCGACGCCTCGCGCTTGACCGACGCCAGCGCGGCGTCGAAGCCATCGCCGGACTCGACCACGCGCATGCCCTTGCCGCCGCCGCCGGCGCTGGCCTTGAGCAGCACCGGATAGCCGATGCGGTCGGCCTCGCGCCGCAGCAGCGCCGGATCCTGGTCTTCGCCGTGGTAGCCCGGCACCAGCGGCACCGACGCCTTTTCCATCAGTTGCTTGGCCGCGCTCTTGCTGCCCATCGCGTGGATGGCGGATGCCGGCGGGCCGATAAAGACCAGCCCGGCCGCGGCGCAGGCCCCGGCAAAGGCCTCGTTCTCGGACAGGAAGCCGTAGCCCGGGTGGATCGCCTGGGCGCCGGTCTCCTTCGCCATCTCGATGATGTGGTCGGCGCGCAGGTAGCTATCGCGTGCGGCGGCGCCGCCGATATGCACGGCCTCGTCGCAGAAGGCGACGTGGCGCGCCTCGGCGTCGGCATCGGAATACACCGCGACGGTGCGGATGCCCAGCCGGCGGCAGGTGGCGGCCACGCGGCAGGCGATTTCACCGCGGTTGGCGATCAGGATCTTGTTGAACATGCGCCCTCCTTGTTATCCCGGTAACCGGGATATTACGGCGGCGCGCCGTCCAGCGGGCACTTTCCTATCGCATCATCCCGCGTAGCCCTCGGCGCGGATGTCGAGGCGGGCCAGCAGCGCGCGATCGCGGTCGGCCTGCGGGTTGCCGGTGGTCAGCAGCTTGTCGCCGTAGAAAATCGAATTGGCGCCGGCCATGAAGCACAGCGCCTGCAGCGCTTCGTCCATGGCCTCGCGGCCGGCGGACAGTCGCACCATCGCTTGCGGCATGGTGATACGCGCCACGGCGATGGTGCGGACGAACTCGAACGGGTCCAGTGCCTCGGTGCCGGCCAGCGGCGTGCCCTCGACCTGCACCAGGTTGTTGATCGGCACCGACTCCGGATACGGGTCCATGTTGGCCAGCTGCGCGATCAGGCCGGCGCGCGCCTCGCGCGACTCGCCCATGCCGACGATGCCGCCGCAGCAGACGTTGATGCCGGCGTCGCGCACATGGCCAATGGTGTCGAGGCGGTCCTGGTAGGTGCGCGTGGTGATGATCTTGCCGTAGAACTCCGGCGAGGTATCGAGGTTGTGGTTGTAGTAGTCGAGGCCGGCTTGCTTCAGTTGCTGCGCCTGCTCGGCCTTGAGCATGCCCAACGTGACGCAGGTCTCCAGGCCCATCGCCTTGACTTCGCGCACCATCTCCATCACCGGCTCCAGGTGGCGGTCCTTGGGGCTGCGCCAGGCGGCGCCCATGCAGAAGCGCGTGGCGCCATTGGCCTTGGCGGCGCGCGCGGCGTCCAGCACTTGGTCCAGCGCCATCAGCTTTTCGGCCTTGACGCCGGCATCGTGATGCGCGCTCTGCGGGCAGTAGCCGCAATCCTCTTCGCAGCCGCCGGTCTTGATCGACAGCAGCGTCGACAGCTGCACGGTGTTGGCGTCGAAATGCTCGCGGTGCACTTGCTGGGCGCGGAACAGCAGGTCGTTGAACGGCAGCGCGAACAGCGCGGCGACGTCATCGACGTGCCATTTGGCATCGTCGGGCAAGGCCTGCTGGCGCGCGGTCTGGCGCAGCGATTCGGCGGAGATGGTGGTAACGGTGTGGGCTTGGGTCATGGTCAGTCGAATTCTGTGTTCATGCGGCGAGGCCGGCGGCCTCGGTCTGGTATCGGGTGGCGGCGGCCAGCAGCGGCGCCAGGTCGAGCCGGCCCGCGGCGGCGGCGGGCGCGAGCTGCCACGGCAGCTCGCCCAGGCACGGCGCATCCAGCGACGCATGCAGCGTGGCGATGTTCTCGTCGGCCAGCAGCATGTCCGGGTCGACCCGGTTGGCGATCCAGCCGGCCAGCGGCAGGCCGCGCGCGCGGATGGCCTCGGCGGTCAGCATGGCGTGGTTCAGGCAGCCGAGCCGGATGCCGACCACCAGCACCACCGGCACGCTCAGCATCACCGCGAGGTCGGCGGTGTTCCAGCGCACCGCGCCGGCGTCGAGCGGCACGTTGAAGCCGCCCACGCCCTCGACCACCACGGCGTCGGCCTGCTGGCGCAGCGCGTCGAAGGCGGCGCGGATGGGCGCGCGCGTGATGCGCACGCCTTCCTGCGCGGCCGCCAGGTGCGGCGAGCACGGCGTACGCAGCAGGAACGGGCAGGTCTGGCCCAGCGGCACCGCAACCGAGCTGGCGGCGCGCAGCTGCGCCACATCGTCGTTGTGCCAGTGGCCGTCGCGCCATTCGCTGCCGCTGGCGACAGGCTTCATGCCCGCGGTGCGGTAGCCGGCGCCATGGAGCGCATGCAGCAGCGTGGCACTGGCGTGGGTCTTGCCGATGCCGGTATCGGTGCCGGTGACGAAGCAGGCGAAGGCAGCGCGGGTGCTCATGCGGCCTCCCGCTGCGCCACCGCGGCGGCGAGCGCATCCAGCAGGCGCCGCACATCGGCTTCGGCGTGCGCGGCCGACAGCGTGATGCGCAGCCGCGCGGTGCCCTCGGGCACGGTCGGCGGCCGGATCGCGCCGACGCGGATGCCGTCGGCCTCCAGCGTGGCCGACAGCGCCAGCGCGGCACCGTTGTCGCCGACGATCAGCGGCTGCACCGCGGTCTGGCTGTCGCCCAGGGTCCAGCCGGCGATCGCGGCCAGCTGCGCCAGGCCCTCGCGCAGCAGCGCGATGCAGCGCGCCAGTTGCGCGCGGCGCTGCCGGCCCTCTTCGCCTTCGATGATCGCCAGGCTGGCCAGCAGCGCATGCGCGACCGCGGGCGGTGCGGCCGTGGTGTAGATATACGGCCGCGCGGTGTTGACCAGGTGCTCGATGATGGTCTCGTGCGCGGCGACGAAGGCGCCCGCGACGCCGGCGGCCTTGCCGAGCGTGCCGATATAGATAAAGCGTTCGGACGACAGGCCCAGCGCTTCCAGCACGCCATGGCCCTGTTCGCCGAGCACGCCGAAGCCATGGGCATCGTCGACGACGATCCACGCGTCATAACGCTCGGCCAGCGCCAGCAGCTGTCGCAGCGGCGCGATGTTGCCGTCCATGCTGAATACGCTGTCGGTGACGATCAGCTTGCGCGCGCTGGTGCTGGCCGCGAGCAACGCCTCCAGCGCAGCGGTATCGCAATGCGGGAAGCGCTGCACCTCGGCACGCGCCAGCCGGGCGCCGTCGATCAGCGAGGCATGGTTGAGCGACTCGCAGAACAGCGTCGCCCCGGCCGTGCCCAACGCGGTCAGCACCGCCATGTTGGCCATGTAGCCGGTGCAGAAGTACAGCGTGCGCGCCTGCGCGATGTGCGGCGCGAGCCAGCGCGCCAGCTCGGCCTCCAGCTGCGCGTGCGCCAGCGAATGGCCGCTGACCAGATGCGAGGCGCCGCTGCCGGCGCCATAGCGCTGCGCGCCTTCAACCAGCGCGGCGACCACTTGCGGATGGTTGGCCAGCCCAAGGTAATCGTTGCTGCAGAAGGTCAGCAGCGATTCCGCCTCGGTGCCGTCCTCGCCCACGGCCTGGTGCGGCGCGCAGGCGCTGTGCGCAATGCGGCGGCGGCGCGTCAGCGCCAGCGCGTGGCGCTGTTCGGCGGCCTGCTTCAGTTGTTCAAGCAGCATGGCGCACCTCCTTGCCCGTGCTCACGTCCGCGCTCCCGGTCACGTCGTCGAGGGTGGCCAGCAGTTGTTCGCCCAGCCAGCGCGCCTGCGCGGCGTCGAAGACATAGGGCGGCATCACGTAGAGCGTATGGCCGATCGGGCGTACCAGCAGCTCGCGTGCGCGCGCGGCATGGTGGAAGCGCGCGGCAAAGTCGGCGCCGGCAACCTCGTCGCGCACGTCGGCGGCCCAGATCAGGCCGCGCTGGCGCACGTGGTGCACGCGCGCATCGGCGGCCAGCGCGGCCATGCCTTCGGCCAGCCACTGCGCGCGCTCGCGGTTGCGCGCCAGCACGTCGTCCTGCGCGAACAGGTCCAGCGTGGCCAGCGCCGCGCGGCAGGCGAGCGGATTGCCGGTGTACGAGTGCGAATGCAGGAAGCTGCGCGCGAGCTCGTCGGCGACGAAGGCGCGCTGGATTTCCGGGCGCGACAGTACCAGCGACAGTGGCAGGTAGCCGCCGCTGATGCCCTTGGACAGGCACAGGAAATCCGGCCAGGCATGCGCGGGCAGCGGCGCCTCGGTGCCGCGCGACTGTTCCCACGCGAAGAAGGTGCCGGTGCGCCCGCAGCCCACCGCGATCTCGTCGGCGATCAGGTGGACGCGGTAACGGTCGCACAGCGCGCGCACGCCGTCGAGGTAGCACGGGTCATGCATCGCCATGCCGGCGGCGCCCTGCACCAGCGGCTCGACGATCAGCGCGGCAATCGCGCCGGCGCGCTCGCGCAGCAGCGCTTCCAGCGCCGCCAGCGCGCGCGCCGCCACCTCGGCAGCGGTCTCGCCGCGCCCGGCCTGCCGCGCATCGGGCGACATCACCACGTGTGCGCGGCGGATCAGCGCGTCGTAGGCGTCGCGGAAGATCTCCACGTCGGTCACGGCGAGCGCGCCCACGGTTTCGCCGTGGTAGCCGTGGCGCAGGCAGACGAACTCGCGCTTGGCCGGCAGGCCGGTGTTGCGCCAGTAGTGGAAGCTCATCTTCAGCGCGATCTCGACCGCCGAGGCACCATCCGAAGCGTAGAAGACATGGCCCAGCGCGCCGCCGGTCAGCGCCGACAGGCGCTCGGCCAGCTCCACCGCGGGCGCGTGCGTGCAGCCCGCGAGCATCACGTGCTCGAGCGTTTCCAGCTGGCTCGCCAGCGCGGCGTTGATGCGCGGGTTGGCGTGGCCGAACAGGTTGACCCACCAGGAGCTGGTGGCGTCGAAATAGCGCTGGCCGTCGGCATCGTGCAGCCACGGGCCTTCGCCGCGCACGATCGCCAGCGGCACGGCGTCATCGTCCGGACGCAGGCGCGTGCACGGATGCCAGACGGCAGCGCGGCTGCGCTGGCCCAGGCTGGCCGTGCCGCTGCCGGGGGAAAGGGACAGGTGGTCCAAGATAGCCCTCCTTGGTTGGCCGTCCGCGCCGGCGCCGCTGCCAGCAAGGGCTGGGTCGGGGCGAGGGTGGCGGACGGATTGGGGAGGGTCATGGTAGGAAGGTCTGCCGCGGCTTGGCAATGCCGGTGAGTTTTCCAGATTGACGGATCTTTAGCGTAACTTGCCTGACGTATCCGAATAAAGCCTACTTGTTGTCGCTAGCGTGCTGCGATCTCCACGCAAGACTTTTTTCCGTGCGGTGTGCAGTCCCATGCTGCTGCGGGGCTCCCTCTCCCGCAAGCGGGAGAGGGGAGCAACCCAGGGGTGAAGCCAACCCCTTTGCTTCAGGCCGGCCGCCACGACGGCGTGCGCTTCTCCAGAAACGACTTCACCCCTTCGCGCCCCTCTTCCGACGCGCGGATCTTCGCAATGCGGTCGGCCGTATCCGCCAGCAGGTCGTTGTCGATCACGCGCCCGGCGATGTCCTGCACCAGCCGCTTGCTCTCGCGCACGGCGTTGGGGCTGTTGGCCACCAGCGCGGCCGTCAGCTCGGCGACCTTGGCGTCGAGCGCCTCGGCCGGCACCACCGCGTGCAGCAGGCCCAGGCGCAGCGCCTCGGCGGCGTCGAAGCGCTCGGCGGTGATGAAGTAGCGGCGCGCGGCCTGCTCGCCCATGGCGCGGATCACGTACGGGCTGATGGTGGCGGGCAACAGGCCCAGGCGCGCCTCGGACAGGCAGAAATGCGCATGCTCGGCCGCGACCGCGATATCGCACGCGGCCACCAGGCCCATGCCGCCGGCGTAGGTATCGCCCTGGATGCGCGCGATCACCGGGCGCGGACAGGACCAGATGGTGTGCAGCATCTGCGCCAGCGTCAGCGCATCGGCGCGGTTCTGGTCGTCGGAGTAGCCGGCCATCTTCTTCATCCAGTTCAGGTCGGCGCCGGCGCAGAAGGCCGGCCCGTTGCCGGCCAGCACGATGGCGCGCACCTCGTCCATGTCGCCGAGCGCGCGGAAGGCGCCGGTCAGCTCGGCGATCACGGTCTCGTTGAAGGCGTTGCGCACGTCGGGCCGGTTCAGCGTGACGGTGGCGACGTGGTTGGCGATAGTGACGGTCAGGGCAGTGAATTCCATGGTTCGCTCCGTTGGCGGATTTGGCGGATTTTGCGGATAGTGCGGATAGGGACGATGCGGCTCAGGTGCCCGGATCGAAGGGCAGCCCCAGCGAGCGGAAGAAGTCGCCCACCTCGGGCAGCCACACCGGGATGCCTTCGCGCGCGCTGAACAGGCGGTGCGAGTCGGCGCCGAACTCGCCCACGTCGACCAGCCGCGCCTGCGCCGCCGGGCCGGTGGCGCGCGCCTTGAAGGCGTTGAACATGCGGCCGGGCAAGGGCACCGGCCAGTAACTGTCATTCTCGCCATAGACCCACAGCGAGGGATAGCGCGCCGCGCTGCCGTAGCTGGCGAAGGCATCGACCAGGCGCGCTTCCCAGTCCGGGCAATTCAGGTTGCGCAGCCCGCCGGCAAAGTTGACCACGCCGCGCACGCCGGGATAGGCGATGGTGCTGAACGCCATGGTGGTCAGCCCCCCGTGCGACTGGCCGATCACGACGATGCGTTCCATGTCGACATAGGGCTGCGTGGCCATGTAGTCGAGCGTGGCGACGACGTCGTCGGCCTGCATCATGCCGTTGGTCTCGATGTCGCAGCTGCCGCCGATATAGGCGCCGCCCGAGCGCGCAAAGCCCTGCCGCATCGGCAGTACCACCACGTAGCCGCGGCGCAGGAATTCCACGCTCTGTGCCGGAAAGCGCGCGCGCCCCTGCATGCCGGGCCGGCCCGGCGCCTTGCCGTGGTTGATCACCACCAGCGGGAACGGCCCGTCCCCGGCCGGCTTGAACACCGTCGCCTCCAGGTCGATGCGCGACGGGATCGCGGCCTTGGGCAGCATTACCACCTGCTCCTGGAAGCGCACGCGCGCCGCCGACTGGCCGTTGCCGTTCGCCATCTGCGCATGCCCGCACAGCGGTGCCAGCACGGCAAGCGCCGTGGCCAGGGCAAGGCGGCAAAACAGGCGGGCGGTGCGGCGCATGAGGTGTCAGGCAATATCGGGGACGGCGGGGCGTTACATGCGGAATACGCCGGACTTCATCTCGTCGACCACCGTGGACTTCGGAACCCGCAGCAGCCTCAGCCGGCTGCCTTCGGCAGCGGATGCCCGGGCATCAGGTCATAAGGATGCTTCCAGCCGGGCAAGGCGCGGAAGCGCTCGGTCCACGCGTGGAGATGCGGATACTCCTTGCGCCAGTGCACGCCGATTTCGTCGTCGAAGAAGACGTAGCCCGCCAGCGAGAAGTCGGCGATGGTGGGGCGCTCGCCCAGCACGAAGTCGCGTCCGGCCAGGTGCGTGTTCAGCACGTTCCACGCGCCTTCGCAGCGCGCGCGGAAGAATTCCAGCACGGCGGGGTCGGGCGACCTGGCGAAGGTGCGCATGAAGCGATAGGTGGCGGTGTACGAGGTGAACTTGTGGTTGTCGAACAGCAGCCAGCGCAGCACCTCGGCGCGCTCGGCCTCGTTGCGCGGACCGAATGCGTCCAGGCGCGACGCCAGCGTCTCGAGGATGGCGCCGGACTGCGACAGGCGCTGGCCACCGAACTCCAGCACCGGCACCTCGCCCATCACGTTGATGGCGCGGTATTCCGGGGTGCGGGTCTCGCCGTTGAAGAAATCGACAAAGCGCGCCTGCCACAGTGGCTGATGCGGCGGCAGGCCGCGCTGCATGCCGACGGTTTCCAGCAGCTGCGCCACCTTGTAGGCGTTGCCGGACTGGGCAAAGCAATACAGCAGGTACTCAGGCTCTTTCTGCTCGTCGATGCTCATGGTGTCTCCCCGATGATGTCGCCATCCACATACAGCCAGCGCGGCGCCTCGCCCGGCGCGCGCGCCTCGCAGACAAAGCGGCTGCGCTCGTGCAGCCGCCAGGCGCGCCCGCCCACCTTGTAGCGCGCCACGAATTCCACTTCGGCGTGCGTGTCGTCCTGCTGCGCATGCGCCTTGACCGCCAGGCCGAGCCAGCGCGTCGCGGTGTCCGGCAGCAGCTCGGCCGGGCAGGTCGACGCATGCCAGGTCTGGCGCAGCCAGTCGATGTCGTTCAGTACATAGGCGCTGTAGCGCGAGCGCATCAGCGCCTCGGCATTGGGCGGCAGCGCCTCGCCGCGGTGAAAGCGGCCGCAGCAGGCGTCATAGTCCGCACTCCCGCACGGGCACGGCACCGGGCCGGCCTTTGGCAGGCGCTGCGCCGCCTTGGTTGCCCTGGCCGCCTTCATGCCCGTCATCCCACCAGCTCCGGCAGCTCGCGCATATCCGTAAAGATGGTGCGCGCGCCGGCCTCGCGCAGCTGCGCGGCATCGTTGCGCGCGGCGTAGCCGAACACCGTCATGCCGGCCGCCACGCCCGCGGTCACGCCGGTCGGGCTGTCTTCCACCACGGCGCAGCGCGCCGGCTCGACGCCCATGGTGCGCGCGGCCAGCAGGTACACGTCCGGCGCGGGCTTGCTGCGCTCGACCTCGGTGGCCGAGAAGATATGCTCGCGCTCATCCTGCTGGAACAGCTCGGCCAGCCCGGTCTTGGTCAGCTGCAGCTTGACCTTGACGCGGTCGGCACCCGACGCCACGCACACCGGCATGCCGGTCGCGGCGACCGCGCGGATGGCCTCGCGCACATGCGCCACGGCCGCGACTTCTTCTTCCAGCACCGCGTTGCGGCGCGCCAGCCAGGTCGACAGCCAGTTCTCGGGCAGCGGCGCGCCGCGCATGCGTTCGATCATGTCCAGCTCTTCGCGCACCGCGCGGCCAAGGAACAGGCGCGTGGAGTCTTCCAGCGAGATCTCGATGCCGAGCTCGTTCAGCATCTGGTTGAGCACGCGGTTGACGATGGGCTCGCTGTCGACGAGCACGCCGTCGCAGTCGAAGATCACGCAATCGAATCGGCCGGAATGGCCACGGTTTACTGCAGTCATGCGGGTTTCTTTTCCTTGGTGTCCAGGTTGGGAACGGCCCGGAGTTCGGTCTGGCGGCGGCTCTTCAAATGGGCCTCGACCTGGTCGAAGCGGTCGAAGCCCCAGAACGGCTCGCCATCGACGATGACGAAGGGCGAGCCGAACACGCCCTTGGCCATCGCCACCTCGATCTCGGCCTTGAGCTGGTCCTTGATCTGGTAGCTGGTGGCGCCGGCATCGAGCGCCTGCACGTCCACGCCCAGCGGCTCGGCCAGCTTCATGATCTCGGCCGGCTCGGCGATGTTGATGTCGTCGACGAACAGCGCGCGGTACACCGACCTGGCAAAGGCCGCGGCGAGGTCGTCGCCGTGATGGTTCTGCAGCCACAGCATGGCGCGCGCGGCATGCGTGGTGGGCAGCGGGAAATGCGTGGGGCGCTTGTACTCGATGCCGTGGAAGCGCGCGGTGCGCTCGAAGTCGCGCCAGCTGTAGTCGCCCTTGAGCGGCAGCTGCGGCAGCGGCGTCGCGCCGGTGGTCTTGAACACCACGCCCAGCAGGATCGGATGCCAGGCGACGTTGCGCCCGTACTTCTGCGCCAGGTCGTCGATACGGGTGCTGGCGAAGTAGCCGTACGGCGAAGAGAAGTCGAAGTAGAAGTCGATCGCTGCGGTCATGTCGGGGGCCCTATTGTTGTGGTTGCAGGTCCGGTTGCGGGAAGGCGTGGCGCGGGCGCTGCACACCCGCCTCGCCTGCTCATCGTACGCGCAAATGGCGGCGCTAGGCCAGCGCGCGCGCGATCAGGAGCTTCTGGATGTCGCTGGTGCCCTCGTAGATCTGGCACACGCGCACGTCGCGGTAGATGCGCTCGACCGGGAAGTCGCTGACGTAGCCATAGCCGCCGAACACCTGGATCGCATCCGAGCACACCCGCTCGGCCATCTCGCTGGCGAAGAGCTTGGCCATCGCCGCCTCCTTCAGGCACGGGCGGCCAGCATCGCGTAGCGCGGCGGCATGCCACACCATCTGGCGCGCCACGTCGATGCGCGTCGCCATCTCGGCCAGCCGGAACTGCACCGCCTGGTGCTGGAACAGCGGCTGGCCGAAACTCTCGCGTTCCTTGGCATACGCCAGCGCCGCCTCGAACGCGGCGCGCGCCATGCCGATGCTCTGCGAGGCGATGCCGATGCGGCCGCCTTCCAGCCCCGACAGCGCCATCTTGTAGCCGCCGCCTTCATCGCCGAGCAGGTTGGCGGCCGGCACGCGGCAATCCTCGAACAGGATCTGCGCGGTGTCCGACGAATGCTGGCCGAGCTTGTCTTCGAGCCGCGCCACCACGTAGCCCGGGGTCGAGGTCGGAACGATAAAGGCGCTGATGCCGCGCTTGCCGGCGGCCTTGTCGGTCACCGCCAGCACGATCGCCACGTCGGCGTTCTGCCCGCTGGTGATGAACTGCTTGACGCCGTTGAGCACGTAGTGGTCGCCGTCGCGGACCGCCGTGGTGCGCAGCGCCGACGCATCGGAGCCGACGTGCGGCTCGGTCAGGCAGAACGCGCCCAGCATCTCGCCGCGCGCCAGCGGCACCAGCCACTGCTGCTTCTGCGCCTCGCTGGCGAACGACATCAGCATGCTGCACACCGGGCAGTTGTTGACGCTGATGACGGTGGAGGTGCCGCCGTCGCCGGCGGCGATTTCTTCCAGGATCAGCGCCAGCGACAGGTAATCGAGCCCGGCGCCGCCATACTGTTCCGGCACCGCCACGCCGTAGGCGCCCAGCGCCGCCAGTTCGCGGTGCACGTCCTTGGGGAAGGTCTTGTCGCGGTCCCATTGCGCGGCCTGCGGCGCGATCACTTCCTGCGCGAACTGCCGCACGGCGTCGCGGATCATTTCCTGTTCGGGGGTCAGCAGCATGTCGGTCCGGTGATCAGGTGTGCGGGCGCCCTTACCAGGGGATGGGCGTGCCGTCGTAGTTGTGGAAGGTG
Organism: Cupriavidus sp. MP-37; assembly: GCF_020618415.1. Lineage (NCBI taxonomy): Bacteria > Pseudomonadati > Pseudomonadota > Betaproteobacteria > Burkholderiales > Burkholderiaceae > Cupriavidus > Cupriavidus sp. MP-37. Next base: position 129,275 of record NZ_CP085344.1, on the reverse strand, counting down.
CCGTTGTCGCGGCGCTTGACGCTGGCCAGCACCTGGCGCATGCCCTTGACGCTCTGCTGCACGGTCAGGTCGGCTTCCTGACCGCCCATGTCGGTCTTGACCCAGCCGGGATGCAGCGCGACGCAGGTGGCATGGCGCGCATCCAGCGACACCGCGCGCAGTGCGGCGTTGGCGCCCGCCTTGCTGACGCGGTACAGCCAGCTGGTGCTGTGCTCCATCGCGCCGATGCTGCCCATGCGCGAGGACAGCACCGCCAGCACGCCGCCATGGCCGGACTGCCCGGCCTCGACATAGGGCAGCAGCAACGGCAGCGCCATCATGGGTCCCAGCACGTTGACATGCATGACGCGGTCGAACTCCGGCGGCGTGACCGGCTGCGCGCTTTCGCTGCGCGGCCCCATCACGCCGGCGTTGTAGACCGCGACGTCGAGCGCCTCGCCATCGAGCTTCCAGCCCAGGCCCGCCACCGCGCCGGGGTCGGACAGGTCGGCCTGGTGCGCTTCGGCGCCCAGCGCCTGCAGCGCGCCCACGCCCTCGGGCGTGCGCGCCACCGCGATGACACGCCAGCCGTCGGCACGGTACTGGCGCACGAATTCAAGGCCGATGCCGCGCGAGGCACCGAGGATGAGGGCGGTTGGCAAGGGTGGGCCTCCATTCAAGAACTGGCCTGCGCCGCAGACGGCACGGCTGGCCACGGATTCAGCAAACTGCCACGGTCTTGCTCCCTCTCCCGCTTGCGGGAGAGGGTTGGGGTGAGGGCGGGCGTGGCCACGAAGTATGGCGCGTCATGCTTGGCATGCGCCGGCCCTCACCCCCGCCCCTCTCCCGCACGCGGGAGAGGGGAGCACCCAAGTGGAGAAGGAAACGTTACAGGAGCTCAATCCCCACCGCCGTCGCCTCACCGCCACCAATGCACAAACTCGCCACCCCGCGCTTGCCGCCGGTCTTGCGCAGCGCGCCGATCAGCGTGGTCATGATGCGCGCGCCCGAGGCGCCGATCGGATGGCCCAGCGCGCAGGCGCCGCCGTGGATATTGACCTTGTCGCGGGGAATCTTGAGGTCGTGCATCGCCGCCATCGGCACCACGGCAAAGGCCTCGTTGATCTCGAACAGGTCGACGCTGTCGGTGGTCCAGTCGAGCTTGCGGTACAGCTTGGCGATGGCCTCGACCGGCGCGGTGGTGAACCAGCCCGGCGCCTGCGCGTGGGTGGTGTGGCCCAGCATGCGGGCGATCGGCTGCAGGCCCAGCGCCTTTGCGGTGGAGGCGCGCATCATCACCAGCGCCGACGCGCCGTCGTTGATCGACGACGACGAGGCCGCGGTGATGGTGCCGTCCTTGGCAAAGGCGGGCTTGAGCGACGGGATCTTGTCGAGCTTGATGCGGCGCGGGCCTTCGTCGGTGTCGATCACGGTGTCGCCGCCCTTGCCCGATACCGTCACCGGCGCGATCTCCCAGCGGAAGTCGCCGTTCGCGGTGGCCTGCTGCGCGCGGCGCACGCTTTCCATCGCGAATTCGTCCTGCTGCTCGCGCGTGAAGCCGTACTTGGCGGCGCAGTCCTCGCCGAAGGTGCCCATGGCGCGGCCCTTGTCGTAGGCGTCTTCCAGGCCGTCCAACATCATGTGGTCGTAGATCATGCCGTGGCCGATGCGGTAGCCGCCGCGGCCCTTCGGGATCAGGTAGGGCGCGTTGGTCATGCTTTCCATGCCGCCGGCGACGGCGATCTCGAACGAGCCGGCGACCAGGCCGTCATAGACGGTCATGGCCGCGCGCATGCCCGAGCCGCACATCTTGTTGACGGTGGTGCAGCCCGTGCCCAGCGGCAGGCCCGCGCCGAGCGCGGCCTGCCGCGCCGGCGCCTGGCCCTGGCCGGCGGGCAGCACGCAGCCGAACACCACTTCCTCTACCTGCTCGGGCTTGAGCCCGGCGCGCTCGACCGCGGCGCGGATGGCCACCGCGCCCAGTTGCGGTGCGGTGACGCTGGCGAATTCGCCCTGGAACGCAGCCATCGGCGTGCGGGCGGCTGAAACGATGACGATCTCTTCCATGTCGGGTCTCCCTGGATCGGTAGGTATGGGTAAGCGGTGTCAGGCCAATGGGTCAGCGGATCGACGCCTGCGGCGGCTCGCCGTACTGGCGGTAGGCCGCGGCCAGCTGCTCGTGCAGCTCGTCGTTGTTGCTGGCGGCCATGCCGAGGTCGCGCAGCAGGCCGTCGGACACGCCGTAGATCCAGCCGTGCACGGTGATGGCCTGGCCGCGCGCCCAGGCGTCCTGGATCACGGTGGTCTGGCAGACGTTGTTGACCTGCTCGATCACGTTGAGCTCGCACAGCCGGGTGTGGGCGTCCTCCTCGCGCAGGATGGTGCCGAGGTAGGACTCATGCTTGTCGGCGACGTCGCGCACATGGCGCAGCCAGTTGTCGGCCAGGCCGATGCGCTCGCGCTTGAGCGCAACCTTGACCCCGCCGCAGCCGTAGTGGCCCACCACGGTGATATGGCGCACCTTGAGCACTTCCACCGCGAACTGGATCACCGACAGTGCGTTCAGGTCGCTGTGCGCGATCACGTTGGCGATGTTGCGGTGGACGAACACCTCGCCCGGCGCCAGGCCCAGGATCTGGTTGGCCGGGACGCGCGAATCGGAGCAGCCGATCCACAGGTATTCCGGCGCCTGCTGGTTGGCCAGGCGGGTAAAGAAGGCCGGATCTTCCGCATTGACGCGGTCGACCCAGTCGCGGTTGTTGCGGAACAGCTGGGCGATGGCGTCATTCATGCGACTCTCCTTGCAAGGCCGGCAGCGGGCTGTGGGTGGGACGGGTTGACGGACGGCTCGGCGCCGTAGCGGTGAATGAATCGCTCAGAAGCGTGATAGGCAAAGAAGTCATGGACATGTCCGGCCAGCAGCCGGTCCTTGTGGCTCTGCCACATGGCAGGGTCAAAAAAATCCGCATGGTGGCGCAGGAACGCCGCGCGTACGCGCGGATCGCCCAGCAGGAAGGTGCGGAAGGTCTCGGGAAAGATGTCGTGCGGACGCACGGTGTACCAGACTTCGCCCGACATCTCCTCTTCCTCGTTGCGCGGCTGCGGCACGTGGCGGATGTTGCAGTCGGTCAGGTACTCGATCTCGTCGTAGTCGTAGAACACCACGCGCCCATGGCGGGTGACGCCGAAGTTCTTGTACAGCATGTCGCCCGGGAAGATGTTCGCGGCCATCAGTTCCTTGATGGCATTGCCATATTCCAGCACGCCGTGCTCGACCTGTTCGTCCGAACCCTCCTGCAGGTAGATGTTCAGCGGCGTCATGCGGCGCTCGATATAGACGTGGCGCACCACGATCTCTTCGCCGCCATCCCTGGCGCGCTGGTATTCGATCATCGAGGGCGCGTGCTGCTCGAACTCGCGCACCAGCGCCTCGTCGAAGCGCGACAGCGGGAACGCCACGTCGGAGTATTCCAGCGTATCCGCCATGCGGCCGACACGGTCGTGCTGCTTGACCAGCTGGTACTTCGACTTGACCAGCTCGCGCGTGGTTTCCTTGGGCGCCGGGAAAACATCGCGGATCACCTTGAACACGTACGGGTACGACGGCAGCGTGAACACCAGCATCACCAGCCCGCGGATGCCGGGCGCGATGATGAACTGGTCCGACGAATGCTGCAGGTGGTGCAGGAAATCGCGGTAGAACAGGTTCTTGCCCTGCTTCTGCAGACCCAGCGAGGTATAGATCTCCGCGCGCGGCTTGCGCGGCATGATGTCGCGCAGGAAGGTCACGTAGGCCGACGGGATCTCCATGTCGACCATGAAGTAGGAGTGCGTGAACGAGAACAGGATCAGCAGCTGTTCCTTCTTCAGCAGCACGGTGTCGAGCACGAGCTTGCCCGAGGGCCCGTGCAGGATCGGGATCGCCAGCGGGAAGGTGCGGTCGCCGTTGACGATGCGGCCGATGATGAAGGCCGCCTTGTTGCGGAAGAACAGCGACGACAGCGTGTGGATCTGGAAATTCGGCGCGATGCGCAGGTCGCCGAAATGCTCGCCGACGGCGCGCACCACGTAGCCGATGTCGCGCGGCAGGTCCTCGAACGGGCGCTCGAGCTGGAAGTTGTGGACGATGCGCTCGAAGCACGCCGCCATGCCCTCGCGGCTGCCCGGGTAGTAGGCACGGAAGGTCGGGCGCGTGGGCGATTCCTCGTTCTCGATGTACTCGGTCGAGATCGCCGGGCGCACGAAGATGAAATCGTTGTTGAAGTACGAGCGGTGCAGGATGCGCGTGCACACCGAGTTGAAGAAGGTCTCGGCCAGCTCGGGCTGGTGGTGGTTGGTCAGCAGCCCGATGTAGTGCAGCTTGATCTGCTGCCAGATCTCGTCGTCGATGTTCTCGGCGTCGTACTCGTCTTCCAGGATCACGCTGGACTCGCGCACGCGCTCGTTGTAGAACGCGATGCGGTCGCGCTGGATCTGCTGCAGCCCGTGCCAGTCGCCGGCCTCGAACTTCAGCTTGGCCTGGTGGCTGACGTCGCGGAACAGGCGGTAGTGCTTGTCGAACCCGTCGAGCATCGTTCTCGCCACATCGTAGGCAATCTGCGAGGAGAGCAGTTTGGGGAAGTGGGACATGGGGTCGACGGGAACGGCTGCGTGACGGTCTTGCGACGGGTACTGTGATTGTAAATGGGTTCCGGGCCAGGGCCCGGATGTCCGGGGACGCCGGAGGTGATTCCGGCGCCCCCGCGCACCCTTACATCGTTTCCGCGAACAGCTCGCGGCCGATCAGCATGCGGCGGATCTCCGAGGTGCCGGCGCCGATCTCGTACAGCTTGGCATCGCGCCACAGGCGGCCGGCGGGGTACTCGTTGATATAGCCGTTGCCGCCCAGGATCTGCACGGTCTCGCCCGCCATCCAGGTGGCCTTCTCCGCCGTGTACAGGATCACCGCGGCGCAGTCCTTGCGCACCTGGCGCACGTGGTCGCTGCCGAGCGCATCCAGGTTCTTGCCGACCGTGTACAGGTAGCTGCGCGCCGCCTGCAGCGTGGTGTACATGTCGGCCACCTTGCCCTGGATCAGCTGGAATTCGCCGATGCTCTGGCCGAACTGCTTGCGGTCGTGGATGTACGGCGTGACCACGTCCATGCAGGCCTGCATGATGCCGACCGGGCCGCCGGACAGCACCGCGCGCTCATAGTCCAGGCCGCTCATCAGCACTTTGGCGCCGCCGTTCTCGGCGCCCAGGATGTTTTCCACCGGCACTTCCACGTCCTCGAACACCAGCTCGCCGGTGTGCGAGCCGCGCATGCCGAGCTTGTCCAGCTTCTGCGCTACCGAGAAGCCCTTCATGCCCTTCTCGACGATGAACGCGGTCATGCCGCGCGCACCCAGCTCGGGCTCGGTCTTGGCATAGACCACCAGCACGTCGCAGTCCGGGCCGTTGGTGATCCACATCTTGGTGCCGTTGAGCACGTAGCGGTCGCCCTTCAGTTGCGCGCGCAGCTTCATGCTGACCACGTCGGAGCCGGCGTTGGGCTCGCTCATCGCTAGCGCGCCGATCCATTCGCCCGACACCAGCTTGGGCAGGTACTTTGCCTTCTGCGCGGCGGTGCCGTTGCGGTGGATCTGGTTCACGCACAGGTTGGAATGCGCGCCGTAGGACAGGCCGACCGAGGCCGAGGCGCGGCTGATTTCTTCCATCGCGATCATATGGGCGAGGTAGCCCATGTTGGCGCCGCCGTATTCCTCGGCCACGGTGATGCCGAGCACGCCGAGGTCGCCCATCTTCTTCCACGCGTCCATCGGGAACTGGTCGGTGCGGTCGATCTCGGCCGCGCGCGGGGCCAGTTCGGCCTGGGCCCAGTCGCGCACGGAATTGCGCAGCATCTCGATGTCTTCGCCCAGATCGAATTTCAGGCCTGGCAGTTCAGTCATGGTGGTCTCCTGTAGGAATCGGTGTGTGGCGGGTTGGTCCGGGGTTGCCGGATCGATCGGTTCAGACGTGGCCCAGTGTCTTGACCACGCACAGCGTCATCAGCATGGTCGCCACCGGCTTGCGGCGGCCGTCCTGCTCGACGTAGACATCGCCCTGCGCCACGATCAGCGTGCGCCCGGGCTTGAGCACCCGCCCCACCGCCACCAGGCGTTCGCCCTGGGCCGGGGACAGCAGGTTGATCTTGTACTCGGCGGTCAGCCCCGCCTCCTCTTCGCCGACCAGCGTCAGCGCGGCATAGCCGCAGGCGCTGTCGGCCAGCGCGCCGACCACGCCGCCGTGGAAAAAGCCGTGCTGCTGCGTCACGCCGTCGGACCACGGCATCGCCAGCTCCACCTCGCCGCGCTGCACGCGCGCCAGCTCGGCGCCGAAGGTGCGCATCAGTCCCTGGCGCGAGAAGCTGGTGGCAATGGCGTCGGCCCGCGCGGCGGACAGCGGTTCCGGTTCGGCGGGCACGGCACGGTCGGTGGAGGCGGTCATGTCAGGGTTCCGGTTGGGGGCCTGGTTGGATGGACAGCGCGCGGCGGGCACTGTCCGGCTATTCTATTTACGTTTACGTAAACGTCAATCCCGGATCGCACCAAGGCGTGCGCAAGCGCCGCTCACGCGGCATGGGTCTGGTCCGGCGCATCGCCGCCGCTCTGCGCCGCCAGCAGCGCCTTGCACTGGCGCTCGTGCTGGTCGATCTCGGCGAGCTGCGCCTGCAGGTCTTCCATCTGCCGCTCGAGCGTGCGCCGGTGTGCCGCGAGTGCGTGCAGGAAGCGGTCCAGTTGCGGGGCGGTGTCGCGCGGAGATTCGTAAAGATCAAGGATCTCGCGGATCTCGTTGAGAGTAAGCCCCAACCTTTTACCGCGCAGCGTCAGCTTCAGCCGGGTCCGCTCGCGGCCGTTGTAGACGCGCTTGCGCCCGCCCGGCCCCGCCCGCTCGGGCGACAGCAAGCCCTGGTCCTCATAGAAGCGGATGGCCCGGGGCGTGACGTCGAACTCACGTGCGAGGTCGGTAATGGTGTAGGTGGCGGAAGTCGCCGCTGGCGTCGCTGACATGGCCTGACCAAAGAAAGTGAACGGTCGTTCGTTGCGAAATCAAGTTTTCGCTTAAGATGGAAACGATCCCGTATGGTTGACGTTTACGTTAGCGTCAACCAGATCGGCTGGCAACCGGTGCTTGCACGCTCCCGCGCACGATCCGGGGACGTGCCGGCAGAACGAGAAAGCCCGCGCCCCGCCGCCAGGCTTCGACCCCACGAGACTCCTCATGAACGCACTCGAACACCAGCTCCAATATCCGTTCGGCGAGACCATGCCCGCGCCCGGCGCCCGGCAGGAGGTCGCCCCGGGCGTCTTCTGGCTCCGCATGCCACTGCCGTTCGCGCTCGACCACATCAACCTGTGGCTGCTGCGCGACCGCCTGGACGGACGCGACGGCTGGACCATCATCGACTGCGGCATCACCAACGATGTCATCAAGGGCCACTGGGAAACGATCTTCGCCAACGAGCTGGAAGGCTTGCCGGTGGTGCGGGTGCTGGTCACGCACAGCCATCCGGACCATGTCGGGCTGGCGCACTGGCTGTGCCGGCGCTTCGACGTGCGGCTGTGGATGAGCCTGGGCGACTACATGAGCGCGCGCGTGATGGGCAGCGGCACCGGGGCCGGGTCGAGCGCCGGCGGCGACGCCGCTGCCGCGCATTTCGCGCTGCACGGGCTGACCGATCCCGACAGCCAGGAAAAGCTGCGCGCGCGCAAGACCTACTATCCGTCGCTGGTGCCCGACCTGCCGGCCCAGTACCGCCGCCTGATGGAAGGCGACACGGTGCGCATCGGCACCGACGCGGCGACCTCCGGCTGGCGCGTGATCACCGGCTTCGGCCATTCGCCCGAGCACGTGGCGCTGTATAACGCCGCCACCAATGTGCTGGTCTCCGGCGACATGGTGCTGCCGCGCATCTCGACCAATGTCAGCGTGTTCGACATGGAGCCCGAGGGCAATTCGCTGCAGCTCTACCTGGATTCGCTCGGCAAGTACGAGCCGCTGCCGCAGGACGTGCTGATCCTGCCTTCGCACGGCCGCCCCTTCCGCAACCTGCATACCCGCATCATGCAGCTGCGCGAGCACCATGCCGACCGCCTCGCCGAAACGCTGGAGGCGTGCCGCGCAAAACCCTGCAGCGCGTACGACATCGTCAGCGTGATCTTCAAGCGCCAGTTCGACATCCACCAGATGACCTTCGCCATGGGCGAGTCGCTGGCCCACCTGCACTGCCTGTGGCACCGCGGCGAGCTGGTGCGCGAAACCGGCGACGACGGCGTGATCCGCTTCCGCGCCGCCTGATCTTCCCGGAGCCTCAGTTGGCGGCCGCCAGCGCCGCCAGGTAGCGCACCCCGTCGACGGCGCGGCTGCCGTACCACGACAGCATCTCGCCGTCGACCAGCAGCACCGGCTTGCCGAGCTGGCGCTCGAGCGCGTCGGCGTGGTCTTCGGTAAAGCGGTAGGGCTCGGTCGACAGCAGCACCAGGTCGAGCTCGCGCACCAGCGCGTCGCTCCAGCGGAAGGTGGGATAGCGCTCGCCGGGCGCGTTGGGACGGCTGCAGTCGCCGCCCGCGCAAGCCTGCACGGAATCCGTGCCGCCAGGCCAGGTCTGCCAGTTGGCCAGCGCCAGCATGCGGCTGATATAGGTGTCGCGCGACACCGTCATCCACGGGTCCTGCCAGATCGCGTACAGCACGCGCCGCGCCGGCCACGGCCGCATGCGGATCGCATCCAGTTGCGCCTGCAGCGCCGCGCACAGTGCCTCGGCCTCGGCATGGCAGCCGAAGATGCCGCCCAGCAGCCGGTACAGCCCGAGGTTGTCCTCGGGCGCGCACGGATGGGTGACGATCACGTTGGGCACGAAGCCGCGGATCTGGTCCACGGTCTCGCGCCGGTTCTCGTCGATATTGACCACCACATGCGTGGGCGCCAGCGCGCGCAGCCGCGCCACGTTGACGTCCTTGGTGCCGCCCACCTTGGGCACCGCGCGCACCGCCGGTTCCGGGTGGATGCAGAAGCCGGTGCGCGCCACCATCTGCCGCGCCAGCCCGAGCGCGAACAGCAGTTCGGTCACCGACGGCACCAGCGAGGCGATCCTCACCACGCCGGTGGCAGCGGCATGCTGCTGGCCGATGGCATCGGTCCACATGGTCAGGGCTCCCCCTGGCTTTCGCCACGCCGCGGCTTGCGCGGCGCGCCCGCGGCGAGCGCGTCGTACAGCCAGCGCGGCATCACGTGCAGCAGCGCCGCCACCACGCCCATCGGCCACGGGATCACGCGGAAGCGCCGCCCCGCCGCGATCACGCGCACGGCCTTGCGCGCGAACACGTCGGCATCGGTCAGGAACGGCATGCGGTACGGGTTGTGCGCGGTCATCGGCGTGCGGATATAGCCGGGCGCGATCGTGACCACGCGGATGCCGTGCCGGCGCTGCTCCAGCCGGAGGCTTTCCAGCAGCTTGATCACCGCCGACTTGGAAGCGCTGTAGGCGCCGGCGCCCGGCAGCCCGCGCACGCCGGCGACGCTGGCAATGCCCACCAGCGTGCCGCGCCGGCCGAAATGCCCGGGCTCGCGCGCCTGCATCGCGTGCAGGAAGGGCTGGAAGGTGGTGAGCACGCCGAACCAGTTGGTGTCCATGACCTGGCGGAACGCGTCCAGGTCCTCGCGCTCGCTGGCGACGGTGCCGACCGAGACCCCGGCATTGGCGATCACCACATCCGGGCAGCCGAACTGGCCGACAAAGTCTTCCGCGGCGCGCGCCATCGCCTCGGCATCGCGCACATCGGCCCCATAGACGCGCACCGCGCCCGGATTGGGCAGCGTCGCCACGAACGCGCGCAACGCGTCCTCGCGCCGCGCCACCAGGCCGAGGATCGCACCCTGCGCGGCATACTCGCGCGCGAGCGCCTGGCCCAGGCCGCTGGAGGCACCGGTGAGGAAGACTTTGAGGGGGCGCATAAACGCGAAGGCGGTTGGAAATAAAAAACGGCTGGTACAGGATACCAGCCGTTTGGCTTGCCACAGGTCTTTGCCCCCCTGCCTGGGTACTCCCTCTCCCGCTCGCGGGAGAGGGTTGGGGTGAGGGCGGGAATATCGACGAAGTACAGCGTCGACGAAGTACAGCGCGTCGGTATGCCGGCGCCTGCCCTCACCCCCTGCCCCTCTCCCGCAAGCGGGAGAGGGGAGCAAACCCTCAGCCAATCAAAGCTTCTTCGCCTTGACCTGCTCCACCAGATAATCCATGGTCTGCACGGCAGTCTGCTTGTTGCCGGCAATCGACGGCGAGGTCACGTACTTGCCCTGCACCACCACGGTCGGCACGCCGTCGATCTTGTAGGCGTCGGCGATCTTGTTGGCGCGCTGCGAATTGGTCGTCACCGTGAACGAGTTGTACGCGTCCAGGAAGGCCTTGCGGTCGACGCCGTTCTTGGCCATGAAATCGGCGATCTCGTTGGTGTCGGTCAGGCGCTTGCGGTCGACGTGGATGGCGCTGAAGACCTTGTTGTGCATGGCGTCGAGCTTGCCGATGGCTTCCAGCGCGTAGAAGATCTTGGTGTGCGGCAGCAGGTCGTCGCGGAAGGCGACCGGCACGCGCTTGAACACCACATTGCCGCCCTGCTTCTTGACCCAGGCTTCCAGGTCCGGCTCGAACTCGTAGCAGTGCGGGCAGCCATACCAGAAGAACTCGGTCACCTCGATCTTGCCCGCCGGGACCGGCTGGGGTGTCTTCAGGACCTGGTACTCCTTGCCTTCGGTGGGTGCCGCCTGCGACGGGGCGGACATCAGCAGGCCGCCCACGGCGGCGAACATGGCGAACAGTGCGGCGAGTTTTTTCATATCAGAACGGCCTTGCGGTTTGGACGATGAGCGTATGACAGCGGCGGCGGCACCCGGTTCATCGGCGCGCCCGCCGCTGCTGGCAGGAACCTGTTGCTGCGGTGTTGCGGCGGTTACCGGGTATTAAGCGGTGCCGCCTACTGCTTGGTAAAGCGGATCACCGAGGCCTCGAAACCGGACGACTGCAGCCGGTCGCGTGCCTTGTTCATGTCTTCGATGCGGTTGTACGGCCCCAGGCGCACCCGGTACATCTTGACCCCATTGACGTCACGCTCGGTGATGCGGGCCTCGAAGCCCTGCATCGCCAGGTTGGCCTTCTGGCGGTCGGCGTCGTCCGACGAGCGGAACGCGCCCACCTGCAGCAGGTAGCCCACCTTGTGCGCGTCGGCCTGGGCGATCTCGGCGATCGGGTCGGATACCGGCTTTTCGGCCGGCTTGGCGGCGAGCGGCTTGTCAGCCGGTTTTTCCACGGGTTTTTCCAGCGGCCGCTCCACCGGCTTCTCCGCCGGGCGGGTCGCCACCGGCGGCTGGCCGTTCTGCTTGGGCTCGGGCTCGGGCGCCTGGCCCACCGGCTTGGCCGGGGTCTTGCTCCACAGCGGCTTGTTCGGGTCGCTCGGACCCTCGTCGGCGCGCTGGGCCGGGGCCGGCAGCTGGCTGGTGACGTTGCCGGGCTCGCTCGGCCGCGGGGCGTGCTTCTGCTGGAACGGCGTCGGCGACTTGGTGATGTACAGGGCGACCACCACGGCGATGGCCAGCCCGACGATCAGCCCGAGCACCAGGCCCAGGAACGTACCGCCACGCTGCTGGCTGCGGCGGACATTGCGCGACTCGCGCTTGCGTTGCTGTTGCATGAAGTCCTCTTCGGTGATGCCGGGATTATAGAGCCAGTGCCGCCCGCGGCCGCACCGGATCGTCCCCGGGGCCGCTGGCCCCGTTGCGTCGCCTGGCGGCCCGTGCCGGGCGCGCCGGCGGCTGCTTACATGCGGCGCGGGGCGGACACGCCGATCACCGCCAGGCCGTTGCGCAGCACCTGGCGCGTGGCAGCCAGCAGCGCCAGGCGGGCGCGCTTGACGGCTTCGTCGTCGACCAGCACGCGGTCGGCGTTGTAGAAGGCGTGGAAGTCGCCGGCCAGGTCGCGCAGGTAGAAGGCCACCGCGTGCGGCGCCAGTTCGGCCGCGGCGGCGGCCAGCATGTCCGGGAACTCGGCCAGGCGACGGCCCAGCGCCAGCGCCTGGGCGCTGGCTTCGGCGCCGGTCACGGCGGACAGGTCGGCGCCGGCCAGCTCGGCCAGCCGGGCTTCCCAGTCCGCGCCGCCCCACGACTCGAAGATCGAGCAGATGCGGGCGTGGGCGTACTGGACGTAGTACACCGGGTTCTCGTCGTTCTGCTTGAGCGCCAGGTCGACATCGAACACGAACTCGGTATCGGCCTTGCGCGACAGCAGGAAGAAGCGCACCGCGTCGCGGCCGCGGGTGAAGTGCGCAGGCCAGTCGGCCACGCCGCCTTCCAGGCAGCCGCGAATGGTTTCGTCACCACCGTTGGACCATTCGATCAGGTCGCGCACGGTGACGTAGGAACCGGCGCGCTTGGAGATCTTGACCTCCTCGCCGTTCTTCATCACGGTCACCATCTTGTGCAGCACGTAGTCGGGATAGCCTTGCGGGATGCCGATGTCCAGGCCCTGCAGGCCGGCGCGCACGCGCGCGATGGTGCCGTGGTGGTCGCTGCCCTGCACGTTGATGACCTTGGTGAAGCCGCGCTCCCACTTGGTGGTGTGGTAGGCCACGTCCGGCACGAAGTAGGTATAGGTGCCGTCGCTCTTCTTCATCACGCGGTCCTTGTCGTCGCCGTCGTCGGTGGTGCGCAGCCACAGCGCGCCCTCGCTCTCGTAGGTCTTGCCCTTGCCGATCAGCGACTGCACCGCGGCGTCGACGCGGCCGTCGCTGTACAGCGACGACTCCAGGTAGTAGCGGTCGAACTTGACGCCGAAGGCCTGCAGGTCGATGTCCTGCTCGTTGCGCAGGTAGGTCACGGCGAACTTGCGGATCGAGTCGATGTCGTCGACATTGCCGGACGCGGTCACCGGCTCGCCGTCGGAGGCGCTGACGGTCTTGCCGGCGAGGAAATCGGCGGCAATATCGGCGATGTAGTCGCCGTTGTAGGCGGCCTCGGGCCAGCTGGCATCGCCCGGCTTGAGGCCGCGCGCGCGCGCCTGCACCGACAGCGCCAGGGTCTGGATCTGCACGCCGGCATCGTTGTAGTAGAACTCGCGGTGGACGTGCCAGCCCTGCCACGACAGCAGGTTGGCGAGCGCGTCGCCCAGCGCCGCCTGGCGGCCGTGGCCGACGTGCAGCGGACCGGTCGGGTTGGCCGAGACGAATTCCACCAGCACCTGGCCCTGCACGCCGCGCTCCTGCGCGCCGTAGTGGTCGCCCTCGTTCAGCACCGCGCGCAGCACCTCGGCCTTGGCCGCCGGCGTCAGGCGCAGGTTGATGAAGCCGGGGCCGGCGATCTCCATGGCCGCGACCAGCCCTTGCGCGCGGGCATCGGCCTCGACCGCGGCGACGATGCGCTGCGCCAGCTCGCGCGGATTGCTCTTGAGCGCGCGCGCAACCTGCATCGCGACATTGCAGGCGAGGTCGCCATGGGCGGCCACCTTGGGCCGCTCGAAGGTGACGGCGGGCAAGGTGGCATCGGCCGGAGCGAGCGCGCGCACGGCATCGGTGAACGCGGCGGCAAGATTGGAGGTCTGAACAGGCAGCATGGATGTCGGAAGCCCTGTGGGCTGGTTCAGGCGCGGTCCACTGCGGGCCGCGCCGGTGCCACGAACACGGCAAGTGACGGCGAATCAACGCCGCGCCGCGTGACAGGCATGGGAATCGGGAACGCGCAATTTTATCAGGTGCTATGCTGACATCATGCGCAAGGCGGCCACGGACCACAATCGGCTCCGGCGGCCGTACCAGACCGTGCCCGAACCGGCGCGGCATCCCGCCCCCGGGGACGCCGCCCACCGTTCTCCGAGAAAGGAAAAACCATCATGCTGATCACCTTCAAATCCCACGCCGCGCAGGACCTGATCATGATGAAGGATCTGGCCGTGACGCTCCTGGGCATCATCGGCAAGCATCTCGGGGAACGGGGGGTGATCACCGTCGAAGAACTGCCGCACGCGATCCACAGGCTCGAAGCCGCCGTGGCCGATGCGCGCCGCGCCCATCCGGCCGACACGGCGATCGAGGCCCGGCCCGATGCCGAGGAAGAAGAGGAAGAACCGCTGCACCTGGGACAGCGGGCCTATCCGTTCCTCGACATGCTGCGCGCCTCGCAGCGCGAAGGGGCCAATGTGCTGTGGGGTGTCTGAGCGCTGCCGGCGCGCGCCCGCGCTGGGCGCTCAGCGCCGTTTCGCTTGCGGATAAAAAAACACCCGGCACCACCACTGGCGGCCGGGCTTCCGGACGAGGGTTCCGGAAAGGGGGGAATTCCGGCGCAGCCCCGCTGAAGGGGCGGGTCTGCGCATCAGGGCTTGTCAGCCAGGTTGTCGGCTAAACCGCTTGGGCTATTCCTCATCGGCGTGATGCCGGCCGTTGGCCAGCAGCAGCCCGATCACCGCGCCGACGGCGGCGGCGATCGCCACTGCCTTCAGCGGGGATTCGGCCACGCGGTGCTGGGCCTGCACCACCGCGCCGTCGACGCGCTCGCGGGCGCGCATCATGCCGTCAGCGGTCTGCGCGCGCAGCCGGTGCGCCATCTCGCTGGCGCGTTCACGCAGGCGGTGGCCGGCCTGCAGACTCTCGGCCGAGCCCTCGCGCGCCAGCACCTGGATGGTGTGCTCGAGCTGCGAGATCAACGACTTGACTTCGCTGGACACCGGCGCCGCGGCCTCGCGCGTATCGCGGGCGGCATGCTTGATATGGCGGATCGCACTGTCGGCACTGTCGGACAGGTGGTTCAGTTCCTTCCGGACTTTAGGGTTCTGCGTCAGCATACGGTCTCCTCAGGGTCAGTCGGTCGAGGGGTGACGCCGGCTTGCGCCGGCTTCATCGTCCCCTGCGCACGAGGCCCATTACCGCGGCGACCAGCGCCACGACCAGGAAGATGAAGAACAGGATCTTGGCGATTTCCACGGCACCGGCGGCGATGCCGCCAAAGCCGAAAATCGCGGCGATCAGGGCGATGACGAAAAATACGAGTGCATATTGCAGCATGGCTAGGCTCCCGAAAATTCGGACCAGGCCAGGCGCCCTGGCTGGGCCCATGTGAGGCTTGCGCCGAGGGGTGCAAGCTCATAGCCTCATCGTAGAAAGCCACGCTTCGTGCCAATACCGACAGGCAGCCGATTCCGCTGTCAGCCAAGTCCTACAACGCCTGCCGCGGCCGGCGCCGCGCGCGCGACAGGGCTGCGGTGCTCGCACCAGGCGCGCCCCGGAAGCCGGCTCCGGGTTGACCCATGGCGGTCGATGTGATTCCATGGGCGCTCCCTTGGCGCCGCGGCGGGCGAGCGCGCCTTCACGATAGGAATTGCCCCATGTTCAAGCAGTCATTTCTCCCTCACACGCTGTTGCTCGCGGGCGGCATCCTGCTGACGCTGGCGGTGCTGGTGGCGTCGGAAACCGGCAATATCCGCCTGCGCGAAAGCTATACCGACGTGATCCGCTCGCAGCGCCTGCAGACCGAGCTGGCCGCGCTCAACGGCGAGCTGGTCAATGCCGAGGCCGGCCAGCGCGGCTTCCTGCTGACCGGCAAGGAAAGCTACCTGGAGCCGTACTACAAGGCGCTGCCCCGCATCGCCGAACTGATGGCGCAGATCCGCGCGGGCTACGCCAATGACCCGGAAGGCCTGAAGCAGTTCGGCGACACCTCCAAGCTGGTCAACAGCAAGCTCAACGAGATGGCGCTGACGCTGGTGTACGGCAAGCGCGACCTCGAAGTGGCGCTGGACCTGATCCGCACCGACTACGGCAAGCAGACCATGGACAACGCGCGCCGCGGGCTCGACCAGCTGCAGGCGCGCGAGGCCGGCGCGGTCTCGCACCGGCTCGAGGGCGCCGAGAACGACGTGCAGCTGTCGCGCTACGGCATCGGCCTGCTCACGGCGATCAACATCATCCTGCTGATGGCGGTCGGCATCGGCCACGCCAAGCGGCTGGCCATGGCCGAGGCGGTGCGCACCCAGCTGGAAGAGGAAAGCGTGCGGCTGGACCGCAAGGTGCGCGCGCGCACGCGCCAGCTGTCGGCGCTGGCCGGCCACCTGCAGCGCGTGACCGAAGACGAGAAGACCCGGCTCGCGCGCGAACTGCATGACGAACTCGGCGCGATCCTGACCGCGATCAAGCTGGACCTGCACTGGGTGCGCCGCAAGATACAGGCCGACCAGCCGGTCGCGGCCGAGCGCCTGACGCGCGTGATGCTGCACGTGGACCAGGGCATCCAGATCAAGCGCCGCCTGATCGAAGACCTGCGCCCCACCGTGCTGCTCAACCTGGGCCTGCGCGCCGCGGTGTCCCAGCTGGTCGAGGAAGTGGGCGCGCGCAACAACTGGCAAACCCAGGTCAGCGTGCCCGAAGACCTGCCCGCGCTGCGCGACGAAGCCGCGATCGCGCTGTACCGCATCGTGCAGGAATCGCTGACCAATGCCAGCAAGTATTCCGAGGCCAGGCATGTCGAGGTCGCGCTGGCCTGCCAGGGCGAGCTGCTCACGCTGACCGTGCGCGACGACGGCAAGGGACTGCCGCCGGACTTCGATGCCGGCAGCACGGCCGGCCACCACGGACTGCTGGGGATGGAGCAGCGCGTCACCGCGCTGGGCGGCAGCATGCAGATCGATTCGTCACCGGATGCCGGGGTACGGATCCGGATCGAGGTGCCGCTGACCGCCTCGGTGCTGGCGCCGGCCGAAGAGCCGGAGAGCGCGGAGCCGGCACGCGCCTGAACACGCTGAAGGCGCTGTAATGCGCTGAACGCCCTGGATGCCCCGGGCGCTTCAGGGCTGCGGCGCGGCGTGTTCCTCGATCACGCGGAACACCTGCTCCAGCTCCAGCGACTTGTCGAAAAAGTAGTCGGCACCCGCCTCGGCACACTGGCGCCGGTACATCTCGAGCTGGGCATGGTTGGTGTAGACGATGCGCACGGTGCCGTTGTTGGCGCGCTGCATGGCACGCAGCACATTGATGCCGTTGCCCTGGCGCAGCTGCAGATCGACGATGGCGACGTCGTAGCGGCCGGCGGCAAGCAGGCGCAGGGCCATGGCTTCGGTATCGGCCCAGTCGACGTTCTCGACGAACGGGAAATCCTTCAGGTATTCAAGCAGCATGCCGCGCAGGACCGCCGAATCTTCAATCAGCAGCACGTTAAGCGCCCGGTAGGAAGTGTTCGAATCCTGCTCCGACATATTGTGTATTGCGGTCCCTTCCGGGGCGGCCCGCGCGGGCCGCAATTGAACTGCTATTCCACCAGGCCGTTCTTGATCGCGTAGTAGGTCAGGTCGGCGTTGGTCTTCATGCCCATTTTCTCCAGGATGCGCGACCGGTAGGTGCTGACGGTCTTGACGCTGAGGAACAGCTCGTCGGCAATCACCGACACCGACTGCCCGCGCGACAGCTTGCAGAAGATCTGGAACTCGCGCTCGGACAGCATCTGGTGCACCGGCTGCTCGGTCGGCTTGTCGAGCCCGCCGATCAGCAGGTCGGCCACGGTGGCGCTGACGTAGCGGCGGCCCTGCGCCACCGTGCGGATCGCCTTGACCAGGTCGTCCGGCGCGCTTTCCTTGGTCAGGTAGCCGGAGGCGCCGGCACGGATCAGGTTGATCGCGTACTGGTCTTCCGGATACGTCGACAGGATCAGCACCGGCAGGTCGGGCTTGCGTTGCCGGATCAGCTTGAGCACGTCGATGCCGTTGCGGTCCGGCATCGAGATGTCCAGCACCAGCACGTCGAATTCGGCATCGCGCAGCTGCGCCATAACTTCATCGCCACTGCCGGCCTCGCCGGTCACCTGGATATCGGGCTCTTCGGAAATGAACTGACGCAGCCCGGCACGCACAATCTCGTGGTCGTCGGCGATCAGGACGCGGATCATGTGAGGCTCCACGGGTTTATCGGACCGGCACTTCGGCCCGGTGCACGGCGGGTGCAGGCGGAACCGCTTGCGATGTTGTCATTGTAGTGCCGCGCGCGGGCGCGGGCTGTCGGTGTCAGGCTGACAATGCGGCGTGGCGGCAAGGCCGGCCGCGGTGCGGTGGCGGCCGCCCAAAAGCAAAGCGGGACGGATCAGATCCGTCCCGCTTTGCTGCGGCGCGTCAGGCCCGTGCGCTTCCCTGGAGGGAGCCCGGCGCGGCCGCCACCGGCAGAGGCTGTGGCTAGTCCTGCAAGCGACTACCGGGTGCTTACTGGGCCTTGGCGCCGGCTTCCGCCCCTGCGCTCACGCCCACGCTGGCGTCGGCCTTCGACTTCTTGGTCGACTTGGCGGCGTGCTTGCCGTGCTTGGCCTTGCTGCCGGCATCTGCCTTGGCCGCGCCGGTCGCGTCGGCGGCGGTGCCTACGCCCTTGTCGACGGCGGCGCCCGCGGTCGACAGGCCCTTGTCAGCCGCCGTGCCCGCTGCCGACAGGCCCTTGTCGGTCGCCGCGCCGGCGGTCGACAAGCCCTTCTCGGCCGCACCCGCGGCACCGGTTGCGGCGCTGCCGACGGCGTTCAGGCCACCCTGCGCCGCCGCAGCGGGCGCGGGCGTGGTCACCGAGGCACCGACATCGGCCTTGGCGCCGACGGCGCCGCCGGTGCCCTGGGCCATGGCCAGCGAGGAAGCCGCGGCGATCGACAGTGCGGACAGGGAGAGCAGCAGTTTCTTCATGGACAGACTCCTTTCAGGATGCCCCACGGCGAAACATTCGCCGCGGTGATCACGCTGGTGATTGCGTGTATCGAGCCCTCAGTCTAGGGAGCCGGACTGCGCCGGTCTGTGAGCAGTTGAAAGGCACTGTAAGGAGTTGTGAAGCGGACCGCGCGCCACCCCGGCGGCGCCGGGGTGGCCGCGCGCTGCGCTTTTCCTGCCGCATCAACGGGCTGGCGGCGGCGCACCGCCGCCGCCGCTGCCGCGCGGGCGTCGCACCCGGTTACAGGTTGGGTGCGAGCGCGCGCGCCAGCGTGGCGCGGTCTTCGTGGCGGCGTGCCGCCATGTCGTCGAGCTGGTCCTGGCCGATCTTGCCGATGGTGAAGTAGGTCGACGCGGGATGCGCCAGGTAGAAGCCGCTGACCGAGGCCGCCGGCGTCATCGCCAGCGACTCGGTAATGCCCATGCCGATCTCGGCCGCGTCGAGGTATTCGAACATCGGACCCTTGACGGTGTGCTCGGGACAGGCCGGATAGCCGGGCGCGGGACGGATGCCGCGGTATTTCTCGGCGATCAGCTCGTCGTTGCTCAGCGCCTCGGCGGCGTCATAGCCCCACAGGTCCTTGCGCACGCGCTCGTGCAGGCATTCGGCGAAACCCTCGGCCAGGCGATCGGCCAATGCCTTGAGCATGATCGCGCTGTAGTCGTCGTGGTCGGCCTCGAACTGCGCCTCCTTCTTGTCGACGCCCAGGCCCGCGGTGACGGCGAACATGCCCACGTAGTCGGCAATGCCGCTGTCCTTGGGCGCGACAAAGTCCGCGAGGCAGCGGTTGGGCCGGCGCACGCCGTCGACCACCGGGCGCTCGCTCTGCTGGCGCAGGTTGTGCCAGGTCAGCGCGACCTTGGTCCGGCTTTCGTCGGTATAGATCTCGATATCGTCGTCGTTGACGGTGTTGGCCGGCAGCAGCGCGATCACGCCGTTGGCGCTGAGCCAGCGGCCCTGGATCAGGCGCGACAGCATGGCCTTGCCGTCGGAGAACACCTTGCGTGCCGACTCCCCCACGATCTCGTCGTTGAGGATGTCGGGGAATTTGCCGGCGAGGTCCCAGGTCTGGAAGAACGGGCCCCAGTCGATATAGTTGGCCAGCTCCGCCAGGTCGTAGTTGCGGAACACGCGGCGGCCGATGAACTTGGGCTTCGGCGGCACGTAGGCGCTCCAGTCGATCGGCGTCTTGTTGGCGCGCGCCTGCGCCAGCGTCACCATCGGCGTCGCCTTCTTGTTGGCGTGCTGGGTGCGGATGCGCTCGTAGTCGGATTTCAGTTCGTCCAGGTACTTCGCCGCGCCCTCGTCCGACAGCAGGCTCGACGCCACGCTGACCGAGCGCGACGCGTCCGGCACGTACACCACCGGCCCCTCGTAGTTGGGCGCGATCTTGACCGCGGTATGGACGCGCGAGGTGGTGGCGCCGCCGATCAGCAGCGGGATCTTCTTCACGCGGAAGTAGTCGTCACGCTGCATTTCCGACGCGACGTAGGCCATTTCTTCCAGCGACGGCGTGATCAGTCCCGACAGCCCGACGATATCCGCGCCCTCGACCTTGGCACGGGCCAAAATCTCGTTGCACGGGACCATCACCCCCATGTTGACCACTTCGAAGTTATTGCACTGGAGCACCACCGAGACGATGTTCTTGCCAATGTCGTGCACGTCGCCCTTGACCGTGGCGATCACGATCTTGCCGCGCGCCTTGACGTCGCCGCCGGCCTCGGCCAGCAGGCGCTTCTCTTCCTCGATGAAGGGCAGCAGGTGCGCCACCGCCTGCTTCATCACGCGCGCGCTCTTGACCACCTGCGGCAGGAACATCTTGCCGGCACCAAACAGGTCGCCGACGATGTTCATGCCGTCCATCAGCGGGCCCTCGATCACCTCGATCGGGCGGCCGCCGCGCGCGGCCACCTGCTGGCGCACTTCCTCGGTGTCCTCGACGATGAAGGTGGTGATGCCATGCACCAGCGCATGCGCCAGGCGCTCGGCCACCGGCACCGGCTGCTCGGGCGTGCCGCGCCAGGCCAGGTTTTCTTCCTTCTTCGCGCCGCCGCCCTTGTAGCGGTCGGCGATTTCCAGCAGGCGGTCGGTCGAATCCTCGCGGCGGTTCAGCACCACGTCTTCGACACGCTCGCGCAGCTCGGGATCGAGCTGGTCATACACGCCGAGCTGGCCGGCGTTGACGATGCCCATGTCCATGCCGGCGCCGATCGCGTGGTACAGGAACACGGTGTGGATCGCCTCGCGCACCACGTCGTTGCCGCGGAACGAGAACGACACGTTCGATACGCCGCCGCTGACCTTGGCATACGGCAGGTTCTGCTTGATCCAGCGCGTGGCCTCGATGAAGTCCACGGCGTAGTTGTTGTGTTCCTCGATGCCGGTCGCGACCGCGAAGATGTTCGGGTCGAAGATGATGTCTTCCGGCGGGAAGCCCACTTCATTGACCAGGATGTCGTAGCTGCGCTGGCAGATCTCGGTCTTGCGCGCGAAGGTGTCGGCCTGCCCCTGCTCGTCGAAGGCCATCACCACGGTGGCGGCGCCGTAGCGGCGGATCAGCTCGGCATGGTGGCGGAACTGTTCCTCCCCTTCCTTCAGCGAGATCGAGTTGACCACCGGCTTGCCCTGCACGCACTGCAGGCCGGCCTCGATCACCTCCCACTTGGACGAATCCAGCATGATCGGCACGCGCGCGATATCCGGCTCGGACGCGATCAGGTTCAGGAAGCGCACCATCGCGGCCTTCGAATCCAGCATGGCCTCGTCCATGTTGATGTCGATGATCTGCGCGCCGTTCTCGACCTGCTGGCGCGCCACCGCCAGCGCCTCGTCGAACTGGCCGTTCAGGATCATGCGCGCGAAGGCCTTGGAGCCGGTCACGTTGGTGCGCTCGCCGACGTTGACGAACAGCGTGTCGTCGTCGATGGTGAAGGGCTCGAGGCCGGACAGGCGCATCGGGCGCGGGGGCAGTTGGTTGTCGCTCATGTTGTCGTGCTCTCGGGCTCAGGCGGCGTCGCGGTACTGGCCGGGCCAGCTGCGGGGTTTCTTGTCGGCCACGCGCTGGGCGATGGCGGCGATATGCTCGGGCGTGGTGCCGCAGCAGCCGCCCACCAGGTTCACCAGCCCGGACGCGGCGAACTCTTCGACCAGCGCCGAGGTGACCTCGGGGGTTTCGTCGAAGCCCGTGTCGCTCATCGGGTTGGGCAGGCCCGCGTTGGGGTAGCACGACACCGCGGCGTCGCAGATCTTGGCCAGCTCGGCGATATACGGCCGCATCAGCGTCGCGCCGAGCGCGCAGTTCAGGCCGAAGGTGACCGGGCGCGCATGGCGCAGGCTGTTCCAGAACGCCTCGACGGTCTGCCCCGACAGGATCCGGCCCGAGGCATCGGTGACGGTGCCTGAGATCATCACCGGCACGCGCTCGCCGGTGTCCTCGAACAGCTGGTCGATGGCGAACAGCGCGGCCTTGGCGTTGAGCGTATCGAAGATGGTCTCGACCAGGAACACGTCGGCGCCGCCTTCGAGCAGGCCCTTGCCTTGTTCGTAGTACGACTCGCGCAGTTCCTCGAAGGTGACGTTGCGCGCGCCGGGATCGTTCACGTCGGGCGAGATGCTGGCGGTCTTGGGCGTGGGGCCGAAGGCGCCGGCGACGAAGCGCGGCTTGTCGGGCGTGCTGTACTTGTCGCAGGCGGCGCGCGCCAGGCGCGCGGCCTCGACGTTCATCTCGTACGCCAGCGCGGCCATCTTGTAGTCTTCCTGCGCCACGCGGGTGGCGCCGAAGGTATTGGTCTCGATCAGGTCGGCGCCGGCGGCGAGGTATTGCTCGTGGATCTCGCTGATGACCTGCGGGCGCGTCAGCAGCAGCAGTTCGTTGTTGCCCTTCACGTCCACCTTGTGCTCGGCGAAGCGCGTGCCGCGGTAGTCGGCCTCGCTCAGCTTGTAGCGCTGGATCATGGTGCCCATGGCGCCATCCAGGATCAGGATGCGTTCTTGCAGCAGCCGGGGCAGCTCGGCAGCCCGGGTGTAGGGGCGCGGTGCGGCCGCGCGGGATTCAGGGGCACTCATGGCGGGGAACTCTGGAAAGGCGGGGCCGGCGGAGCTTCGACGGTAGGCCGCGGTGGCCGATGGCGGCCAAAGAGGTGCGATTTTATCAGGTGTATCAAGGCCTTGCGGCCGCCGTCGGTTGCCTGCCGGACGCTCCGGCGCCTACACTGAGAGACGTAAACATCACCGTCCGCGTCACCGTCCGCCGGCCTGCGCCGCGTTCTCTCCGACCATGCAACACCTATCCCCGACCGACGCCCACGCCTTGCTGGCGCAATCGCCCGAGACGCTGTTCATCGACTGCCGCAGCGAGATGGAATACCTGTTCGTCGGCCATCCCAAGGGCGCGCACAACGTGCCCTGGAACGACGGCCCCGACTGGGAGGTCAACCCGCATTTCGTGCAGATGGTGAAGAAGCTCGCCGGGCAGGCGTCGGCGCGGCCGGTGCTGCTGATCTGCCGCAGCGGCAACCGCTCGTCGGCCGCGGCACGTGCGCTCGAGGGGGCAGGGTTCTCCAATGTCCGCTTTGTGCTGCACGGCTTCGAGGGGGACCTCGATGCGGAGCGCCACCGCAATACGCTCAACGGATGGCGCCACGACGGGCTGCCCTGGGAGCAGTACTAAAACCGCGCTGAGCGGCAAAAAAACAAAAGCCCGCCGAAGCGGGCTGGGTCCTCTCGCGATACCGGGCGGGCGGCGGCTCGGACGCCGGCCCGGCGTGGCCGCTCAGTGCATCACCAGCGGATGCGTCATCACGTTGTCGAACTTGCCGAGGAAGTCATCGACTTCCTCCACCGACGGCTCGCTTTCGATCAGCCGCTTGACGTCGGCGCGGAAGCTCTCGGCGAGCTGGCCGCCGAGGAAAATCTCGCGCTTCAGGTTCTTGTCGACGATTTCGTAGCCGCCGAATTCAAGCGGCGCTTGCTCGACATCCGCACCGAACTCGACGATGCAGTAGTTGTCGCTGTTGTAGATCATTTGCATGGCACACCTCCTGGGCGTCATGGATGGGCGGCTCGCCCTTGTGGTTCTTGCCTCAGTTGTTGCCATGAGGGGGCGCCGCGGCTTTACCTCCAAACTTGGGGTGACCGGCGGGAAATCAAGTTATTGCGTGCCTGTCACCACATTGCCACGATTTTCTGCCTTACATGAATTGGGCATCGGCCAATGCAACAAGTTTCTTGAGCCTGGAACATCAGTGTGTTGCTTGTCACGGAACGTCGCACTGGCCCCCACATGCGGCGCTTCCCAGGAAGGCGTCCAGCGCGGCGTGGAAGCGTTCCGGCTGCTCCACGTGCACCAGGTGCGCCGCTTGCGGCACCACCTCGAGCCTGGACCCGGGAATCGCCGCGGCAATGCTTTGCGCCATCGCCACGGTAGCGCCCTGGTCCTGCTCGCCCGCTACTACCAGCGTAGGACAATGAATGCGGGAAAGCGCGCCGGCCAGGTCAAAAGCCATGATGGCCTCGGCCACCCCCACGTATCCACGTACCTGGGTGGCCACAAACATGTCGCGAATACGCAACACCTGGTCCGGATGCGCCGCATGGAAGGCCGGCGTCAGCCAGCGGCCGAGGGTGGCGTCGGCCAGGCCCGCCATGCCATGGGCCTCGGCCTGGCCGATGCGGTTGTGCCACATCGGGTGGGCTTCCATCGGCGTCTGGCTGTTGGTCGCCACCAGCGTCAGCGACAGCAGCCGCTCCGGATGGCGCAGCCCCATGCTCTGCCCGATCATCCCGCCCACCGAGATGCCGCAGAAATGCGCCTGCGGAATCTCCAGCGCGTCCATCACGGCGACCACGTCGTCGGCCAGCCGCGTCATGGTGTAGGGGCCGAGCGGGGCATCGCTGGCGCCGTGGCCGCGCAGGTCCGGGCGCACCACGCGATAGCGGCCGGCCAGGTGCGCGGCGGTGATGTCCCACAGGGTATGGTCGGCCGCCAGGGCGTGGGTCAGGATCACCCAGGGCCCGTCGGCCCCGTCCAGGCGCACGTGCAGGTCGGCGCCGTCGGCGTGGATGCGGCGGGTTTCGGTGGGCGGCGTGGCAACGGTCATGGCGTGGACTCCTTTCGGTCAAGCCTGCATGGAACTGCGCAACCCGGCGGCGCTACGGTCCTTCCCTGCCGCGGTACACCAGGTCGATCTGGGTGCCGTCGGGCTCGGTCTGGCGCAACCGCACCGGCATCCAGCCCAGCGCCTGCGCCAGCCAGACTTCGACGCGGCGCCTGTCGTTGGCGCGGCGGGGCAGCCGCACAAAGTGCTTGGCACGCACCACGCCCTGGCCGGTGTCGATGTCGACCTCTCCAACATACTGCACTTGCATGGGTTCGACATCCCGGGTGTCGGCCACCTGGAACGATTCGGTCACACCGGGCGTGACATAGCGCTGCGGATTGCCGCGCACCAGCCCCACCAGTTGCAGGAAGACGCTGAAGCGGTCCTGCGCCCCGGGCGGGAACGGCGCCTGCGCGCCCGAGGCGAAGGTTACGGTGCCCGCGGCGGTGTCGATGCGCGAGGCTTCGACCTTGTTGCGGCGGCGCTCTTCGTAGCGTTCCGGCAACAGCCCCTGCTCGGACAGCGCGCCGCTGCTCTGGAAGGCGAAGCGGAACCACAGCACGCGGGTCTCGACCGCGAGGCGGTAGCGGCTGCCGTCCTGCTCCCAGCGGATCAGGCCATCCGGGTTCTGCACGCCATTGACGAAGCTGGCGTAATGCATGGTCGCCGACGCGGGCGCGCTGTAGCGCACGCCGTTGACCCCGCCCTGCGGCCCGCCGGAAGGCGCCGGCGCGGCGGCGGCGGCGGGACCGGCCGCACTGCCTTCGCCGCCGCTGCCGGCGGCCATCTCGGCAGCACCCTGCGGGCTGGTGGCGAGCGGCGGCGCCGGCTCGGCAGCGGGGGCAGGGGCGGGCACTTCCGGCTCGGGCGGCGGCGGCGCGGGCTTGGGCTGCGGCCGCGGCGCGCGCGCGATCTGCCGTGGCTTGGGCGGGGCCGGCGGGGCCGGCGGCGGCAGCAGCACCGCTTCCAGCGTGGGAGTGTTGCTGACATCGACCGGGATCAGCGGCCCCGGCATGCGCACCAGGCCCACCACCGCCAGCAGGTGGACCAGCAGCACCAGCGCAATCACAAATATCCAGCGGCGCCGGCGCCAGACGCGGGGATCCGCGCCCGGACGGGCGTCAGGTTTAGGCGGGGCCGGTTTGTCCGGCCGGGGCGGCGGCACCAAGGTAGCCGAGTTCCGATGAGAGCTGTTGGGCGATGGCGCGTACGCGCCGGTCCATCGTACCGCCCCATTCTGCATCGAATATGCTTTGCGCGCCCAGCACGATCAGCCCCATGGCGAGATGGCCATTGGCGTCGAACACCGGCATCGAGAACGCATTGATGCCCGGCAGCACGCCGCCGAGCGTGCGCGCGGCGCCATGTGCGCGCACCTCGGCGCAGATCGCGTCGTACTCGGCCAGCGTGCGCGGCATGTCCGGCACGCCGTCGTGGCCGCGCGCGCCCAGCTCGCGCTCGATCAGCGGCAGTGTCTGCTTGCGCGGCAGGTAGGCGCCGTAGAGCCGGCCGGTGGCCGAGTTCAGCATCGGCATCACGTCGCCCAGCCGCAGGCTGACGGTAACCGGATGGCTGGACTCCTCCCAGTGCACCACGGTGGGACCGTGGTTGCCCCACACGGCGATGCCGGCGGTCAGGTCGAGCTCGTCGCGCAGCTGCGACAGGATCGGGCGCGCCTTCTTGACCGGGTCGAGGCGGTTCAGCCCAGCCAGCCCCAGTTGCAGCGCGAACGGCCCCAGGTCATAGCGCCCGCTGACGGGATCCTGCGCCACCGCCCCCAGCCGCATGAAGCTGACCAGGTAGCGGTGGGCCTTGGCCGGATTCATGCCGGCGGCGGCGGCCAGGTCGCGCAGCATCATCGCGCGCGGCGATGCCGCCAGCGCCTGCAGCAGCTTGAAGCCCACCTCGATGGACTGGATGCCGGAACGCAGCTTGGCGTCTTCTTCTTCGATCTCTGACATGCGGGTGGCAGGCGGCTCTTGCTGGCTGGGGAAGGGAAAAATCCTAGGTAAATTTACTATAGCGAAATCGATTTACCAATTTTTAAGCGCTCGGTAGACTTTCTTCGCTACAGACCTGGCCGGCGCGGCGCATGCCGTCGCAAAGCCGGGCTCCGTTTTACCATGGAGACAAACGATGCGCCCCGCTGGCTACTTCCGCCCTGTCCTTGCCGCCCTGACGGCCGCTCCCCTGCTTGCCCTGCTGTGCACCGCCAGCGCACCCGCGCGCGCCGACAACTGGCCGTCGCAGCCGATCCGCTGGGTGGTGCCGTACCCCGCCGGCGGCGGCACCGATGTGGTGGCGCGCACCGTGGCCCAGGCCATCACGCCGGCGCTGGGCAAGCAGGTGGTGATCGACAACCGTCCGGGCGCCGCCACCATCGTCGGCGCCGATGCGGTGGCGCATGCCAAGCCCGACGGCTACACCGTGCTGACCGCCGATACCGCCACGCTGGCCGCCAATCCGTCGCTGTACAAGAAGCTGCCCTACAACGTCGACAAGGACTTTGTCTATATCGGCCAGCTGGCGCGCTTCCCGCTGGTGCTGGTGGCCAACCCGAACTTTCCCGCGCGCACGCTCAAGGAAGCGATCGACTATGCGCAGAAGCATCCGGGCAAGGTCAACTTTGCCTCGCCGGGCGCGGGCAGCCCGCACCATCTGGCGATGGAGCTGTTCATGGACCAGACCCGGGTCAAGATGACGCACGTGCCCTACAAGGGCGCCGCCCCCGCGGTGCAGGACCTGCTGGCCGGGCAGGTCGACCTGATGTTCCTGGACCTGGCCTCGGGCCAGCAGAACGTGCAGGCCGGCAAGCTGCGCGCGCTGGGCGTGGCCACGCCCAAGCGCCTCGGCGTGCTGCCCAGTGTGCCGACCGTTGCCGAAGGCGGCGTGGCCGGCTTCGAGGCCTACGCCTGGCAAGGCATGGTGGCGCCGGCGGGCACGCCCAAGGCCGTGGTCACGCGGCTGAATGCCGAACTGGTCAAGGCGCTGAAGACGCCCGAAGTGCAGAAGAAGCTGGAAGGCGTGGGCGTGGAAGCGGTGTCAAGCTCGCCGGAGGAATTCGCCAGCTATGCGCGCGCCGAGGCCGAGCGCTGGGGCAAGCTGATCAAGGCCAAGGGCATTACGGTCGACTGAGCGGTCGACTGAGCGGCGCGCGCGCCGCGTTAGACTAACGGCCATTGCGCCTGCCGGGCAGGCGCCCGGATCCTTACCGTATCTGCTCCATGAAACTCGCAACTTTGAAGGACGGTTCACGCGACGGCCAGCTGGTGGTCGTGTCGCGCGACCTGAAGACCGCGCACTTCGCCAACGACATCGCCGGCAGGCTGCAGACCGTGCTCGACGACTGGCAGTTCTACGCGCCGCAGCTGCAGGACCTGTACGACGCGCTCAACGGCGGCCGCGCGCGCCATCCGTTCGCATTCGCGCCGAAGGACTGCATGGCGCCGCTGCCGCGCGCCTACCAGTGGGCCGACGGCTCGGCCTACGTCAACCATGTCGAGCTGGTGCGCAAGGCGCGCGGCGCCGAGATGCCGCCCGAGTTCTGGACCGACCCGCTGATGTACCAGGGCGGCTCCGACGATTTCCTGGGCCCGCACGACGACATCGTCTGCGCCAGTGAGGCCTTCGGCATCGACTTCGAGGCCGAGGTCGCGGTCATCACCGGCGACGTGAAGATGGGCGCCACCCCGGAGCAGGCCGGCGACGCCATCCGGCTGGTGATGCTGGCCAACGACGTCTCGCTGCGCAACCTGATCCCGGCCGAGCTGGGCAAGGGCTTCGGCTTCTTCCAGAGCAAGCCGGCGACGGCGTTCTCGCCGGTGGCGGTGACGCCCGACGAACTGGGCGAGGCCTGGCGCGAGCGCAAGGTGCACCTGCCGATGACCGTGCACTGGAACAGCAAGAAGGTGGGCCAGCCCGACTGCGGCACCGACATGGTGTTCGACTTCGGCCAGCTGATCGCGCATATCTGCAAGACCCGCAACGTGCGCGCCGGCAGCATCGTCGGCTCGGGCACGATCTCCAACGTCGACCGCAGCAAGGGCTACTGCTGCATCGCCGAGAAGCGCATGCTCGAGACCATCGACGCAGGCCAGCCGGTGACCGAATTCATGAAGTTTGGCGACGCGGTCAAGATCGAGATGTTCGACGCGCAGGGCCATTCGGTGTTCGGCGCGATCGACCAGTTGGTGGCGGCCGCCTGAAGCACGGCGGGCCAGCAAGCGCTGGCGGCGTGCCGGATTTGCATATAATTAACCGACCGATCGGTTGGCAAATTAACCATGCATCGGCGCCCCCGCTGGCGCCCACTTCACAGGCCCCCCATGACCACGCCCTCCGCTGACACCGCCACGCTGTCCCCGCGCTACGAGCGCTACCGCGCGCTGACTCTGCGCCGCCACGGCCCGATCCTGGAAATCGTCATGGGCGCGGCCCAGTCGGCCAACCAGAAGCTGGCCACCGCGGACGCCAGCATGCACCGCGAGCTGGCCGAAATCTGGCGCGACGTGTCCGCCGACCCCGACGTGCGCGTGGCGCTGATCCGCGGCGAGGGCAAGGGCTTCTCCGCCGGTGGCGACCTGGCGCTGGTCGAGGACATGGCCAACGACTTCGACACCCGCACCCGCGTCTGGCACGAGGCGCGCGACCTGGTCTACAACGTCATCAACTGCGACAAGCCGGTGGTCTCGGCGATGCACGGCCCGGCCGTCGGCGCCGGCCTGGTGGCGGGCCTGCTCGCCGATATCTCGATCGCGGCCAAGACCGCGCGCATCGTCGACGGCCATACCCGCCTGGGCGTCGCCGCCGGCGACCATGCCGCGATCGTGTGGCCGCTGCTGTGCGGAATGGCCAAGGCCAAGTACTATCTGATGCTGTGCGAGTCGGTCAGCGGCGAAGAGGCCGAGCGGATCGGCCTGGTCTCGCTGGCGGTGGATGAGGACGAACTGGTGGCGCGCGCGTTCGAGGTGGCCAACCGGCTGGCGGCGGGATCGCAGAGCGCGATCCGCTGGACCAAGTATGCCCTCAACAACTGGCTGCGCATGGCCGGCCCCGCTTTCGATACCTCGCTGGCGCTGGAATTCATGGGCTTTGCCGGCCCCGACGTGCACGAAGGCATGGCGAGCCTGCGCGAGAAGCGGCCGCCTCAGTTCAGGTAACGACGACGCAGCCGCGCTCCCGGAGGTCCGGGCAACGGGCTGCGCCGCACACGGAGCGCGCGACCAT
This sequence comes from Cupriavidus sp. MP-37, assembly GCF_020618415.1. Taxonomy (NCBI): domain Bacteria; kingdom Pseudomonadati; phylum Pseudomonadota; class Betaproteobacteria; order Burkholderiales; family Burkholderiaceae; genus Cupriavidus; species Cupriavidus sp. MP-37. The sequence continues at coordinate 99,245 of NZ_CP085344.1, read as the reverse complement.
GTTCGGACAGATTCCCGATTTCACCAACGGCTTCGACTTCATGCGCCGACTCTGGGGCGGGGCGGGCATGCCCGCCAGCCTGATGCCCGGCCTGCAGGCCATGACGCCGCCGATGGACCTGGAAGACCTCGACAAGCGCATCGCCGACCTGAAGGCGGTGGAAAGCTGGCTGCAGCTGAATACCAACCTGCTGCGCACCACCATCCAGGGACTCGAAGTGCAGCGCGCCACGCTGGTGGCGCTGCAGACCTTCGGCAACGCGCTGTCGCCCGAGGCGATGCAATCGGCCATGGACAACGTCGCGCGCGCGGCCAACGCGCCCAGCGCCGAGGCGCCGCAACGCACCGGCGCCGATACCGGCAGCGGCAAGCCGGCAGAGCCGCCCGCCGCCGAGCCCGCCCAGCCCGCCCAGCCCGCCGCCGGCGACGCCGAGGCGGCCCGGGCGCCCAACGCCGCGCTGTGGTGGGACATGCTGCAACAACAGTTCAACCAGATTGCCAGCAGCGCCGCCGCGGCCAGCATGGTGCCGTTCGGCATGGGCGGCATGGGGGGCTTTGGCGCCGCCGGCGCCGCCACGCCAGCCGGCGCCGCACCATCCGGCGCAGGGAAGCCGAAGACCGCGGCAGCCGGCGAGCCGCCATCATCCGGCGCCTCCAGGCCTGCCGCGAAGAAGGCACCGGCGAAGAAAGCGGCTGCCAGGAAGTCGGCCAAGGCCAAACCGGCCCGGCATGCCGGCGAGGGCGGCGATGGCGGTAACGGCAGCAACAACGGCGCCGGAGGCAGCGTCACCAACTGATCCCGCCACGGCCCGACGCCCCCGCTTCCGCCCCCATGCACCGCGATTCCCTGCCGCTGCCCCCCGCGGCGCCCTCCTCCGGTCCCAACCCCGCCGCCACCGCCCTGATCATGATGGGCGGCGGCGCACGCGCCGCCTACCAGGCCGGCGTGCTCAACGGCGTGGCTCGCATCGCCGCGCGCCTCGGCAAGGCGCAGGCCGCGCTGCCGTTCGGCATCATCGCCGGCACCTCGGCCGGGGCCATCAACGGCGCGGGGCTGGCCATCCACGCCGGCGACTTCCAGGCCGCCACGCAGAGCCTGGGCGCGCTCTGGCACAGCATCCATGCCGACGAGGTCTACCGCACCGATGTGCTGCGCGTGGGCGTGTCGGGAGCGCGCTGGCTGTCGACGCTGGCGCTGGGCTGGGCCACCCAGCGGCGCGCGCCGCGCGCCCTGTTCGACAACACGCCGCTGGGCAGCATGCTGGGCGAGCTGTTCGAGCCCGCGCGGGTGCAGGCCAGCCTGGACAGCGGCGCGCTGCAGGCGTTCGCGGTGACGGCGCTGTCGTACAGCACCGGACGCCATGTGACCTTCTACCAGTCGCACCACCGCATCCATCCGTGGCACCGCAGCCAGCGCATCGCGGTGCCGGCGCAGATCACCGTGGACCACCTGCTGGCATCGTCATCGATCCCGTTCCTGTTCCCCGCCATGCCGCTGGAACTGGACGGCCACCACGAGTGGTTCGGCGACGGCACCATGCGCCAGATGTCGCCGCTGTCGCCGGCGATCCACCTGGGCGCGTCGCGCATCCTGGCGATCGGCGCGGCGTCGCGGCAGCGCTCGGGCTGGTTCGACACCATGCCCGGGGGCGGCTATCCGTCGCTGGCGCAGGTGGGCGGCCAGGCGCTGGCCAGCATCTTCCTCGACGGGCTGAACGCCGACCTGGAGCGGCTGCTGCATATCAACCGGCTGCTGGCACGCATGCCCGAGGTCGCCGGCGACCGCGAAGGCTGGCGCCCGGTGCAGGTCATGACGGTGGCGCCCAGCGAGCCGATCGAAGCCATCGCCGCCGAGCACCAGAAGCAGTTGCCGCGCACCGTGCGCGCGCTGCTGGCGCCGCTGGGCGGCACCGAGGCGCGCGGCGCCGCGTTCGCCAGCTACCTGCTGTTCGAGCCGGCCTTTACGCAGGCGCTGATCGCGCTGGGCGAGCGCGACGCCGAGGCCCAGGCCGACGAGCTGGCGGCCTTCCTCTACGGCGTCGTCCCGGGCGCGGCGCCCGCGGCGCCGGGCGTGGGGGACCAGCCAGCCGAGCAGGCGATCTCGCCCTGAGCCGCCACCGTCACATGCGGGCGCCATGGGCGCCCGCGCAGGCACTTTGCCGCGCCGCCGCGGCGCTGATCGCCCGGAATATGCAACATGCGGCGCCAAACCCCGCCCAAGGCGTTGCATTCGCCCCGATCCCGCCTAAAAAAGGAAGAAGAGAATAATTCGCATCTGGTAGAATCTGCCCGTAATTTCAAAGGCTTACCATGCTCTACCCCGAACTGTTCAAATCGTTGGAAGCCGTCCGCTGGCACATGGACAAGGACATCCCCTGGGACTCCTTCGACGCCAGCATGCTGACGGACGACCAGGCCAAGACCATTCGCATGAATGCGATCACGGAATGGTCCGCCCTGCCCGCGACCGAGATGTTCCTGCGCGACAACCGCCACGACTCTGACTTTTCGGCGTTCATGAGCATCTGGTTCTTCGAGGAACAGAAGCATTCGCTGGTGCTGATGGAGTACCTGCGCCGCTTCCGCCCGGACCTGGTGCCGACCGAGGAAGAACTGCACGCGGTGCGCTTCGAGTTCGACCCGGCCCCGCCGCTGGAAACGCTGATGCTGCATTTCTGCGGCGAGATCCGCCTGAACCACTGGTACCGCCGTGCCGCCGAATGGCACACCGAACCGGTGATCAAGCATATCTACCGCACCCTGTCGCAGGACGAAGCCCGCCACGGCGGCGCCTACCTGCGCTACATGAAGAAATACCTGGCGCAGTTCGGCGACAGCGCGCGCGCGGCCTTCGCCAAGATCGGCGTGCTGATGGCCTCGGCGCGCCGCACCGAGAAGCCGCTGCACCCGACCAACCTGCACGTCAACAAGGCACTGTTCCCCAATGACACGGTGCAGTCGCGCCTGCCGGACCCGGACTGGCTCGAGAAATGGCTGGACGAACAGATCCGCTTCGACGAAGGCTGGGAGAAGAAGGTCATCGAACGGATCCTGCACAACATGTCGCTGCTGTTCGAACGTACCTTTGAAACCGTGCAGGACCTGAACCGCTACCGCAAGGAGCTGAACGCCAGCCTGCAAGGCGCCGGCGCGGCGCGCCCGGCATAGGCCTGGTCGGTCCGGTCCGGACAAAAAAATGCCCCGCCGAAGCGGGGCATTTTTTTACCTTCTTTCTTACCTTCTTTCTTGCCTTCACGCATTCCCGACAAATGCGGCCCGCGGCGGCGCGCCGGATCCGGTCCGGCCCTGGCGGGTAGGGTGCAACGCCGTTTTCCTGTTCCCGGAAATACGGTGCCGCGGATGATAAGCGCGCCAGCCGCCGCGCAGGTAGTAGCCGGTTACTACATCCTTGCCGTGCCGGTCGCCGCTACCGTGGCGCGACGGCGCCAGCCGGCACCGGCCCGGAGCGCGCCGCAAGAACAGGTACCATTCGGGCAAGCGCGCCGGCTCCGCCACGGTGCCGGCCTCCAACCATCCCATGTCCCGATCCATGTCCGTACCCGCCTTCGAATCCAAGCTGACTCCCGCCGACGACGCCGCCGCGCTGGCCGCGCGCATCGCCGCGCTGCCGCGCCCGCTGGTGTTTACCAACGGCGTCTTCGACATCCTGCATCGCGGCCATGCCACCTACCTTGCGCAGGCGCGCGCGCTGGGCGCGAGCCTGGTGGTCGGGGTCAACAGCGATGCGTCGGTGAAGATGCTGGGCAAGGGCGACGACCGCCCGCTCAACCATGAATCCGACCGCATGGCGCTGCTGGCCGCGCTGGCCTCGGTCGACCTGGTGGCGATGTTCCGCGAACAGACGCCGGTGGAGCTGATCCGCCTGGTGCGGCCCGACATCTACGTCAAGGGCGGCGACTACGATATCGACACGCTGGAAGAAACCCGGCTGGTGCGCAGCTGGGGCGGCCAGGCCTATGCCATCCCCTTCCTGCACGACCGCTCGACCACCAAGCTGCTGACCAAGGTTCGCCAGGGCGGCTGAGGCACTGCGCCGGCGCTACGCGCCCGGTGCCGACGCCGGCATGGCCGGCGGCGCTTGCAGCCGCATGCGCTCGCCCCGCACCTGCTGCTCCAGCCGGTGCGGCTCGCGCGGCGATTCGAACCAGCCCGACAGCGGCTGCGCGCCAAACGCGCCCAGCACCGCCGCCAACAGCACGGCGTTGGCGACCAGCAGCAACAGCAATGCGAAGCGCAGCGAGCGGGTGATCATGGGGAATCGGACGGAGGTGGGGAGGTAGCGTCGTTACGCGTCGGCCAGGGCCATCGCATGCAGGCCGAGCAGCACCAGATTATCGTGCATCTCGAACGGCACCGCGAGCGCCCCGGCCAGCGCGCCGCGCGCGCCGCCCGACAGCACGCAGCGCGGCGGGCGCGCAGCCTCGCCGCGCTCGCCCAGCGCGCGCCAGGTGCGTTCGATCGCGCCAGCCTGCGCCGCCAGGCAACCGGCGGCAATGGCGTCGTGGGTGTTGTCGGCCCAGCGCCGCTGCGCGCCGGCGACGCTGCCGGCCTCGCCGACATCCAGCGCCGGCAGCTGCGCCGTATTGCGTGCCAGCGTGCCCAGCATCAGCGCCAGCCCCGGCAGGATCAGGCCGCCTTCGAAGCGCGCGCCGCCATCCGCCGCCACGGTGACGATATCCAGCGTGGTGGCGGTGCCGGCGGTCACCAGCAGCAGCGTGTCGTGCGGCAGCCAGCGGTGCGCGCCGACGGCGCCGGTCCAGCGGTCGACGCCCAGCTGAGTGGGTTCGCGATAGCCGTTGGCAAGGTCGCCATGCGCGGCGGCGCTGCGCACCCATTGCACCGGCGCGCAGCCGCCGAAGGCATCGGCCAGCGCGGCATCGACGGCGGCGGCAAGCACCGGCCCGGCCACGTTGCTGATCCACACCGACGGCGTCGGCCCGCCGGCGCGCAGCGTGCGCAGCTCGGCGGCCAGCGTCCGCAACGCGCCGTCCTCGGCATGCGCCACCGCGCCGGCGTGCTGCCACGGCGTGGGCAGGGCACCCGTGGCAGGCAGCGCCGCACCGGCTTCGCACCACGCCCACTTGAGCCGGGTATTGCCGATATCGACCAGCAGCCGCGGCGGGGTCATGCGTCGCCTGCCTTTCCCGGGGCGGGCCGCAGCGACAGCTCGCCGCTGGCGATGCGCTCCAGCCCGGCGGGCGTTTCCAGCAGCAGGTGGCCGGCCTCGTCGACGCCGCGCGCCATGCCTTCGGCGATCACCTGGCCGTCGTGCAGCAGCCGCACCGGCTGGTCGCGGTAGGCATCGGCGGCGGACCAGCGCCGCGCCATCGGCCCGAAGCCATGCGCGAGGAAGTCCGCGCGCATCGCCGCCAGCCGCTCCAGCACCGCCGCCAGCAGGCGCGGCGCATCGCGCCCGGCATCGAAGCCCGGCATGCCCTCGGCCACGCCCGCCAGTTGGCGGCCCAGCGCGGCCTCCATCTGCGCATCGCGCACCAGGTTCAGGCCGATGCCGATCACTGCCCAGACCCGCTGCGGGCCCGCCGGCACCGACTCGATCAGGATGCCGGCCAGCTTGCGGCCATCGATCTGCAGGTCATTGGGCCATTTCAACCCCACCCGCGCGCCCAGCGCCGGGGCGACGTCGGCCAGGGCCTCGGCCAGCGCCAGGCCCACCGCCAGGCTCAGGCCGCTCAGCTGCGCCGGCGCCAGCGCCAGCGGCAGCGCCACCGAGAACGTCATGCCGGCCTGCCCCTGCCACGGCCGGCCCTGGCGCCCGCGCCCGGCGGTCTGGCGATACGCCAGGCGCAGCGTGCCGGCGTCGGACCACGGCGCCTGGCGGCACCGCGCGGTGAGGTCGGCATTGGTCGAGCCGGTTTCGTCGACCAGTTCCAGGGTCCAGTCGCGCAGCGCCGGCGACAGCATGGCGCGCAGCGCGCCGGCATCGATGCGCCAGGACGTGGCAGTGGGCGTATCGGGAGGATTCGGAGGAACGGCGGACATGCGCGGCAAGGGACTGGGATGGACGGGAGCGCGGTCGGAACAGGCAGGCACCGGAAGGGACCCCGGTCCTGCGGCGGATGCCGCATTGTAGCCGTGCCGCGCCCCGCGGCACGCGCCCGGGCACGGCGCGGTCGCGCCAGCGGGGCGCGTGGCTTAGAATCGAGACTCGGCCATCACATCGCTAGCCCTTGGAACGCCAGACGACGCCAGACTTCCAGATCACGCGCGGGGACGGAACCGTCAGCGTACAGCTGCGTGGCGACTGGACCGCGCTCGCGCTGGCCGGGTGCCGCCAGGCGCGGCAGCTGCGCGCGCAGCTGCATGAGCTGGCGCAGGCGCCGGATCATGCGCAATGGTCGCTGGCCGGCATCGAGCGCCTTGACCATATCGGCGGGCAGCTGCTGTGGCAGGCCTGGAACGGCCAGCTGCCGCAACGGCTCGAGGCGAGCGAGGGCCAGCGCCGCGTGTTCGAGCGCATTGCCGCGGTGCATGACGAGGGCTGGAAAAAGCACATGGTGGACCGCTTCAACCCGGTCACGCTGCTCGGCGCCAACGTGATGTCGTTCGGCGCGCAGCTGGGCAACGGCATCACCATGCTGGGCCAGCTGGCATTCGACCTGCTGCGCTTCGCGCGCACGCCGCAGCGCGGCCCGTGGCGCGAGATCTCGGCCAATATCTACAACGTGGGCTACAAGGCGCTGGGGATCACGGCGCTGGTCGGCTTCCTGATCGGCATCGTGCTGTCGTACCTGTCGGCCAACCAGCTGCGCACCTTCGGCGCCAGCACCTTCATCGTCAACATCCTGGGCATGGCGGTGATCCGCGAACTGGGGCCGGTGCTCGCCGCGATCCTGATCGCGGGGCGCTCGGGCTCGGCCATCACCGCGCAGATCGGCGTGATGCGCGTGACCGAAGAGCTCGACGCGATGCGCGTGATGGGCATCTCGCACGGCTTCCGGCTGATCATGCCGCGCGTGATCGCGCTGGCCATCGCCATGCCGCTGCTGGTGGCGTGGACCGACGTGATGGCGCTCGCCGGCGGCATGCTGGCCGCGCGCATGCAGCTGGGCATCAGCGCCGCCTTCTTCCTGCGCGAGCTGCCCGATGCGGTGCCGGTGGCCAACCTGTGGCTGGGGCTGGGCAAGGGCGTGGTGTTCGGCATCCTGATCGCGCTGACCGCCTGCCACTTCGGCCTGCGCATCAAGCCCAACACCCAGAGCCTGGGCGAAGGCACCACCGCCTCGGTGGTGACCGCGATCACCATCGTGATCCTGGCCGACGCGGTGTTCGCCATCCTGTTCAAGGACGTGGGCCTGTGAGCGCGGCGCCAGCGAACATGAATCCGCCAGGCGCGCCGCAACGCGCGCCCGACCGCACCCCGGTGATCGAGGTGCGCGACCTGGTCAAGCGCTTCGGCAAGGCGGTGGTGCACGACCATGTAAACCTCGACGTCTACCGCGGCGAGGTGCTGTCGATCGTCGGCGGCTCGGGCAGCGGCAAGACCGTGCTGCTGCGCCAGATCGTCGGGCTGGAGCGCCCCACCTCAGGCACCATCAAGGTCTTCGGCGAGGACCCGGCCCGGCTGGCGCCGGCGCAGCTGCAGGCGCTGCGCAGCCGCTGGGGTCTGCAGTTCCAGCGCGGCGCGCTGTTCTCGGCGCTGTCGGTGATCGACAATATCGCGCTGCCCCTGCGCGAACTGCGCGCGCTGCCCGACAATCTGATCTGCCAGGCGGCGCTACTCAAGCTGCAGCTGGTGGGGCTGTCCGCGCGCGATGCCGACAAGATGCCGTCGGACCTGTCCGGCGGCATGATCAAGCGCGTGGCGCTGGCGCGCGCGCTGTCGCTGGAACCCGAGCTGCTGTTCCTGGACGAACCCACTGCCGGCCTGGACCCGATGGCGTCCGACGACTACGTCGCGCTGATCCGCGAGCTGCGCCGCGAGCTGGGCCTGACCGTGGTCATGATCACGCACGACCTCGACACGCTGGTGGCGCTGTCCGACCGCGTCGCGGTGCTGGCCGACCACAAGGTGATCGCGGCCGCGCCGATCCCGCAGGTGGTGAAGGTGGAGCACCCCTTCATCCGCGAGTATTTCCTGGGCGAGCGCGCCCAGCGCGCCCTGCAGGCGCTGCCCCAGCCCGGGCAGCCCGCGGCGCCGCCCCCTGGAGAAGCATGATGGAAAACAAGTCCCACGCCTTCCTCGCCGGCGTGTTCACCATCGGCCTGGCCGTGCTGGTGCTGTTCGCGATCTTCTGGTTCAGCAGCGACCACGCGGTGCGCGTGCCGTACGACCTGATCACCCGCTCCACCGTCAACGGCCTGGGTCCGCAGGCCGACGTCAAGTACCGCGGGCTGGCGGTGGGCAAGGTCGAGTCGATCAAGTTCGATCCGCAGGTGCCGGGCCAGATCATCGTGCGCGTCAGCGTCAACCAGGATACCCCGATCACGCGCACCACCTACGCCACGCTGGGCTTCCAGGGCGTGACCGGGATCGCCTACATCCAGCTTGACGATTCCGCCGCGCACGACGGCACCACCGGCTCGCCGCCGTTGCCCACCTCGCCACGGGCGGTGGCGCGCATCGCCATGCGCCCCGGCTTCTTCGAGGAACTGGAAAAGCGCGGCGATTCGCTGCTGACCCAGGCCGAGACCCTGATGGGTTCGCTCAACGACATGTTCCAGGGGGCCAACCGCGACGAGCTGATGGCGGCGATCCGCTCGGTGCGCAAGACCGCCGAAGACTATTCGCGCCTGTCCGACTCGCTCGCACCGGCGGCGCAGCGCCTGCCGAAAGTGGCCGAGAATTTGAACGCGACGCTGGCATCGACCCGGCGCCTGACGCAGGAACTGGCCAACCCCAACGGCACCGTGATGCGCACCGTCGACAGCGTCGGGCGCGACCTGCAGGGCGCGGCCGCGTCGGTGCAGGCGGCGGCCGGCACCTTCAGCGAAGAGACCCTGCCGCAGCTCAATGGCCTCGCGCGCGACGCGCGCCAGACCGCGCGCAGCTTCGAGCGCGCCGCCGGCCAGTTCAACGAGAGCCCGAGCAGCGTGCTGTTCGGCGCGCCCGCGCCCACGCCAGGCCCGGGCGAACCGGGCTTCAGCGCCGCGCCATAGCGCGGCCGGCATGCGGCAACGCCCCAGCCCTTCGCTCCCTCGATAACGCCAAACGCCAACCGCGAGAATCCGCCGTGACCCCTGCGACCGAGATGCCACGCTTCCTGCGCTCCGCGCCCGTGCGCCTGCGCGCCGCCCTGCTGCTCGCCGCCGCCGCGCTGGCGCTGTCGGGCTGCGCGCTGACGCGCGGCGAGCCCACCATCACCTATGACCTCGGCCCGGCCGTGGCCGCGCCCGCGGCCGCCGGCAGCGGGAACCCTGCGCCCGCCCCGCTGCCCAAACTGCGCGTGGCGCAGACCGACGGGCCCAACTGGCTGGAAGGCAATGCCCTGTTCTACCGGCTGCAGTACGCGCAGGCCCAGCGCCTGCAGGCCTATGCCACGCAGCGCTGGGTGATGTCGCCTACGCGCCTGTTCGACGAGCGCCTGCGCGAGGCCGTGGCCGCGCGCGGCACGCTGGGCTGGTCCGGCGACAGCAGCGTGCCGGCGCTGAAGGTGGACCTGCTCGAGTTCGACCAGGTCTTCGACAGCGCCACCACCAGCGAGGGCGTGGTGCGGCTGCGCGCCACCGTGTACCGGCACGGCATGCTCGGCCAGCAGACCTTCGAGGCGCGCCGGCCCGCGCCCAGCGCCGATGGCGCCGGCGGCGTCAAGGCGCTGGCCGAAGCCAGCGATGCCGTGATTGCCGCGCTGCTCGACTGGATCGGCACGCTGCAGCTAAAGTAAAGCAACAGGAGATTTGCCATGGAGCCGGCTCCTCCGCCGCTCTCCGCGCCGCCGCCGGCGGCTGTGCCCACGCCACCCGCCACCGCGCCGCAGCACTCGCCGCTGGCGCGCGTGGGGCTGCTCTGCTTCACGCTGCTGGTGGTGTATGCCAGCCTGTACCCATTCTCCGGCTGGATCGACAACGGCATCTCGCCCTTTGCCTTTCTCAGCGCGCCCAAGCCCCGCTACATCACCAGCTTCGACCTGCTGACCAACGTGCTGGGGTATTTCCCGTTCGGCGCGCTGGTGGTGCTGTCGCTGCATCCGCGCGTGTCGGGCGGGCGCGCCACGCTGGTGGCGCTGGTCGCCGGGGCCTTGCTGTCGGCGTGCATGGAGGCGTTCCAGACCTGGCTGCCCAGCCGCATCTCGTCCAACATCGACCTGATCACCAATGCGCTCGGCGCGCTGCTCGGCGGCGCCGTGGTGGCGCCGTTCACGCGCGCGCTGATCGACGACGGCCGCCTGACCCGGCTGCGCCACGCGTGGTTCGAGCCGCATGCCAGCTTCGCCATCATCCTGCTGCTGCTGTGGCCGTTCGCGCAGGTGTTTCCGCAGGAGCACCTGTTCGGCATGGGCGGCATCGTGCGCGAATGGCTGACCGACCCGGAATCCTGGCCGATGCAGGTGCTGCAGATGGTGTTCCCGCAGCTGGAGGCGTGGCAGGACCATATCGGCCTGCGGCCCGAGGACATGCAGAGCCAGCAATTGCTGGAATCGCTGGTGACCGCCAGCAGCTGGATCGGCACCGGCCTGTTCGCCTCGATCGCGATGCGCCGCAGCGCGCCGATGCTGCGCATCCTGGTGGGGCTGCTGGCGGCGGCGCTGCTGCTCAAGGCCACCGCGGCCGAGCTGCAGTTTCCGACCGAAAGCGCCTTCGTCTGGCTGTCCGAAGGCGGACGCTTCGCGCTGCTGACCAGTTCGCTGGTGCTGGCGCTGCTGCTGTACCTGCCGCGCTGGCTGCGCACGGTGCTGGCGATGGCGGCGCTGATCGTGCTGGTGGCGCTGACCAACGTGCTGCCGTCCAATCCCTATGCGTGGATCTCGGAGCAAGGCTGGCGCATGGGCCGCTTCATCCACTTCAACAGCCTGGCGCAGTGGCTCGGCTGGCTATGGCCGTTCCTGGCGTTCTGCTATGTGATCTGGCGCTTCGAACAGGTCAGCCTGCGCCGCCATGCGATGAGGAAGGCCGCGGCACGGCGCGAGGCGGCCGCGGCCAACCTGCAGGAGTAAGCCGGGGCGCGCTGGCGGCGGCGGCAGCTAGTGCAACTGCCCGCCCTGCTCGCGCACGTCGGTGCGGGTCGACAGCGCCGTGGCCACCGCGGTGCGCAGGCCCTTCACCAGCGTCTCGTGCGCCAGGCTCGGCTGGCCCGGATGGCGTGCCGCTTGCTCGGGCAGGTACGGAATATGGATAAAGCCGCCGCGCACCGCGCCGTCCGGCTGCCGCGCGAGCCGGTGCATCAGCCCGTAGAACACATGGTTGCAGACGAAGGTGCCGGCGCTCTGCGACACCGACGCCGGCACGCCGGCCGCGCGCATGTCGCGCACCATCGCCTTGATCGGCAGCGTGGCAAAGTAAGCCGCCGGGCCGTCGGCGACGATGGCGGTGTCGATCGGCTGGGCGCCGGCATTGTCGGCGATGCGCGCATCGTCGACATTGATCGCCACGCGCTCGACCGAGATCTCGGCGCGTCCGCCGGCCTGGCCGACGGCGATCACCAGCGTCGGCCGCAGCGCGTCGAGCAGTTCGCCGATCGCGGCGATCGCCGCGCCGAACACGCACGGCAGCTGGCGCGCGACGATCATCGCGTCGCCGACGCGTTCGCCGTCGAGCGCGCGCACGGCTTCCCACGACGGGTTGATCGGTTCATCCTCGAACGGCTCGAAGCCGGTCAGCAGCACGGTAGGCATGGCGGGGCTCCTGCGCTTACATCAGCCAGTACAGCAGCACGATATTGGCCGCCAGGATCGCCAGCGCGGTCGGCACTTGCGCGCGGATCACGGCGTTCTTGTCGTCGAGTTCCAGCAGCGCCGCCGGCACGATATTGAAGTTGGCGGCCATCGGCGTCATCAGCGTCCCGCAATAGCCCGAGAACATGCCGATCGCCGCCATCACCGCAGGATTGCCGCCGAACATGCCGACCAGGATGGGCACGCCGACGCCGCCGGTCATCACCGGGAAGGCGGCGAAGCCATTGCCCATGATCACCGTGAACAGCGCCATGCCGACGCAATAGACCGCCACTGCCACCAGCTTGTAGTCCAGGTTGATATAGGCAGTGGTCAGGTGCGCCACCGCCTTGCCCACGCCCGCGTCGGCAAACACCAGCCCCAGCATCGCCAGCATCTGCGGCAGCACCAGCGCCCAGCCCAGCGACTCGGTCAGCCGGCGCGATTCGCGCAGGCCCTGCGCCACGGTGTCGCGCGTGAGCCAGCACACCACCGCCAGCGAGACCAGGCAGCCGATCCCCAGCGAAACGAAGGTCACGTTCTTGGGATCGAGCAGCGGCACGCCGGCCAGCTTGACGTCCTTGAACAGCATGGTGCCGATCACGGTCACCAGCGGGATCAGCAGCGCCGGGATGAACAGCCGGTTGCCGAGGCGGCTCGCGCTGGCGCGGCGCTCTGCCTCGGGCAGGCTGTCGTGCTTGCCGTGGCCGACGCCGCCGAAGCCGGCGATCAGCGCCATCACCACCGCGCCGATGCCGACCGCCGCCGGCGGCAGCCGGTCGCCGACCAGGAACACGATCGCGTACAGCAGCCAGAACAGGCCGGTGCTGAGGCGGCGCGGATGCGCGCGGTCGGTGAAGGTCATCAGCGCGGTGATGGCCAGCACCAGGCCGGCGAGCCAGTAGAGATATTCGATCGAAATAATCATGGCGCGCTCTCCTTACTCGGCGCTCTGTGCAGGCACGGCGGCGCGGGCGCCACGGGCGGCACGGGCGCCGTTCGGGCCCAGCTCGCGCTCGAGCCAGCCGTCCAGGCGCTTGAGGCGCACGGCATGGATCAGGAAGGCGCAGATCGCGGTGGGGATGCCCCACACGGCGATATGCAGCGGCTCGACCTCGATATTCGACGACAGCAGGAAGGTATGCATCAGCGCGATCGCGCCGAACGCGACGAAGATGTCCTCGCCGAAGAACAGGCCGACGTTGTCGGTGGCGGCGCAGAACGCCAGCACGCGCTGGCGCACCGGCTCGGGCAGGTGGCCGAAGCGGCTTTCGGCCGCGCCCTCGGCCATCGGCGCCAGCAGCGGGCGCACCATCTGCGGATGGCCGCCGAGGCTGGTCAGGCCGATCGCCGCGGTCAGCTCGCGCACGCCCAGGTAGACGATCAGCAGGCGCCCGACCGTGGCCGAGGCGATGCGCGCGATCCACGCCTGCGCGTGCTCGCGCAGCCCGTGGCGCTCGAGCAGGCCGATCACGGCCAGCGGCAGCAGGATGATCAGCGGCAGGTTGCGCGCCTTGACGAAGGCGGTGCCGATCGCGGCGAAGATCTGCATCAGCGGCATCGGCGCGGCCAGCCCGGTGGCCAGCGCGGCGAGCACCACCACCAGCATGGGATTGAAGCGCAGCACGAAGCCGACGATGATGACGCCCACCCCGACAAGGGGCCAGAGATTGACTGCCTGTTCCATGGAAACACCAAACGAAGATAACGAAGGCGCGCGGACAGCAGCCGTCGTGACGCGTGACGGGGCAAGCCGCGTGGGGGAAATGCCGGCGTGCAGGCGCAGGAACGCGCTCAGTCGCCGGCGCGGATCGCGATGCCTTCTGCGCCCAGCCGTTCCCGGATGCGGCGCGCAAAGGCCAGCGCGTGGGCGCCGTCGCCGTGCAGACACACGGTTTCGGCCTGAATCGGTACCCAGGTGCCGTCGATGGCGCGCACGCGCTGCTCGCGCACCATGGTCAGGGTCTGGTCCAGGGCAACTTCCTCGTCGTCGTGCAGCGCGCCGGGCGTGCCGCGCTTGACCAGCGTGCCATCGGGGTTGTAGCCGCGGTCGGCGAAGACCTCCTGCCTGACGCGCAGGCCGGCCTCCTTCGCCACGTCGATCATCTGGCTGCCGGCCAGGCCGAAGAACACCAGGTCGGGGTCGAAGTCGCGCACCGCGCGCACGATCGCGCGCGCCAGCGCCGGGTCGCGCACGGCCTGGTTGTACAGCGCGCCATGCGGCTTGACGTGATGCAGCACGCCGCCCTGCGCGCGCACGATGGCGGCGAGCGCGCCGATCTGGTACAGCACGTCGGCGTAGACGTGTTCCGGGTCGCGCTGCATCTCGGTGCGGCCGAAGTTCTCGCGGTCGGGGTAGCTCGGGTGCGCGCCGATCGCCACGCCGCGCGCGAGCGCCCAGCGCACCGTCTGCACCATGGTGGCGGCGTCGCCCGCGTGCCAGCCGCAGGCGATATTGGCCGAGCTGATCAGCGCCAGCAGCGCCTCGTCATTGCCACAGCCTTCGCCAAGATCCGCGTTCAAATCGATCTGCATTGCCATTCTCCTGTGCTCCTGTGCGGCGCCCTGGCGCCTTCCTTATGCTGCCGCGCGCGTGCGCGCGCGCCGGCGCGCGGCGATGGGCATGCCATCGCCCTGCCACCGCAGCGCCTGCTCGATCTGGCGCAGGTAGCGGGCCAGCTCATCCTGCGCGGCCTGTGCCTGCGCCAGCGTGACCTGCACGAAGCGCACCGGCGCGCCCAGCGGCACCTGCGCCAGCCGCCACAGGTCGGCGCCGATCACCACGCCGATCTTGGGATAGCCGCCGGTGGTCTGCGCATCGGCCATCAGCGCGATCGGCTGGCCCGCCGGCGGCACCTGCATCACGCCTGGCACCACGCCGTGCGACAGCAGGTCGGCGCTGCGCTCGGGGCGCCGCGCCAGCGCCGGCCCGTTCAGGCGCAGGCCCATGCGGTTGCTGTTGGGCGTGACGGTCCAGTCGGCCTGCCACAGCGCGGCCTGCGAGGCCGCGTCGAAGTCATCGTATTCCGGACCCGGCAGCATGCGGATCACCGTGGCCTTGCCTTCGACCCCGGCGGGCAGCGCCCACGCCGGCGCCTGCACGCCGATCCAGTCAGACTCGGCCTCCAGCCCCGGCCGCCCCGCGGGCAGGCGGTCACCCTCCTGCAGCGCGCGGCCGCCCAGCCCGCCGAAACCGGACTTCAGGTCGGTGCTGCGCGAGCCCATCACCGGCTCTACCGCAATGCCGCCCGCCACGCACAGGTACACGCGCGTGCCGCCGCGTGTCGACGGCAGCGTCAGGGTCTCGCCCTTGTGCGCGTCGAACGCATGCCACGACCACACCGGCACGCCGTCGAGGTTGGCGCCGCATTCGGCGCCGGCCAGGGCCACGCGCAGATCGGCATGGAAGCGCACCGCGGCGCGGCCGAGCGTGAATTCAATGGCGGCGCAGCCGGGTGCATTGCCAAGCAGGCGGTTGCCGACTTCGACCGCCAGCATGTCCATGGCGCCGCAGCGGCCCACGCCAAAACGGCGGAAGCCGGTACGGCCCAGGTCCTGCACCGAGGCGAGCGCGCCGGGACGAAGGATCTCGATCACGCGCTGATTTCCTCGGCGACAAAGCGCACGGTATCGCCGGGCGCGAACAGGGACGGCGGATCGCGGTCCGCCACGAAGAGTTCGGCGTCGGTGCGCCCGATCAGCTGCCAGCCGCCCGGCAGCACCGCCGGATAGATGCCGGTCTGCTCGCCGCCGATGCCGACCGAGCCCGCCGGCACCGCCACCCGCGGCTCGCGCCGGCGCGGCGTGGCCAGTTCCGGCGCCAGCCCGCCCATATAGGCAAAGCCGGGCTGGAAGCCGAGGAAATAGACCACGTACTCGCCCGCCGCGTGGCGGCGCACCACTTCCTGCGGCGTCAGGCCGGTATGCGCGGCGACATCGCCCAGGTCCGGGCCATGCTCGCCGCCGTAGCGCACCGGGATCTCGACCAGCTTGCCGGTCGCGCTGCGCGCCTCGCCCGAGGCCCACGCCAGCTTCAGGTTGCGCTCGAGCGCGTCGACGTCGGCACTGCCGTCGAAGATCACGGTCAGGTTGTTCATGCCCGGCACCACGTCGACCACGCCACGCCAGTCCGCGGCACGCGCGGCCATGGCCCAGATCCGGCGCTGGACGGCCAGCGATGCGGGCGGCGCGACGCTGTACAGCAGCGCCTGCTCGGCGAGTCGGTGGACGGTGCAGTTCATCAGAGTCCCGGTAGCGCACTTGCTACCCAGTGTAGGCAGACAAGTGGGAATGTGACGTGTTTGTATTTCATCGATAATTTATCGATGAATTCATCGTATCGAAATGCACTGTCGCGGGACAGTCGGGTTGACCCTAGGATGGAGAGGACATGCCGATGGACGGCACCACGCCCTACGGAGTAGGATTAAATCCTATCGATTGGAGATCGTCATGCGAACCACTCAACAATTGAGCGTAACGCTGCCGACCGAGATGGCTCAGGCGGTCAAGGACAAGGTGCGGTCGGGCGAATACGCCAGTGAAAGCGAGGTCATTCGCGATGGCCTGCGCGCGTTGCTCGCGCGCGACCGGGCCGTGGACGCGTGGCTGCTGCAGCAGGTCGGCCCGGCCTATGATGCGCTTCAGGCTGATCCGTCCCGGGCCGTGAGCGCAGATGACGTTCGCGCCCGTCTGGCTGCCAGACAGGCTGGGAAAACCAAAGCCCGATGAGAACCTATGCCGTCGTCTTCGCGCCGGAGTTTGTGGAGCAACTTGAGAGCCTTTACGACTATATCGCCGAAGAAGCCTCGCCTACATTGCGGCACGGTACACCGACGCGATCGTAGAGTATTGCGAGTCGCTCGGCACGTTTCCACATCGCGGTACCTGTCGCGATGACGTGCGGCCCGGCCTGCGGATTACCCATTACAAGAAGCGCGCCGTGATCGCGTTTGCCGTGGGTCCCAGCAAGGTTTCGATAATTGGCTTGTTTTATGGCGGCCAGGACTACGAGACAATGCTGAACGCGCAGAATGAAGCGACGCCGGCGAGCGTTCCGCCAAGCCGCACGCCTTAAAGCAAAACGGCCGGGAAAAATTTCCCGGCCGTTCTCATTCCATCCACCAACCACCCAGCTCAGGCAAACCCCGCCTGATGCGCCTGCTGGTCGGCATGGTACGAACTGCGCACCATCGCCCCCACGGCAGCGTGGGTGAAGCCCATCTTGTAGGCCTCGTCCTCGAACATCTTGAAGGTGTCGGGATGCACGTAGCGCAGTACCGGCAGGTGGTGGTTCGACGGCGCCAGGTACTGGCCGATGGTCAGCATGTCGATGTCGTGCGCGCGCATGTCGCGCATGACTTCCAGGATTTCCTCGTCGGTCTCGCCCAGGCCGACCATCAGGCCGGACTTGGTCGGCACGTTGGGATTGCGGCGCTTGAATTCCTGCAGCAGCTTGAGCGAGTGCGCATAGTCGGCGCCCGGGCGGGCCTGCTTGTACAGGCGCGGTACGGTTTCCATGTTGTGGTTCATCACGTCGGGCGGGCACGCCTGCAGGATGTCCAGCGCCTTGTCGAGGCGGCCGCGGAAGTCGGGCACCAGCACTTCGATGCGGGTGTCGGGCGACAGCTCGCGGGTCTGCGAGATGCAGTCGACATAGTGCTGGGCGCCGCCGTCGCGCAGGTCATCGCGGTCGACGCTGGTGATCACCACGTAGTTCAGCTTGAGCTGGGCGATGGTGCGCGCCAGGTTGCCGGGCTCGTTCACATCGAGCGGGTCCGGACGCCCGTGGCCGACGTCGCAGAAGGGGCAGCGGCGCGTGCACTTGTCGCCCATGATCATGAAGGTGGCGGTGCCCTTGCCGAAGCATTCGCCGATATTCGGGCAGCTGGCTTCCTCGCACACCGTCACCAGGTTGTTGGCGCGCAGGATGTCCTTGATCTCATAGAAACGCGAATTGCCGGTGGCGGCCTTCACGCGGATCCAGTCCGGCTTCTTGAGCTTCTCGGCCGGCACGATCTTGATGGGGATGCGCGCGGTCTTGTCGGCCGACTTCTGCTTGCGGGTCGGGTCGTACTGCTCCGCGGGGGATTGCGGGGCTTCGCTGGAAGATGCGATCGGGGCGATCAGTGCGTCGCTCATACATTTCTCCGCACGCGTTCGGCGTGCATTTCGCTTTTGACTAGGAGGCCAGGGCCGGGGCGGCGGGTTCTTCAGCCGCCAGCACGCGAGCCTCGTGCACTGCCAGCACCTCGCACAATGCAGCCGCCAGGCGTTGTGCGATCTCGGGTTGTGTTGCCGCGGTCACGGGCACCGGCGCGCCGTCTGCATCCGCCACCGGACAGGTGGCTCCCGCAGTGGCCATGTCGACCGTTTCCAGTCCGGCATAGCCGCAGGGATTGATGCGCAGGAACGGCGACAGGTCCATCTGCACGTTGAGGCTGACACCGTGGTAGCTGCAGCCGTTGCGGATCTTGAGGCCGAGCGCCGCAATCTTGGCGCCCTGGTGCGGCCCGCCGGACAGGTAGATGCCGGGGGCGCCGGGCTTGCGTTCGGCTGCGAGATTATACGCCGCGAGCGTGTCGAGCACGGCCTGCTCGATGCCGTGCACCAGCTCGCGCACCATCAGCTTGCGGCGGCGCAGGTCGAGCAAAAGGTAAGCCACGACCTGTCCCGGACCGTGGTAAGTGATCTGCCCGCCACGATCGATCTGGACCACCGGGATCCGCTCGTCCGGCGCCAGCAGGTGCGCGGGGTCGCCCGCCTGGCCCAACGTGTAGACCGGCGGATGCTCGACCAGCCAGACCTGGTCGGGCGTCTCGGGAGTGCGTGCGGCGGTGAAGGCGCGCATCGCGTCGAAACACGGCTGATAGTCCTCGCGGCCGCGTTCGATGACTTGAATCGGATGCATGGCGAGAGTGTAACGAAAAGGGCCGGCTTGCGCCGGCCCTGCCTGCCCCGGTTCAGCGCACCGCAGGCGGGCAACCGTCCGATGCGTCACGCGACCAGACCAGGCGCAGATGGCCCCGGTGCCGGTGCGATGCGGACGTTGCCCCGCCCGGCCCCGCTTCAGGAGGCGGTGACCCGGTCCTGGTTAGGCGTCCACTCCGTGCCTCGAACCAGACGGCGCAGGCTGCGGTACACCAGGTGCGGCAGGTCGGCCAGCGCCAGCGCCGGGCGGCGCGCCTCGGCAATCAGCGCCAGGCGCACCGGATGCAGGGCGCGCGGGTCGATGCTGAGCACCACCTCGTCGCCCGGGCGCAGCAGCAGGCTGCCGCCACAACGCAGCCAGTAGTCCTCCGAATCGTTCTCGCGGGTCAGCCACACGTCGGTACCACGGGCCTCTGCAATATGCAGGCGCTGCGCGGCATGCACCGACAGCGTGGTGACTTCGCCAGGATTCAGGGTGAACTCGGTCGTTGTGAGCACGGTTTTCATGGTGGTTCTCCGTTCAGCCGGCCCTGGCGGGGATACGCCAGACGCAGTACGGATTCGCGGCGGGTCACAGGAACTGGCCCGGCAAGGGGACCAGGCCAGTTAAATCCTGCGAATATCGCCGTGAAGAAGTGTGCAAAGCGGGGGCCGGTGAGGGAATATTAGTGATTGCCCGACCACTATCAAAACGATATATTTTCTTTGTTCTTGTTAGCCAATCTCACATAACCCCGATCGTCTGGAGGCGGCCATGGCCTGGAAAAGCGCCTGGGAGAAAGACCTGCCGCGCGGCTGGCACCGCGAGCTGCCGCGCCTGCCGGCGCTGACCGCGCTGCGCGCGTTCGAGGCCGCGGCACGGCACGAGAGCTTTTCGCGCGCGGCGACCGAGCTGTTTGTCACCCATGGCGCGGTCAGCCACCAGATCCGCGCGCTGGAAGAGGAACTGGGCATGCCGCTGTTCGAGCGCCATGGCAAGCGCGTGGCGCTGACGCCGGCGGGCCGGCTGTATGCCGAGCGCGTGCGCGACGCCCTGCTGCAGATCGCCGATGCCACGCGCGCGCTGCAGGCCGGCAACCGCGACAAGCGCCTGACCATCAGCACCATGCCGTCGTTCGCCGCGCGCTGGCTGACGCCGCGCATCGGCAGCTTTATCGAGCGCCACCCGGAGCTGGATGTCGAACTGCTGTCATCGAACACGCTGGTCAACTTTGCGCACGAAGAAGTCGATATCGCGCTGCGCATGGGCAGCGGCGACTATCCCGGCCTGTACGTGGAGCGGCTGCTCGACGACGTCTTCTTCCCGGTGTGCAGCCCCCACTTCAACGGCGGCCGGCTGCCCGCACGGCCGCAGGACATGGCCGGCATGCCGCTGCTGCGTGGCGAGGGCGATCCGTGGAAGCCGTGGTTCGAGGCCGCCGGGCTCGACTGGCCGGAGCCGCGCAAGGGCCTGCTGCTGGAAGATTCCTCGCTGCTGCTGCAGGCCGCCTCGGAAGGTCAGGGCATCGCCCTGATCCGCTCGTCGCTGGCGTGCAACGACCTGCTGTCCGGGCGCGTGGTGCGGCTGTTCGAGGTCAGCATCCCGTGCCCGTGGCTGCTGTACTTCGTGTGCGCGCCCGGCTCGCTGAACCTGCCCAAGGTGCAGGCGTTCCGCGGCTGGCTGCTGCCCGAGATCGAGCGCTTCCGCGAGGTGCTGGCGCAGTGGGAGTGAGTCAGTCTTCCGGCGTTTGGTCGCGGTCCGCCGCAATGCCAGCGGCATCGGCCGCCGGCTTCGCGCGCGCCCGGCCGGCGCGCGGGTGGGCCTTGTCGTAGACCTTGGCCAGGTGCTGGAAATCCAGCGCGGTGTAGACCTGCGTGGTGGAGATGCTGGCATGGCCCAGCATCTCCTGCACCGCGCGCAGGTCGCCGGAAGACTGCAGCATGTGGGTGGCGAAGGAATGCCGCAGCATATGCGGATGCACATCGGCCGGCACGCCGGCGCGCAGCGCCTGCTGCTTGAGCCGCAGCTGCACCGTGCGCATCGACAGGCGCCGCCCGCGCGCACCGAGAAACAGCGCATGGGCGTCCTCGGGCGGGGCGCCCGGCCGCAGCAAGTCGTCGCGTACCGCGAGCCACGCCTGCAGCGCCGCGATCGCCTTGCTGCCGACCGGCACCGAGCGCCGGCGCGAGCCCTTGCCGGTCACGGTGACCTCGGCGCCGGCCAGGTCGAGCCAGCCGCTGGAGCGGTAGCCGTCGGCATCGGCATAGCGCAGGTCCAGCTGCACCAGCTCGGACAGCCGCAGCCCGCTCGAGTAGAACAATTCGTAGACGGCCTGGTCGCGCAGCGCCTCGGCGTCGGTGCCGGCCGGGTGTGCGACCAGCGCCACCGCGTGCTCGACCGACAGCGCCTTCGGTAGCGCGTGCCTGGAGCGCGGCGCGCGCACGCCGTCGACCGGATTCACGGTCACGCCATGGCCATGGCGTGCGGCCCAGAGATAGAAGCCGCGCCATGCCGACAGCGCGCGCCCGATACTGGTGCCGACCAGCCCGGCGGCATGCAGCCGCGCGGCGAAATGACGGATATGGTGAGTCTGCAGCGCCAGCAGCGCGACGCCCGGCGCATGCTGCGCCGCGTGCGCCTGCAGCACGCGCAGCTCGCGCGCATAGCCCGACAGCGTGTGCTCGGCCAGCTTGCGGCTGCCGCGCAGCCAGTCGAGGTAGCGCGTGACCAGCGGGTCCGGCGGCGCCGCTGCGCCGCCGGCGGGAGCGGGCGGCGCGACCGCGTCGCGCGGTGGCCGGCGTGCCGTCATGGCGTCATGGCCCGGCCGTGGCTTCAGTCGCGCAGCCGGTTCAGCGCCGCGCCCGCAACCTCGCCGATCTGCGCCAGGTAGGCGGTGCCCATGCCTTCGTGGAAGCGGCGCGGGTCGGGCGAGCCCAGCACCAGCAGGCCAAAGGCGGCGCCACGCACGTCGGCGCCGGCCGCGGCCTCGCCGGCGCGCACCGGCACGCGCAGCGTCACCATCGCCAGCGAGGTGACATCGTCGCGCTCCAGCAGGCTGGCCGCCTCGAAGCCGCTGTTGCCGCCGCAGTACGGCGCACGCAGGCCTTCGGCAAAGATGCGCAGGTCTTCGCTGGCGCCCTGTGCCACTTCCATGTGCGCGTACTGCTCGGCGACATCCCACAGCTTGAGCGCGACCGCCGGCACGTCGAACACCTGCTGCAAACCGTCCTGCACCGCATACGGCAGCGCATGCGAATCGGCCTCGGCCAGCAGGCGCAGTTGCCAGTCATGCAGGCGCTGCTGGGTGCGGTCGTTCTCGTGGCCATGGCGGACCAGGTCCGCCAGGCGCAGCTCCAGGCCCTTGTTCTTCTCGCGCAGGATTTCCATCTGGCGCTCCTGCAGCGACACGGCACGATGGCTGTGCGGGCTGGTCAGCTGCACCGCGGCCAGCAGCTCGGCATGCTCTTCGAAGAATTCAGGATGGCTCTGCAGGTAGGCGGCAACGTCTTGGGCGTTCATGGGGCGTGGACCGGTAGAGGTAAAGTGGGTGGCAGTTTAGCAAACCCACAAAGCAAGAGAGACGACCGGTTTAACGTGCTCCCAAGCCGCCCGCACTTGCCCAAGCAAGGTGTTCTCCCTCTCCCCTCATGGGGAGAGGGCCGGGGTGAGGGGTGGTTTAGCTAGGAACCACATGAAGCGGGGCCTACGGTTTTTTCAGCACCGTGGCTCCGGCAAACGCCCGCCCTCACCCCCGCCCCTCTCCCGCACGCGGGAGAGGGGAGCAAACCGCCGGCGTATCCCAACTACGTCTGTATCAACCGCTTCTGCCGCGAAATGCTCATCAGGATGCCGATGCCCGCGCCCAGCGTCACCAGCGCGGTGCCGCCGTAGCTCAGCAGCGGCAGCGGCACGCCCACCACCGGCAGGATGCCGCTGACCATGCCCATGTTGACGAAGGCATAGGTGAAGAAGATCAGCGTGATCGACCCCGCCAGCAGCCGCGAGAACAGCGTCGGCGCATTGGCCGCGATAAAGAGCCCGCGGAAGATCAGCAGCAGGTACAGCACCAGCAGCACCGCGTTGCCGATCAGGCCGAACTCTTCCGAGTACACCGCGAAGATAAAGTCGGTGTGCTTTTCCGGGATGAACTCCAGGTGGGTCTGCGTCCCCTTGAGCCAGCCCTTGCCCTCGACCCCGCCCGAGCCGATTGCGATGATCGACTGGATTGTGTGGAAGCCCTTGCCGAGCGGATCGCTGGTCGGGTCCAGCAGCGTGCAGACGCGGTGCTGCTGGTAGTCGTGCAGCACCGGCCAGTTCACGCCTGGCGCGCACATGTCGTTCTGGAACGTGAGCAGCAGCGTGATGGCGACCACCAGGATGCCCATCAACGGCAGGATCAGCTTCCACGACAGCCCGGCGAAGTAGATCACATACAGGCCCGCGGCCATCACCAGCAGCGCCGTGCCCAGGTCGGGCTGCTTGGCGATCAGGCCCACCGGGATCAGCAGCAGGCCCAGCGCGACGATGAAGTCGAACCACCGGATCACGCCCTCGCGCTTCTGGAAGTACCACGCCAGCATCAGCGGCATCGAGATCTTCATGATCTCGGACGGCTGGATCACCATGCCGACATAGAGCCAGCGGCGCGCCCCCTTGCGGATCAGGCCGAACATGGCCACCGCGATCAGCAGCGCCACCCCCACCGTATAGATCGGCACCGCCACCCGCATCAGCGTCTGCGTCGGCAGGTAGGCGATCACGAACATCACCACGTACGACAGCAGGATGTTGCGCAGCTGGTCCTCGACCCGGCCCGGCATGTCGATGGCGGCCGAATACAGCGCCACGATGCCGGTGGCGAACAGCAGGAACACGATCAGCGAGAGCGGCTTGTCAAAGCCGGTCAGCGCGGTCTTGACCAGGGACAGGACGCGGCGTCGATCCATGCGCGTCTCCTTCAGCGATTGGCGTCGGCACCGCTGGCTGCCTTGGCAGCGACGGGCTTGACGCGTGGTTTGGGCGCGGGCGCCTTGGCCGGCACGACGGCCGCGGAGGCCGGCGCGGGGGTCTGCGGCTTGCTGTGCCCCAGCGCCTGCAGCATGCGCTGGTCCAGCGTCTGCACCGCGGACGCCGGGGCGATGGCATCAGGATCGAGCGTCGCGGCGATCGCCTCCGGCGTCGGCACCTGCGCGGCCGAGGCCGCCGCCACCGCGGCGCTGGCGGCAGCGCCGCTGGCCGGTGCGCCGCCGCTGGACATCACCGTGGCGCTGGCAATGCTGGCGGTCTGGCCGGTGGTGAACACGCTCGGCGTATCCACCGGCGCGCGGCCCGCGACGCGCTCGCCGGCGGGCGGGGCAATCGCCTCCAGCTCGGCGGGCCACTTGCCGGTCAGGTAATAGTCCATCACCTTGCGCGCGATCGGCGCGGCCACCGCGGCGCCGAAGCCGGCGTTCTCGACGATCAGCGCGATCGCGATCCTGGGCTGGTCCGCCGGCGCGAACGCGGTGTACAGCGAATGGTCGCGCTTGTGCTCGGCCAGCGCGTGGTGGTTGTACTTTTCGCCCTTGGCCAGGCTGTAGGTCTGCGCCGTGCCGGTCTTGCCGGCGGACTCGTAGGCGGCGCCGGCAAACACGCGCGCGGCCGTGCCGGAGTGCGTCACCGCCACCATGGCGCGCTTGATCACGTTGATGTCGGCCTGCTTGAACGGGATGGTGTAGCTTTCCTTGGGCACGGTGAGCGTGCGCTTGCGCGTGACCGCGTCTTCGATGGCCTTGACCAGGTGCGGCTTCATCACCTTGCCGTCGTTGACGATCACCGAGGTCGCCTGCGCCAGCTGCAGGATGGTGAAGCTGTTGTAGCCCTGGCCGATGCCCAGCGAGATGGTCTCGCCCTCATACCACTTCTGCTGCTCGGGCTTGCGGTAGGCCTTGCGCTTCCACTCGGTCGACGGCAGGATGCCGCGGCTTTCGCCCTCGATGTCGATGCCGGTGATCTGGCCGAAGCCCAGCGGCTTCATGAAGTCATGGATGCCGTTGACGCCCATGTCGCGCGCCAGCGCGTAGTAATAGGTGTCGCACGAATGCACGATCGAGCTGTGCATGTCGACCCAGCCGTGGCCGCCCGGCTTGTCGTCGCGGAAGGTGTGGTTGCCCAGCGTGAAATAGCCCGGGTCCGACATGCCCCACGCCGCGGTGCGCTTGCCGGTGGTCAGCGCGGCCAGCGCCATGAATGGCTTGTAGGTCGAGCCCGGCGGATAGGTGCCGCGCAGCGGTCGGTTCAGCAGCGGCTTGTCGGGCGAGCCGTTGAGCTCGTTCCAGGTATTGGTGTCGATGCCCTCGACGAACAGGTTGGGGTCGAAGGTCGGCTTGGAGACGAAGGCCAGGATGTCGCCGGTGGACGGCTCGATCGCCACCAGCGCGCCGCGGCGGTTGCCATAGAGCGCCTCGGCCAGCTGCTGCAGGCGGATGTCGAGCGACAGGATCAGGTTGTTGCCGGGGGTGGCGGGCGAGGTCGACAGCGTGCGGATCGGGCGCCCGCCCGCGCTGACTTCCACTTCCTCGAAGCCGGTCAGCCCGTGCAGCTCGCTCTCGTAGCTCTGCTCCAGGCCGATCTTGCCGATGTAGTTGGTGCCCTTGTAGTTGTCGGCATCCTTGCGCGGATCATACTTGGCGCCGTCGGCATCGTTGGCCAGGTCCATGGCCTCGATGCGCTCCTGGTCGCGCTGCGAAATGCGGCCGAGGTAGCCGATCACGTGCGAGGCCGACTCCCCCAGCGGGTACTGGCGGAACAGCCGCGCGCGCACGTCGACGCCGGGGAAGCGGAAGCGCTGCGCGGAGAAGCGCGCCACCTCCGCGTCGGTCAGCTGGCTGCGGATCGGCAGGCTTTCGAAGCTGCGCGACTCCTCCATCAGCCGCTTGAAGCGGCGCCGGTCGCGCGGCTGGATCTCGACCAGCGCCGACAGGCCCTCGATGGTGTTGTCGAGCGTATCGGTCAGCTTGGACGGGGTGATCTCCAGCGTGTACGCCGAATAGTTGCGCGCCAGCACGATGCCGTTGCGGTCCATGATGATGCCGCGGTTGGGCTCGATCGGCGCCACCGAGATGCGGTTGTCCTCGGCCTTGGCCGAATACTGGTCATGCTTGTACCACTGCAGCCACAGGAAGCGCGAGAACAGCAGGCCGAAGCAGACCACCGTAAACAGCGCCGCTGCCGCCACGCGGATGCGGAAGCGGCCGATTTCCAGTTCGACGTTGCGGATTTCGGTCATGGTACTGCGTGGCCTGGAGAAATCGGTGGTGGACGGTGGCGGGCGATGGCGATGACGATGGCGGCGTCAGATCGGCCGGGTCTCGTCGACATCGGTCGAGCGGCGCTGCGGCGCCAGCAGCAGGCTGGTGGCAAGCGGCCACAGCAGCGCCTCGATCGCGGGCGCCAGCAGCAGCGGCCAGCCCGGCAGCGGCGCGCCCATCGCCAGCCGGATCAGCACCGGCACCGCGTGCGCGATGAACAGCAGCGGCAGCACGTGCAGCGCCTGGGTATAAACCGTGAACCACAGCACGCGACGGTGGATGGTGATGGCGAAGTAGGCCAGCAGCGTGTACGCCAGCGCGTGCTCGCCCAGCAGCCGG
Organism: Cupriavidus sp. MP-37; assembly: GCF_020618415.1. Lineage (NCBI taxonomy): Bacteria > Pseudomonadati > Pseudomonadota > Betaproteobacteria > Burkholderiales > Burkholderiaceae > Cupriavidus > Cupriavidus sp. MP-37. The sequence goes on along the minus strand of NZ_CP085344.1, from coordinate 72,859 downwards.
GCATCGTGCACATCCATCAGCAGGCCCAGCAGGAAGGCCACGCCCATGCCCACCTTGCGCGGCTGGTGGATGTTCCAGAACACCAGCACCAGCGCCACCATGTCCGGAATCCACAGCGTGGTGCCCCACGGCATCAGGTTGAACAGGAACGCCAGCACGAAGCTGAAGGCGATAAAGGCCGGGTTGACCGGCCGCAGCAGGTATTGGGGGTTGGTCACCGTGGTGCCTCCTTGGCGGGCGCGGCCTTGCCGGCCGCGGCGCTGTCGGCGGCGGCGCGCGCCGCGGCGGACTTGGCGCCCTTGACCGGCGCCTCGGGGCGCGCCTCGACCGCTTCGCGCGCCGGGATGGCGGCGTCGTAGCGCACCACCAGCAGCTGGCGGTGCGCGCGCACGCCGGCCACCGGCTCGCAATAGACGCGCGAGAACGCGGTATCGGCCTTGCGCTCGATCTGCACGATCTTCGCCACCGGCAGGCCGGGCGGATAGGTGCCGTCCAGGCCCGAGGTCACCAGCAGGTCGCCCTGCTGCAGGTCGGCGGCGGCGGCCATGAAGCGCAGGTCGAGATGGCCCGCGCGGGCGCCGCCGAAGGCCACGCTGCGCAGGCCGTTGCGCACCACCTGCACCGGGATCGCCTGGTCCTTGTCGGTCAGCAGCGTCACCTCGGACTGGAACGGCGACACGCGCGTGACCTGCCCCACCACGCCGCGCTCGTCGATCACCGGGTAGCCGGCGCGCAGGCCGTGCTGGCTGCCCTTGTCGATGACGATGCGCTGGCTGTAAGGGTCGCGCGCGTCATACAGGATCTCGGCCGCGGTCACCGGCGTGGCCGACTGCTGGGCAAGCCCGAGCAGCTTGCGCAGCTGGTTGTTCTCGGCCTCGAGCTGGGCCTGGCGTACCGAGGCCTGCGCCTGCTGCACCGCGTTCTGGCGCAGCTCGCGGTTCTCGGTGGCGAGCGTCGCCGACGACTGCGCATAGTCGAACATGGTGCGCAGCGCGTCGCGCGGCGCCAGCACCAGGCGCTCGACCGGCATCAGCACGGTGGCGGCAACCTGCCGGCCCACGCGCAGCGCGTCGAAACGGGCGTCGACCACCAGCAGCGCCAGCGCGATGCCCACGTACAGGACCAGCCTGGCGACGGCCGAGGTGCCTTGCTTGAAGAGCGGCGGAGGGGAGTAATCCATTTACCCGAACAAAGGCCGGAGGCCACGCGGAAACGCCCCGCCGCCCGCCTTGCCGCGCCCCGGCCCCTGGCGGGGACAGGCGCGGCACGGTCGGGCGGCGGGAGCTGCCAGGGCCCGGCCCCGGCGGATGCGGCGCCGCGGCGGCGCCATGATCGGTCGATCCGGCAGGCCGCGCATCGCCACGTGAGCGTCCTGCTTACTCGTAGGAGAAGATGCTGCCGAGCTTGTCCATGCGTTCCAGCGCCATGCCAGAGCCGCGCACCACGCAGGTCAGCGGGTCTTCGGCGACCAGCACCGGCAGGCCGGTTTCTTCCGCCAGCAGGCGGTCCAGGTCGCGCAGCAGCGCGCCGCCGCCGGTCAGCATCATGCCGCGCTCGGCGATGTCGGCGCCCAGTTCGGGCGGGGTCTGTTCCAGCGCGATCTTCACCGCCGACACGATCTGGTTGAGCGGATCGGTCAGGGCTTCCAGGATTTCGTTGGACGAAACGGTAAAGGCGCGCGGGATGCCCTCGGACAGGTTGCGGCCCTTGACTTCCATCTCGCGGACCTCGGAGCCCGGGAAGGCCGAGCCGATTTCCTTCTTGATGGCCTCGGCGGTCTGCTCGCCGATCAGCATGCCGTAGTTGCGGCGGATGTAATTGACGATGGCCTCGTCGAACTTGTCGCCACCGACGCGCACCGAACCCTTGTAGACCATGCCGCCCAGCGAGATGATGCCGACCTCGGTGGTGCCGCCGCCGATGTCCACCACCATCGAGCCCGACGGCTCCGACACCGGCAGGCCGGCGCCGATCGCGGCCGACATCGGCTCCTCGATCAGGTAGACCTGGCTGGCGCCGGCGCCCAGCGCCGATTCACGGATGGCGCGGCGCTCGACCTGGGTCGAGCCGCACGGCACGCAGATGATGATGCGCGGGCTCGGGCGCAGCAGCTTGCTGTCATGCACCATCTTGATGAATTGCTTGAGCATCTGCTCGGTGACGGTGAAGTCGGCGATCACGCCGTCCTTCATCGGGCGGATCGCCTCGATATTGCCCGGCACCTTGCCCAGCATCTGCTTGGCTTCCTTGCCCACCGCCGTGATGGTCTTCTTGGCGTTGGGGCCGCCCTCCTGGCGGATCGCGACGACCGAGGGCTCGTCCAGCACGATGCCCTTGTCGCGCATGTAGATCAGCGTGTTGGCGGTGCCGAGGTCGATCGCCAGGTCGTTGGAGAAGTAGCTGCGGAGAAATCCGAACATCAGGAATCCTGTCTGTGGTGGTGTTCGCGGGTAGGCGAAGCGGCCGGCGCCGCGAGCGGCCCGGCCACGAAGTACGTTGTGTTGAATACGGAATGGTTCTCGGCTTCCCGCTCCGCCCGCCGCACCGGCCGGAGGCTGTCCGGCAAGATGGGCATGGGATCGGCACCGCCGGCGCACCGCACGCGCCGGCCCTACGGGAACCTTTGATTAGACCCCGCCGAAAAGTTCGCGGAAATGTGCAGGCGCCGGCGCATCATGCTGGCTGTCGCGCAACATGCGGGGACCGGCGGCAAGGCCTAATCAGAGGACCCAGGTTTGCCCTTCGGGCGCCTTCGGACACCGGGCGCGCAGGCGCCGGCCGCAGGCCATGTGGCGTAGGCGTTGCCAAAGGTCGGTAACTCGCAATGATACCTTATAATTCTGGCTGCTTTGGGCGTTTACAGCCTGAAAATACCTGCAATTCTGACGACTCCGGGGCGCCCTCCGGCGCCCATGGTCAGGCCCCGGGCCACGCGACGCAGCAGCCCCGTAAGCCAGCCGCCGGCGCAGCCCGCGCCACCCTTCGTTTCTGAGTATCCGAGCATCGATCCACCACGCCATGGCCCTCGACCTATCCGACGTCAAGCGCATTGCCCACCTCGCCCGCATCGAAACCAGCGATGACGAGGCCGCCCAGACGCTTGCGCAGCTGAACAACTTTTTCTCGCTGGTCGAGCAGATGCAGGCGGTCGACACCACCGGCATCGAGCCGCTGGCGCATCCGCTGTCGGCCGTGCGCGACATGGTCCAGCGCCTGCGCGAGGACGTGGTCACCGAAGCCGACCGCCGCGCCGACTACCAGCGCCCCGCGCCGGCCACCGAAAACGGCCTGTACCTGGTGCCCAAGGTCATCGAATGACCCTTGCCCGGTCCGTGCCCCCGGCGCCGCCAGCCCCGGCACGGTCCGCCCGCCAGTACAACACCCCTGATGCCAACCGACTGTCATGCCCTTTTCCGCTGATTCCGTGACTTCCCTGCGCCAGCTCGCCGACGCCCTGGCCGCGCGCACCGTCTCCGCCGAGGAACTCGCGCGCGAGTACCTGGCCCGCATCGAGCAGGCCGCCGCGCTCAACGCCTTTATCCACGTCGACGCCGAGCTGACCCTGGCCCAGGCGCGCGCCGCCGACGAGCGCCGCGCGCGCGGCGAGGCCGCGCCGCTGACCGGCGTGCCGGTCGCGCACAAGGATGTGTTCGTCACGCGCGGCTGGCGCGCCACCGCCGGCTCGAAGATGCTGGGCAACTATGAAAGCCCGTTCGACGCTACCGTGGTCGAGCGCATGGCCGCCGCCGGCATGGTCACGCTGGGCAAGACCAACATGGACGAGTTCGCGATGGGCTCGTCCAACGAGAACTCGCACTTCGGCCCGGTGCGCAACCCCTGGGACGCCAGCCGCGTGCCCGGCGGCTCGTCGGGCGGCTCGGCCGCGGCGGTCGCCGCCGGGCTCGCGCCCGCCGCCACCGGCACCGACACCGGCGGCTCGATCCGCCAGCCGGCATCGTTCTCGGGCATCACCGGGATCAAGCCGACCTACGGCCGCGTGTCGCGCTACGGCATGATCGCCTTTGCCTCGTCGCTCGACCAGGGCGGCCCGATGGCCCACACCGCCGAGGACTGCGCGCTGCTGCTCAATGCCATGGCCGGCTTCGACCCGAAGGACTCGACCAGCATCCCGCCGGAGCAAGGCGGCGTGGACGAGGACTACACCCGCCTGCTGGGTCAGCCGCGCGCCGGCGCCACCGCCGGGCGCCCGCTCGCCGGCCTGCGCATCGGCTTGCCGCAGGAGTACTTCGGCAAGGGCCTGGCGGCCGACGTCGAGCAGGCGGTGCGCGCGGCGCTGGCCGAATATGAAAAGCTGGGCGCCACGCTGGTCGAGGTGTCGCTGCCCAAGACCGAGCTGTCGATCCCGGTGTACTACGTGATCGCGCCGGCCGAGGCCTCGTCCAACCTGTCGCGCTTCGACGGCGTGCGCTACGGCCACCGCGCCGCCGAGTACCGCGACCTGCTCGACATGTACAAGAAGACCCGCGCCGAAGGCTTCGGCGCCGAGGTCAAGCGCCGCATCCTGGTCGGCACCTACGTGCTGTCGCACGGCTACTACGACGCCTACTACCTGCAGGCGCAGAAGATCCGCCGCATCATCGCCGACGACTTCCAGCGCGCCTTCGCCCAGTGCGACGTGATCATGGGCCCGGTGGCGCCGACGGTGGCGTGGAAGCTGGGCGAGAAGACCTCGGACCCGGTGCAGATGTACCTGGCCGACATCTTCACGCTGTCGACCAGCCTGGCCGGCCTGCCCGGCATGAGCGTGCCGTGCGGCTTCGGCGCGGGCAACATGCCCGTGGGCCTGCAGCTGATCGGCAACTACTTCGACGAAGCGCGCCTGCTGCAGGCCGCGCATGCGTTCCAGCAGGCGACCGACTGGCACCTGCGCCGCCCCGCCAAGGCCTGACCATGACCCGCACCCTGCTCCGCCTGCTTGCCGCCGCGGCGCTCGCCGCGCTCGTCGCCGGCTGCATCCAGCTGCCGATCATCGGCAAGCCCACGCCGATCGCCAGCCGCGACATCGACCTGGCCGGCGACTGCCGCCGCACCGAGGAAGACGGCTTCCGCGAAGACGCGCAACTGCGCATCGCGGACAACAGCGTGCAGCAGTTGTCGTGGAAGCTGTGGGTCGGCAAGCGCGGCTCATGCAGCTTCAACCTCGCCGAGTTCCGCCAGACGCAGAAGAAGCCGCATATCGAGCTGCGCGCCAACGACGGCAGCGGCTGCAAGCTGATGGTGTGGCAGGATCCGCGCCGCGTCACGCTGGCGCACGCCAACTGCCAGCAGCGCTGCACCCCCGGCATCTACGAGGAAGCCTGGCCGGTGATGTTCGAGCCGGGCACCGGCGCCTGCGCCCGCACGCGCTGAAGCCACTGCCGCCTGGCCATGCCGCACGCCCCCCTCGCCACCCCGCATCACGCGCCGCGCGCCGCCCACCCGGCGGCGGCATGGCTGCGCGCCGCGGTGGCGCTGGGCCTGGGCGCGTGGCTCGCGGGGGCCGCCGCGCATACGCCGGATCTGCCGGCCCCCGCCCTGGACGCGCCGGCACCGCTGACGCCGGCGGGCGCGCTAGCGCCGAACGCAGTGAGCCGGGCCGCGCCCGCTTCGGCGGCAGCGGCCAGGACGGCAGTCGCGCCCGTGCCCGCGCAGCGGGTGCAGCTGCGCGGCGATGCGGCCACGCCGGCGCTGACCGCCTACTGGTTCCTGCCGCGCGAAGGCGCCACGCCGCGCGCGCTGCCGGTGGTGGTGGCGCTGCACGGCTGCGGCGGCCTGCTGGCGCAGCGCGCCGCGCGCGAAGGCAGCGCAGCAGCAACGGGCGCTGACACCGCGGATGTTGCCGCGCTGCTGCAGCAACGCTACCGCGAATACGCGCACTGGCTCACCGAACGCGGCTACGCGGTGCTGATGCCGGACAGCTTCAGCGCGCGCGGCAGGCCTCACGGCATCTGCGCCGAGCCGATCGACAACCGCGCCATCGACGACCGCACCCGCCGCGCCGATGCGCTCGCCGCGCTGCGCTGGGTAGCGCAGCAACCTGCCGTCGACGCGTCGCGCATCGTGCTGCTGGGCTGGTCGAACGGCGCGCAGGCGGTGCTGGCCACGGTCGACGCCAGCCGCCCGTGGCCGACCGGCACGCCGCCGGTCGAGCGCGCGGTGGCGTTCTACCCGGGCTGCAAGCGCGCGGTGCAGCAGCACAGCTTCCGCCTGCGCGCGCCGCTGCTGCTGATGATCGGGGGCGCCGACGACTGGACCCCGGCGACCCGCTGCGCCATGCTGCAGAGCGCGGTGCAGGCGCGCCAGCCGGGCGCGCGCTTCCGGCTGGAGATCTTCCCGGGCGCCTATCACGGCTTTGACGGCACCAGCGAGCTGCATCGGCGCACCGACGTGCCCGCCGCCGCGATGCGCAAGAGCCAGAGCGTCACCGTCGGCGGCGACGCGGTGGCCCGCGTGGCCGCGCTGGCCCAGCTCGACTCCTGGCTCGCCAGCCCCGACCCCTGACGGCACAGGAACACCAGACAGAACACGGGGGCGGCGCTGCCGCTCCCTCGCAACAGACAACACCGAAAGAACCGAACAGGAATACCGCCATGCAATGGGAAGTGGTGATCGGCCTCGAAACGCACGCGCAGCTGTCGACGGCCTCCAAGATTTTTTCCGGCACCTCCACCGCCTTCGGCGCCGAGGCCAACACGCAGGCGTCGCCGGTGGACCTGGCGCTGCCGGGCGTGCTGCCGGTGCTGAACCAGGGCGCGGTCGAGCGCGCGATCCAGTTCGGCCTGGCGATCGGCGCCACCATCGCGCCGCGCAGCGTCTTCGCGCGCAAGAACTACTTCTACCCCGACCTGCCCAAGGGCTACCAGATCAGCCAGTATGAGATCCCGGTGGTGCAGGGCGGCACCATCACCATCCAGGTCGAGGGCAGGAAGGGCGAGTTCTACGAGAAGACCGTCAACCTGACGCGCGCGCACCTGGAAGAAGATGCGGGCAAGTCGCTGCACGAGGACTTTGCCGGCATGACCGGCATCGACCTGAACCGTGCCGGCACGCCGCTGCTGGAAATCGTCACCGAGCCCGACATGCGCAGCGCCGCCGAAGCGGTGGCCTACGCCAAGGCGCTGCACTCGCTGGTGGTGTGGCTGGGCATTTGCGACGGCAACATGCAGGAAGGCAGCTTCCGCTGCGACGCCAACGTGTCGGTGCGCCCGGTCGGCCAGAAGGAATTCGGCACGCGCCGCGAGATCAAGAACCTGAACTCGTTCCGCTTCCTGCAGCAGGCCATCGAATACGAGGTGCAGTGGCAGATCGCCGAGATCGAAGACGGCCGCAAGATCCAGCAGGCCACTGTGCTGTTCGACCCGGACACCGGCGAAACGCGCGCGATGCGCACCAAGGAAGACGCGCACGATTACCGCTACTTCCCCGACCCCGACCTGATGCCGCTGGAGATCGAACCAGCCTGGATCGAGCGCGTGCGCAACGCGCTGCCCGAGCTGCCGGCCGCGATGCAGGCGCGCTTCGTGTCGCAATACGGATTGTCCGCGTATGACGCGACCACGCTGACCGCGACCAAGGCATTCGCCGCCTACTACGAGGCCGTGGTGGCCGATGCCGGCGCCGCCAACGCCAAGCCCGCCGCCAACTGGCTGATGGGCGACGTGGCCTCGCAGCTCAACCGCGAAGGCATCGCCATCGACGCCGCCCCGGTCAAGCCGGCGCAACTGGCCAGGCTGCTGGCGCGCATCGCCGACGGCACGGTGTCGAACAACACCGCCAAGAAGGACGTGTTCCCGGCGATGTGGGCGGGCGAGCACGGCGGCGACGCCGACGCCATCATCGCGGCCAAGGGGCTGAAGCAGATGTCCGACAGCGGCGAGCTGGAGAAGATCATCGACGACGTGCTGGCCGCCAATGCCAAGTCGGTCGAGGAATTCCGCTCGGGCAAGGAGAAGGCATTCAATGCGCTGGTCGGCCAGGCGATGAAGGCGACCAAGGGCAAGGCGAATCCGGCGCAGGTGAACGAGTTGTTGAGGAAGAAGCTGGGGTAAGGTTGAGCGGTTCAACCCGCGCCGGTTCGCTCCCCTCTCCCGCTTGCGGGAGAGGGGCGGGGGTGAGGGCGGACGTTTGCCGGAGCCGCGGTGATGAAAAAACGTTGGCCCCGCTTCATGTGGTTCCTAGCTAAACCACCCCTCACCCCAGCCCTCTCCTGTATAGACCGGGGACATAGGTAACAGGTGTGCCAGGACATGGGTAACACTTTTCCCGCTTAGTCAGCGGGAGGACAACGTTGCCCTGGAGCCAAACCACCGTGAAGCAGCAAAGAGAAGAGTTCGTCCGCCTGGCACGCCAGGCGGACGCCAATATTGCGGAGCTTTGCCGCCGCTTCTGCATCAGTCGCAAGACCGGTTACAAGTGGTTGAACCGAGAGGATCTGGACGACCGAACTCGGCGGCCACATAGCTCTCCCGGCCGAACGCCAGCTGCCGTCGAAGAGGGCGTGCTAGCGATCCGAGCCGAACATTCGGCCTGGGGCGCCCGCAAGATCGCACGCGTACTGGAGCGTGACCACTGCGTCCAAATCGCCCCGAGCACAGTCAATTGGGTGCTGCGCCGCCATGGCTTGATCGATCCGGCCGCCAGCTCGGCCGCTACAGCCTGGCAGCGCTTCGAGCACGACCGGCCCAATGCACTATGGCAAATTGACTTTAAAGGCCACTTCGCTACCGACACGCAGCGGTGCCACCCACTCACGGTCTTGGACGATCACTCCCGGTTCAATGTGCTGCTCAGGGCCTTGGGCAACGAACAGTTTGAATCCGTACAGGAAGCGTTAGAGAAGGCTTTTGCGCGCTATGGGCTGCCCGAGCGCATCAATGCAGACAACGGCCCGCCCTGGGGTTCTCCAGTGCCCCGTGCACTTACCACGTTGGGTGCTTGGCTGATCCGCCTGGGGGTGCGGCTCAGTCATAGCCGACCTCGCCATCCGCAGACCAACGGTAAGGACGAGCGCTTCCATCGAACCATGCAGGCAGAGCTGTTGGCCAACCAGCGCTTCCGGGATCTGGACGATGCGCAGCATCACTTCAGCCATTGGCGCCACGTGTACAACTTCAAGCGCCCACACCACGCCCTGGATATGGAGACACCCGCAAGCCGCTATGCGCCTAGTCCACGGACGATGCCGCGCGAGCTCCCGCCTATCGAGTACGGCAGCGATGACATCGTGCGAAAGGTAGGCGACGGTGGGCGCATCTGCTTCCGAGGAAAGACGTTCCGGGTCGGACGAGCCTTGGTCGGAACGCCCGTAGCGCTGCGCCCTCGCGTGGATTTGGACGGCACCTTTGATGTCTACTTCTGCCATCAGAAGGTGGCCACAATAGACCTACAGGAGGCCAATTAAGCTAGAGACTGGACTGTTACCCATGTCCTGGCACATGTGTTACCCATGTCCCCGGTCCATACACTCTCCCCATGAGGGGAGAGGGAGAACACCTTGCTTGGGCTAGCTCCGGCGGCGCTGGAGCACTCAAAACCGCCGCTTCGTTGTCGTGATGGCAGTTCTTGCCTACATCCCCGCCCTTCCCCTCACCGTCTCCTCCAGCAGCGACCGCAACTTCGCCAGCGCCCCCGGATCCCCGTGTGCCGCGGAGCGCGCGTACCAGATCTTCGCCTGCTCGATATCCCGGTCGACCACGCCAGGCTCGCCGCGTTCATAGAAGCTGCCGACGATGTACTGCGCGCCGCCATCCCCCGCGCTCGCCGCGCGCCGGTACCACGCAAACGCCTGCGCGTAGTCGCGCGGCACGCCGCGCCCGGTGAAATAGTTCGTCGCCAGTTCCATCTGCGCCTGCACGTGGCCACCCTGCGCCGCGCGCTCGTACCAGCGGTTCGCTTCTTCCAGCGATTTCGGCACCAGTTCGCCGCGCTCGTACAGGTCGCCCCAGGTGTATTGCGCATGGGTCATGCCGTTGTCGGCCGCCTTGCGCAGCCACACCAGCGCCTCTTGCGGCCGGGCGGCGGTGCCCTCGCCACGCAGCAGCATCATCGCGTAGTTGAATTGCGCGAGGCGGTTGCCCTGGCGCGCGGCGCCGGAGAAGCCCTGCAAGGCTTCATCGAAGCGCCCCGATTCGTAAGCCGCGACGGCATCGCGGGTCTGTGCCTGCGCGGGAGCGGGCGGCTGCGGTGCGGCGGCGGCCGGAGGCAGGCACAGCCATGCGCTGAGGATGCCGGCCAGCACGGCGGCATGCGGGGAACGGGCTTTCGACATGGCGGACTCCGGGCGCTGGGCCTTCTCTGCTCCAGTGTAGGAGTCTGCCGGGGTGCCGGGTAGCGGCTGCAATATCGACGGGAATAATCAACCGGCGAACAATGGCGACATGGCCATTCGTCGTACCAATATGACCAACCCCGGGCTCAGATCCACCCCGCGCGGTGCAGCCGCCGCCACAGCGCGCCACACGCCACCGCGGTCATGCCAATCACCGCCGGATAGGCGTAGTGGACCTTCAGCTCGGGCATGAAATCGAAGTTCATGCCGTACAGGCTGAACACCACGGTCGGGATCGCCAGGATCGCGCCCCAGCCGGCCAGCCGCTTGACCACTTCGTTCTGGCCGACGGTCACCAGCGCGAGATTGACCTGCACCGCCGTGGTCAGCATTTCGCGCACCACGTCGAGCGTGCGCACCAGCCGGCTGGCGTGGTCTTCGATATCGCGAAAATAGGCGCGCAACTCCCTGGGCACCAGTTCTTCGTGCAGCCGGATCAACTGGCCGCACATGTCCTCGACCGGGCTGACCGCATTGCGCAGGCGCAGCACCTGGCGCTTGATCTGGTACAGGCGCTCGATCGCGGCACGGTCGAATTCGTCGCGGAAGATGCCCTGCTCCAGCGCCTCGAAGGTGTCCTCCAGGCGCGTGACGATGGGCAGGTAGTGGTCGACGACAAAGTCCATCAGCGCGTACAGCACGTAGCCGGGGCCGTTCGCCAGGCCATGCGGGTCGTGTTCGCAGCGCTCGCGCACCGGCGCATAGGTGCTGCTCGCGCCGTGGCGAACCGAGACCACGTAGTTGGGGCCGACGAACAGATGGGTCTCGCCGACCACGACTTCATCCTGCACCAGTTGCGCGGTGTTGAGCACCACGAAGACGGAATCGCCATACGCCTCGAGCTTGGGGCGCTGGTGCGCGTTGGTCGCGTCCTCGACCGCGAGGTCGTGCAGGCCGAAGGCCTGCTGGGCCTGCCGCAGCAGCGCCAGCTCTGGCTCGTGCAGGCCCAGCCAGATGAAGGTGCCGGGCACCGCCAGCACCGCCGGGATTTCCTCCATGCTTACCGTACCGAGCCGCTTGCCCTGCCGGTAAGCCACGCAATTGACGATGGCGCCCATGGAAACTCCGCTGATCAGATGGCGCAATCGTAACAAGGCTTTGCACGATGCCCGCACTGCGCGGTTTCCGATGCCGCGCAAGCCGCGCCGGCCCCACTTGCGCTGCGCCACCGGCGCGCGCAAGGAGCCCACGCGCCACCTGCGGTACATATCGATCCAATTGTTACAGTTCGCGACAGAGACAACGTTAGAATGTGGCATTTCCACGGTCACCCGGCTATGTCCCAGAAGAAATCGCCACGCTTCGAGCTGCGCAGTGGCAACGTCGACGCCCTCCTTCTCGCCCTCCAGACCGCCGACATGGCTGCGCTGCGGGATGACCTCCTCACCCGCTTCGAAGCCACTCCCGACTTCTTCTCCAATGACGTGATCGCGCTGGACCTGCGCGCGCTGGAAGACGACAGCGAAGTCGCGCTCGGCACCGTGATCGACACGCTCGCCACGCTCAAGGCCCGCGCCATCGGCGTGGTCGCGCGTGCGGGCCAGCGCGAGTGGGCCGAGCGCTTCGGCCTGCCGCTGCTCGACAGCCAGTCCCGCCGCAGCGGCGCCGCCGAGCGCGCCGCCGAGGCCAAGGCCGCTGCCGCCGCGGAACAGGCTGCCGCCGAGCAGGCGGCGCGCGAGGAAGCCGCCCGCGCCGCGGCGCAGGCGGCCACCGACGCCGCCGTGGCCGCCGCCGTGCGCCAGACCCAGACCCTGCTGATCGACAAGCCGCTGCGCTCCGGCCAGCAGGTCTATGCGCATGGCGACGTGGTGATCATGGACGTGGTCAGCTACGGTGCCGAGGTCATCGCCGAAGGCAACATCCATATCTATGCCCCGCTACGCGGCCGCGCGCTGGCGGGCGTCAAGGGCAACACCGCCGCGCGCATCTTCAGCACGTGCATGGAGCCCGAACTGATTTCCATCGCCGGCATCTACCGGACCGCGGAGCAGACGCTTCCGGCCGATGTGCACGGCAAGACCGCCCAGGTGCGCCTGGCCGATGAAAAACTGATCCTCGAAGCGCTGCGGCTCAAGTAACCGCTCGCCCCTCGGGACCGAATCGCAGAGAGCGCAAGCTTCAACTTATTACTGGACCAAAGAGCCATGGCAAAAATCATCGTTGTGACCTCCGGCAAGGGAGGCGTCGGCAAGACCACCACCAGCGCCAGCTTTGCCGCCGGCCTGGCCCTGCGCGGCCACAAGACTGCCGTGATCGACTTCGACGTCGGCCTGCGCAACCTCGACCTGATCATGGGTTGCGAACGCCGCGTGGTGTATGACCTGATCAACGTGGTGCAGGGCGAAGCCAACCTGCGCCAGGCGCTGATCAAGGACAAGAAGTGCGAGAACCTGTTCATCCTGCCGGCCTCGCAGACGCGCGACAAGGACGCGCTCACGCGCGAGGGCGTCGAGAAGGTGATCGACGGCCTGATCGAGATGGATTTCGAATACATCGTCTGCGACTCGCCCGCCGGCATCGAATCGGGCGCGCTGATGGCCATGTACTTCGCCGACGAGGCGCTGATCGTGACCAACCCGGAAGTGTCGTCGGTGCGCGATTCGGACCGCATCCTCGGCATCCTCGCGTCCAAGACCAAGCGCGCCACCGAGGGCGGCGACCCGATCAAGGAACACCTGCTGATCACCCGCTACAACCCCAAGCGCGTGCATGGCGGCGAGATGCTGTCGCTGACCGACATCCAGGAAATCCTGCGCATCAAGCTGATCGGCGTGGTGCCGGAATCGGAAGCGGTGCTGCACGCGTCCAACCAGGGCACGCCCGCCATCCACCTGGAAGGCAGCGACGTGTCCGACGCCTACAGCGACGTGGTGGACCGCTTCCTCGGCAAGGACAAGCCGATGCGCTTCACCGACTACCAGAAGCCCGGGCTGTTCTCGCGCATCTTCGGCAACAAGTAACGGTCAAGGAGGGCTCACCCCATGTCGATCCTTTCCTTCCTGCTGGGAGAGAAGAAGAAGTCCGCGTCAGTCGCCAAGGAGCGCCTGCAGATCATTCTGGCGCACGAGCGCACCGGCCATTCCGCCCCCGCCGACTACCTGCCCGCGCTGCAGCGCGAGCTGGTGGCGGTGATCTCCAAATACGTCAAGATCGGCGACCAGGACCTGCGCGTCAGCCTGGAACGCCAGGACAACCTCGAGGTGCTCGAGGTCAAGATCGAAATCCCGCAGCACTGAGGACACAGGACCCGGCAGCGCCGGGTCCCTGCGCCCGCGGGGCTCCCCGCCCCGTTCCCTTCTCTCGCCTTCGCTCCCTGGCGCTCCAGCGCCCTGCCGTCGCGCAGCCCGGCTCCGAGGCGGTGCCACAGCGCTGCCTTTGCCCCCGAATGCAGAATTCTGTAGCGGCCAGACAACGAAATTGCACTAATTTCCTGCTTGAAAGCGCGGCTCCACGGAGTTTTGTGTCCTTGTTCCTTACGTTTTGTTAAATTTTCGCGGCGTTTACACGAAACGTAGACCATATCCCCGCCGTGATCCGGCGAAGGGCACAGTACAAGACAGAAAAGGAGCACCATGAAGAAATCGGCCATCGTCCTCGCAGCCGGCAGCCTGTTGGCAGGTTCGGCTTTCGCACAAACCTCCGTCACCCTGTACGGTATCGTCGACCAGAGCATCCGCTTCCAGACGAACGCGAACGCCAACAATGACAACTCGTGGGAACTGACCAACGGCGCCATCACCAACAGCCGCTGGGGCTTGAAGGGCAGCGAAGCCCTGGGCAACAACCTGAAGGCGATCTTCCAGCTGGAAGGCGGCTTTGACCCGGATACCGGCCGCGCCAACCAGAACAACAGCCTGTTTGGCCGTCAGGCTTACGTCGGCCTGTCGGGCGACTTCGGCACGATCAAGCTGGGCCGCCAGTACACCGAAGGCTTTAACTTCTTCGGCGACTACGATCCGCTGACCATCGGCAACTACACCAACAACGCCTGGCCGTTCTTCCTGACCCAGTTCCGCAACAACAACGTGGTCAGCTACGCCGGCAAGTTCGGCGGCCTGGACGTCGGCGCCAGCTACGGCTTCGGCGAGCAGCCGGGCAGCATGAGCCAGAACCAGTACTGGGGCACCCGTGCCGCCTACTCGTTCGGTCCGTTCGGCATCGGCGGCGTGTACCAGGAAGTCCGCGATATCAACGGCAACAAGCAGCAAATGTGGGGCGCTGCCGGTAAGTACGCCTTTGGCCCGGCCAAGCTGTTCGTGGGTTACATCGGCGGCAAGGACCGCACCGGCGTCATCGACAACGGCTTCCTGAACAACTCGGCTGCCGCTCCGGCACCGGGCGTGGTCGCCGCCGGCGCTGCCAGCAACCCGCGCAAGGACACCATCGGCTACATCGGCCTGACCTACCAGGCCACCCCGGCCCTGGCGCTGACCGGCGTGTTCTACGGCGACTACGTCGAGAACAAGAACGGCGTGAACAACAACAACGGCCGCCGCTACACCGGCGTGCTGCTGGCCGAGTACTCGCTGTCCAAGCGCACCCAGGTCTACGGCACGGTTGACTTCAACAAGGTTTCGGGCGGCACCACCACCGAAATGCCGGGCCGCAACAACCAGACCGGCGCTGCGCTGGGCATCCGCCACATCTTCTGATCGATACCTGATCAGCAGTTCCTGGCAAAGGCACCTTCGGGTGCCTTTTTTCATGGGCGCGGCCGGCGCCGCAGCCACAGGTACCAGCCGGCCTGCGCGGCAACGCCCTGGTTTGGCTGCAGCGGCTGGAGCGGCACCAGCAGGCCGCCATGGCGCGCCACCACGCGCTGCGCGCACAGCAGCGCGGGCCCGGGCCGGGCCAGTTGCACGGCGCCCGCGTCGTCGGCGGGCTGGAACACGATCGTCAGCGCCACGCCACCGGCATGGCCGCGGCACGCGGTGCGCAGCACCGTGTCATGCGCCGCGGCGCCGATGGCGCTGCCCAGCAGCCATTCCAGCGTGCCGGCGAGCATCGCCGCGTCCCCGCCGATGCGGGGCAGGCGCGCGGCCGGGCGTTCCAGCCGGATCCCGGCCTCGCCGGCTTCGGTCCAGACGCGGTCCAGCGCCGCATCGAGCAGGGTCTCCATGGCGATCCGCCGCATCCGGTAGGCATGCCGCGTTTCGCGCAGCAGCCGGTTCAGGTCGTCGATATGGCGCAGCGAGCGGCGCGCGTGGCCGCCGACCTGCGCCAGCAGCGCCGCATCGGCCTGCGACCGGGTCTGGCGCAGCGCCAGCCACGCTAGCAGCGAGGCATTGGGTTCGCGCAGGTCGTGGCCCAGCACATGCAGCAGCATGTCCTGCACGGCGGCGGGGTCGCGCACGTCGCCGCCGCTTGCCGGCGCCGGCATCGCAGCTGCGCTGCAGCGACGTCGCGCCAGCCGGCAGCCGCTCAGGCACAACGCCGCAGCAAGCAGGGCAAGGCACAGCTGGCGCGCCGTCATGCTGCGGCCCGCTCGGCGTGTGCCAGGCGCTCCAGCCGATAGCCGTGCGTATAGACCGGCGTCAGCCGCATGCCGTGCTCCGCTTGCAGCCCGAGCTTGCTGCGCACGCGCGATACGTGGGTATCGATGGTGCGCGACAACGGCGAGATCTCGCGGCCCCAGACCGCGGCCGTGATGTGGTCGCGCGTGACGATGCGGCCTTCGTGGCGGAACAGCAGCACCGCGAGGTCGAATTCCTTGGGTGTCAGGCCGATCGGCTGGCCGTTGCAGGTGACCCGGCGCAGCGCGCAGTCGAAGGCGTAATCGCCCAATCGCAGCGGCGCGTGCGGCGACGCCTGCGCGGGATACGCGCGCCGCAGCAGGCATTCGATGCGCGCGGCCAGTTCGGCCGGGCGGATCGGCTTGACCATGTAGTCGTCGGCGCCCGCGGCCAGCGCGCTGACGATATCGTGCTCGGCATCGCGGCCGCTCAGGAACATGACCGGGATGCGCCGGTCCAGGTGGGTGCGGACCCAGGCCAGTACCTCGCGCCCGGACAGGTCCGGCATCTGCCAGTCCAGCAGCAGCAGGTCGAAGCCGGCGTCGCGCAGCGCCAGCAGCAGGCGCCGGCTCTCGCTGAAGCTGACGCATTCGAATCCCGCGCTGGCGACGACTTGGCGGATCAGCGCCGCATCCGCGGGCGCGTCCTCGAGCGATGCAATGCGCGATGCTGTTTTCTTTCCCATGTTGCCTCCGACGGAACTGCCCATTAGCGGGTCATTTAAGCCGGTGTTGCGGGCCGCACGAATAGGAAAGCGCTCAATCTCGCCTTTCAACAATCTTTTACTTCTCGCCTTAGTAGGCCGCTCCTACCATGGGCTTCGCTGCGGGCCGACCCGTGCCCGCGCAACCTGTTTGTCGAGTTGTGTCCACCCCGGCGACGCACTGCGGTGCGTCCGCGCACAGGAGCCATGTCCGTGAAGATCGCCGCGCTGCAGGCGGACCCCACCCTCGCCGTCAGCATCGAACAGACCCTGCGCCTGAACGGCCACCAGTGCACGCGCTACCTCAGCGGGCGCAGCCTGATCGGCGCGCTGCGCGCCCGGCCGTTCGACCTGCTGATGCTGGATTGCGATACGCCGGGCCTGCCGGCGCTGGAAGTGCTGGCGTGGGTGCGCCGCACCTTGGGCAACGAGATGCCGGTGATGCTGACCGGGGCCTCGAACGAAGAAGGCTTTGTCGCGGCCTGCCTGGCGCAGGGCGCGGACAGCTACCTGCCCAAGCCGCTGCGCGCCGCGGAACTGGCCGCGCGCGTGCTGGCGCTGCTGCGCCGCGCGCGGCCGGCCAGCGCCGACTGCGACCTGGAACACGGGCCGTTCCGCTTTGCCACCGCCGAGCGGCAGGTGTGGGTGCAGGGCAAGCCGGTGCTGCTGGCCCCGAAGGAATTCGACCTGGCGGTGCTGCTGTTCCGCAACCTGGGGTCGCTGGTGCTGCGCCAGACCATGGTCGACCAGGTCTGGCGCTATCACATGGACGCGGCCTCGCGCACCGTCGACAGCCACTTGTCGCGCGTGCGCACCAAGCTGGCGCTGTGGCCGCACAACGGCGTGCGGCTGTCGTCGGTGTACGGGCTGGGCAGCCGGCTCGATGCGGCCTAGCGCGGCCCTGGTGCCGGCGCGCCCGGCCCGGTCATTCAGTCAGCCTTGATCCCGGCTTCCCTGACGATGCGGGCGTTCTCCGCGGACTCTTCGCGGATGGCCTTGGCAAACTGCGCCGGCGTGCCGCCGGTCGGCACTTCGCCGCCCTTGAGCAGGCGCTCGTGCACTTCCGGCTCGGCCAGCGCCTTGTTCAGCTCGGCGTTCAGGCGGTTGATGATGGCCGCAGGGGTCTTGCCCGGGGCGAAAATGCCGAAGGTCGAGGTCAGGTTGGCCTTGGGGTAGCCCAGCTCGGCCAGCGTCGGCACGGCGGGCAGGCTTTCCAGGCGCTTCGGTGCGCCCACCGCCAGCGCGCGCAGGCGGCCGGCCTGCATATGCTGGCTCAGCACCGGGCTGGCGTTGGTGCTCATCACCTCGAACTGGCCGCCGAGCGCATCGTTCATCTGCTGGCCCGCGCCCTTGTACGGGATCAGCACGATGTCGGCCTTCGACTTCTGCTTGATCTGTTCCAGCACCACATGGCCGACCGTGCCCAGGCCCGAAGTGGCCCAGCGTACCGAACCGGGCCTGGCACTGGCCTGGCCGACCACGTCGGCAAAGCTCTTGCCGCCGAACGCGGAAGTCGCAACCACCAGCACCGGCGAATACATGACGCTCATCACCGGCGCCACATCCTTCTGCGGATCGTAGTTGACGCGGCCGACATGCGGATTCAGCGTGAGCGGGCTGGTCGCGGCAAAGCCGAGCGTGTAGCCGTCCGGCGCGGCCTTGGCGACCGCGTCGATGCCGATGCTGCCGCCGGCGCCGGCCTTGTTCTCGACCACCACCGAGGTGCCCATTTGCGCCGACAGCCGTTCGCCGAGCGCGCGCGCCACGGTGTCGCTGATGCCGCCGGTGGGATAGGCGACGATCAGGCGGATCGGGCGGCTGGGATAGGCGTCGGCCGCGGCGGCGGCGGCAGGGGCAAGTGCGGCGGCACTGAACACGCACGCTGCGGCCAGCAGCGACGGGCGGAAGGGGAAGGCCATGATGGGAACGCGGGAGAGATTCGACGGGAGCGGCCGCGCGGCCCAATTGGCCGGCGCGGCGCGGAACAGCCGCTATCTTAGCCGATCATGCGGCGCGCTCAGCGCTCCAGCGGCCGCTCCGGCACCCACGAGACAAAGAGCTCGTTGGCGCGGTCGTAGAGCCGCCACCCGGTGCCGCAGTCGCGGCAGCAGAACGACAGCATGCTGTACGGCACGCCGGCGGCACTCTGCGTCACCACCGGCGCAGTGCCGCGCAACGCCAGGCAGGCCGGTGGCTCACGCCGGCGCGGGTCGTCGGCGAGCGCCAGGCAGCGCTCGCAGGGCGGCGTGGCAGGAGCGGCGGAAGGATCTGGGACGGGTGGCATCGTCGGCGGGAACGGGCACGTCGGACTTGAGTGCCCGCCATGATGCCGCAAAAGTCCGCCCGGCAGCAGCACCCTTCGCGGATGACATCAGGCCGGCTGCGCGCGCGCCACCGTGGCCGGCGCGGCCGCGCGCTGGCCAAGCCACACGCTGGCCAGCACCAGCAGCGCGCCGGCCGCCTGCATCGCTGTCAGTGGCTGCCCCAGCACCAGGCGCGCGAACGGCCTGACCGCGACCGAGCGCGCACAACTGGCCGCGCTGCTGCGCCGCTGGCTGCGCATGTTCGAGCCGCTGTCCGGCGATGGCGGCGATGGCGGCGAAGGCAAGTCAGGTAGCTAAGACACGCTTCAGGCGCGCTGCGGGCCCTCGCGCAGATCCGGCAGGAACACCGTCAGCAAGCCCAGCAGCGGCAGGTAGGCGCAGTACTCGTACACCGCGCGGATGCCGTGCGTATCGGCCATGCCGCCCAGCACCGCGGCGCCGATGCCGCCCATGCCGAAGGCAAAGCCGAAAAACAGCCCCGACACCATGCCGACCTTGCCGGGGATCAGTTCCTGCGCGAACACCAGGATCGCCGAGAACGCCGAGGCCAGGATAAAGCCGATGATGAAGGTCAGCACCGTGGTCCAGAACAGGCCCACGTGCGGCAGCAGCAGCGTGAACGGCGCCACGCCCAGGATCGAGGCCCAGATCACGCGCTTGCGGCCGATGCGGTCGCCGATCGGGCCGCCCAGGATGGTGCCGGCGGCGACCGCGAACAGGAACAGGAATAAGTGCAGCTGCGCGTCCTGGCGCGCCAGCGCGAAGCGCTCCATCAGGTAGAAGGTGTAGTACGAGGTCAGGCTGGCCATGTAGAAGTACTTGGAGAACACCAGCACCATCAGCACCACCATGGCCCGCACCACCACGCGCGTCGCCACGGGGCTGGACGCGGCGCCGGCGGCCTTGCGCTTGCGCGCGCCCTGCGCCAGCTGGCGCGCGTACCAGCCGCCGATGCGCCACAGCACCACGATGCCCACCAGCGCCGCCAGCGAGAACCACGCCAGGCTGGCCTGCTGGTGCACGATCAGCGCCGCCAGCAGCGGGCCCATGGCGCTGCCGCCGTTGCCGCCCACCTGGAAGATCGACTGCGCCAGCCCGTGCTGGCCGCCCGACGCCATGCGCGCCACGCGCGACGACTCCGGATGGAAGATTGACGAGCCGGTGCCGACCAGCGCCGCGGCCACCAGCAGCACGCCATAGCTGGGCGCGACCGACAGCAGCAGCAGGCCGGCCAGCGTAAAGGCCATCGCCACCGCCAGCGAATGCGGCCTGGGATGCTTGTCGGTGTACAGGCCCACCACCGGCTGCAGCAGCGACGCGGTGATCTGGTAAGTCATGGTCAGCAGCCCGATCTGGGTGAAGCTGAGGTTGAAGCCGCCCTTCAGCATCGGATAGATCGCCAGGATCAGCGACTGGATCATGTCGTTGAGGAAGTGGGCGAAGCTGATGGCGGACAGCACGCGGAAACCGGTGCGTTCCGCCTGCGGCGACGGGGCAAGTGAAGGCGTCGCGGAGGATGCGCCAGCCGGCGCGGAGTCGATGGTTGTGCTCATTGGCGGCTCTCGACAAACGGAAAGCGGCCAGCGGGGGCGCCGGCCAGAAAGGATCTGAGCACCGATGCTAGCTGGCGCGCCCGCGCCTGTCCTGCGAGAATAGGTCCGCAACCTTGGAGAAAAGGACATGGCGCGCGCCCCCCGCCCGCTTTCCGACGCGGCCCCCGCCAGCCGCCGGACCCGGCCGGCACTGCCCGATCCCACGCCCGAGACGCTGGCGCTGGGCGATACCTACGCCGATCCGCCGCCCTATTTCCGCTTCGACCGCAGCCCGCTGCCGGTCACCGCGATGGCGGCCGACTACCTGCCTGGCCACGTGACCCAGCCGCACCAGCATCCGCACGCGCAACTGATCCACGCGGTGCACGGCGTGATGGTGGTGGCCACCGCCGAAGGCCAGTGGATCGTGCCGCCCACGCGCGGCATGTGGATGCCCGGCGGCACCACGCACTGGATCCGCATGGTGGGCCGGGTGCAGATGCGCACCGCGTATATCCGCCCCGATGCCGCGCCCGACCTGCCGCAGCGCTGCACCGTGCTGGGCATCTCGCCGCTGCTGCGCGAGCTGATCCTGGCCGCGGTGGAGATCGCCCTGCCCTATGCGCCCGACACGCGCGACGCGCGGCTGATGCGGCTGCTGCTCGATGAAGTGATGCTGGTGCCGTCGCTGCCGCTGCACTTGCCGCGCCCGGCCGATGCCAGCCTGCGGCAGATCTGCGACGCCATCGCCGGCGCGCCCGACACCGCGCTGACGCTGGCGGACTGGGGCGCGCGGCTGGGGCTGGATCCCAAGACCATCCAGCGCCGCTTTGCGCGCGAAACCGGCATGACCTTCGGCCAGTGGCGCCAACAGGCACGCCTGCTGGCCGCGCTGGAAAAACTGGCGGCCGGCAGCAAGGTGGTCGATGTGGCGCTGGACCTGGGCTATGACAGCCCGAGCGCGTTCGCCACCATGTTCCGGCGGCAGTTCGGCGTGCCGCCGAGCGCGTTCTTCCGCTAGGGCGGCTCAGTTGCCCAGGTAGCGCTCCACCAGCCGCGTCCAGTAAGCGGCGCCGACGGTCAGGTTGTCGTCGTTGAAGTCATAGCCGGCGTTGTGCAGCAGCGGCTGGTTGGCGCCGTTGCCCAGCCGCACGAAGCAGCCGGGACGCTGCTGCAGGAAGTAGGCGAAGTCCTCGCTGCCGGCGATGCGCGCGGCCTGGTCCACCACCTTGCCGCCGCCGACCAGTTCCTCGGCCACCTGGCGCGCGAACTCGGTCTCGCGCTCGCTGTTGACCAGCACCGGGTAGCCGCGCACGTAGTCGATCTCGGCCACCGCGCCGTAGCCTTCGGCGTGCGAGGTGGCGAGCTGGCGGATGCGGTGCTCCAATGAAGCGCGCACCTCGGGGCTGAACGAGCGCACGCTGAGTTCCATGCGGGCGTGGTCCGGGATCACGTTGGGCGCGTGGCCGGCGTGCAGCGTGCCGATTGTCACCACCGCGGTTTCGTTGGGGTCGACATAGCGCGATACCACCGACTGCAGCGCCATCACCAGGCTGCCCGCCACCAGGATCGGATCGACCGACTGGTGCGGGCGCGCCGCGTGGCCGCCCTTGCCGCGGATGGTAATGGTGACGGTGTCGCACGCCGCCATGAACGGGCCCGAGCGGAACAGGAAAGTCCCCTGCTCCACGCCCGGATGGTTATGCAGCCCGAAGATGGCATCGCACGGAAAGCGCTCGAACAGCCCGTCGGCCAGCATGCGCTCGGCGCCGCCGCCGGCGCCGATTTCCTCGGCCGGCTGGAAGATCAGGTGCACGGTGCCGTTGAAATTGCGCGTGCGCGCCAGTTGCCGGGCCGCGCCGAGCAGGATCGCGGTGTGGCCGTCGTGGCCGCAGGCGTGCATGCGGCCGGCGTTGACGCTGGCGTACGGCAGCGCGGTGCGCTCGTGGATCGGCAAGGCGTCCATGTCGGCGCGGATGCCCACGCTATGCCCGCTCTCGCCGCTGCGCAACGTCCCCACCACCCCGGTCCCGCCCACGCCGCGCGTGACCGCGTAGCCCCAGCCTTCCAGCAAGGTGGCGACCAGGCCGGCGGTGCGGACTTCGTCGAAGGCCAGTTCGGGATGCTGGTGGATATTGCGCCGGATGGCTTCGAGTTCGGCGCGGCTGTCGAGGGTATCGGCCAGCGCGCAGTATCGGTGCTTCAGCGGGGACGCGGGGGACTGGAGGGTGGCGCCGAGGTAAGACTCGATTTCGGGGGCGTGCTCTGACATGACGTTTTGCTCTCTGGCGAAACCTGTATAACCAGTATTTCACGCAGATAACGCGAGCGAAACGCCAGGCCCCCGATTTCCTGTAAAACCATGTAATCCGGCCGCATTCTGCGCCAGAACTGTTGCCCTAATCGTACGCTTTGTGTGGAAACCCAACGCTTTGTATGAAAGCGTATCGACGGGGAACCCTTCCGGCGCCTGTCCTCACCGCTCGCCGTACGCCACCACCCGCTGCGTCTGCTCGCCCAGCCCGTCGACGCCCAGGCGCATGGTGTCGCCGGCTTTGAGGTAGCGCGGCGGCTTGCAGCCCATGCCCACGCCGGGCGGCGTGCCGGTTGCGATCAGGTCGCCTGGCAGCAGCGTCATGAAGCGGCTGACATAGCTGACCAGCGTGGCCACGTCGAACACCATGGTCGCAGTGGTGCCCTGCTGCACGCGCTCGCCGTTGACCTCCAGCCACAGCCCCAGCGCCTGCGGGTCCGCCACTTCGTCGCGCGTCACCAGCCACGGGCCGGCCGGGCAGAAGGTGTCGCAGCCCTTGCCCTTGTCCCAGGTGCCGCCGCGCTCGATCTGGAACTCACGCTCGGAGACATCATTGACCACGCAGTAGCCGGCCACGTGCTCCAGCGCCTGCTCGCGCGAGACGTTGCGCGCGGTGGTGCCGATGACCACGCCCAGCTCCACTTCCCAGTCGGTCTTGGTCGAGCCGAACGGCAGCATCACCGCATCGTTGGGGCCATTGAGCGAGCTGTTGGCCTTCAGGAACACGATCGGCTCGGCCGGCAGCGGCATGCCGGCTTCGGCGGCGTGGTCGGCATAGTTCAGGCCGATCGCAACGATCTTGCCGAGTCCGCTCCAGGGCACGCCAAAACGCGCGCCGTCGATGACCGGCAGGGTCTGCGGGTCGACCTGCGCCAGCGCCTCCAGCGCCGCCGGCGCCAGTTGCGCCGCATCGACATCGCGGATCACGCCGGACAGGTCGCGCACGCGGCCTGCCGCATCGATCATGCCGGGGCGCTCGGCGCCGGGGTTGCCTACTCGGACCAGTTTCATCGTCGTCTTTTTGGGTGGAGGGATAAGGGGTTCAGGCGGATTGCTCGAGCGCGCCGTTGCGCCCGTTGCCTTCGGCCAGCGTTTGCGCCACCACGGTCAGCACTTCCCGGGCGGTGTTCTCGGAGTGGCTGCGCAGCACCTGGGCCAGCCGCGGCCGGCCGGGCTCGCGCAGCGCGGCCATGATGGCTTCGTGTTCCTCGTGCGACTCCTGCCAGCGCAGCGTATCGGCGTTGGCGGCGCCGCGCGCGCGGTGCACCTTGCTCATCAGCGTGGCGTAGATGCCCGCCAGCACCGGGTTGGCGGCGCCGTCGATGATGAGCTGGTGGATTTCCTGGTTGATGCGGAAATAGTCGGTGCGACGGCCGGCGGCATGGGCATCGATCATGGCCTGGTGGCGCCGCTCCAGCTTGGCCATCGCCGCCGCGCCCAGACGCTGCGCCGCCAGTTCCCCCGCCAGCGCCTCCAGCCCGTGCAGCGTTTCGAACGTGGCGCGCAATTCGTCCAGGTCCAGCGGCGCGACCCGATAGCCGATGTACTGCCGGTGCAGCACCAGCCCCTCGGACACCAGCACCTTCAGCGCCTCGCGCAGCGGCGTCTTGGACACATCGAAGGTCTCGCAGAAGGCCCGTTCATCGATGCGCACGCCGGGCGGCAACTCGCCCTCTTCGATCATGGTGCGCAGCCGCGCGGCGATCTCGGCCGACATGCCAAGCGTGCGCAGGCGCGCGGAAGGGGAAAGCGTTTGTGTCACAGACGTCACCAAAATGGGGAAATGCACCACAGCAAGGCTACCACACCCTGAAATTGGGCATTAGCAACTTCGTAAAATCAACAACTTACACGCGTTGTAATTACAGATTACGTATCCTATACTCCGGCCTGTTGCGCGACACCCCATCAGAACTGCCTCAACCAAAGGACGAAAACAGGAGACGCCGTCATGCAGACGACAACGCGGGCAACAGTGATGACCGAGGCCAGAACCTCGGTGCGCTGGAAGATTTTCTTGATGATGCTGTTTCTCATCGCGATCAACTACATCGATCGCGCCTCGCTGTCGGTGGCGATGCCGCTGATCGCCAAGGAGTTCGATCTCAGCCCCGCCATGCAGGGCCTGATCCTCAGTTCCTTCTTCTGGACCTACGCATTGATGCAGGTGCCCGGCGGCATGCTGGCCGACAAGTACAAGCCGCGCATCGTGATCGCGTGCGCCACCGTGTTCTGGGGCATCGCCCAGGCGGTGGCGGCCTTCACCACCAACGCCACCCAGCTGCTGCTGACACGCCTGGGCCTGGGCGCGGCCGAGGCGCCGATCTACCCGGCCGGCGGCAAGCTCAACGCGATCTGGATGACGCAGAACGAGCGCGGCCGCGGCGCCACGCTGCTGGACGGCGGCGCCCCGCTGGGCGCGGCCCTGGGCGCGATCATCATCACCTGGCTGATCGCCGCGCTGGACTCGTGGCGGCTGGCCTTTATCGTCGCCGGCGTCGGCACGGTGCTGGCCGGCGTCGTGGCCTGGTACTACGTGCGCAACTCCCCGCGCGAGCACCGCGGCGTCAATGAGCTGGAAGCCCGCTACATCGAGGAAGCGCTGGCCAATGAGCACCGCGCCGAGCCGGCCAACCTGTCGGGCCGCTCGCTGGATTTCTTCAAGTACCGCTCGGTGTGGTGCATGGCGATCGGCTGGATGTGCTTCAACACCGTGTTCTACGGCCTGCTGACGTGGATGCCCAACTACCTGAACAAGGTGCACGGCTTCGACATCAAGCAGATGGGCGGCGCCAGCTTCATCATCTTCTTCAGCGGCTTCGTCGGCGAACTGATCGGCGGCTGGATCGCCGACAAATGGAAGGAAGCCGGCGGCCGGCCCAATGTGGTGATGCGCACGCTGTTCGGCATCGCCGCGGTGGTGGCGACGGCGTCGATCTTCTCGGTGGCCTATGTCACCGATCCGGTGGTGGTGGTCGTGCTGCTGTCTTCGACGCTGTTCTTCCTGCGCTGGTGCGGCCTGTTCTGGTGCGTGCCGTCGATGCTGGGCACGCGCAACAAGGTCGGCTTCCTCGGCGGCGTGATGAACCTGGGCGGCAATATCGGCGGCATCTCGGTGCCGATCATCGTCGGCATGATCGTGCAGTTCACCGGCTCGTACTTCCTGGCGCTGATGTTCTTCGCCGCGGCCGGCGTGGGCCTGCTGCTGGCTTCCACCGCGATCGACTACGAGACTAAGATCCCGGTCTGAAGACCCGTCGGATCACCGAGCTCCGCAAGACCAACAAATCCGCGACAGGCGCCGGCAACGTCCCGGCGCCCGCACTCACTCCTGAGACCGAACCACAATGACCAAGCAAATCCGACTCGGCATGCTGACGCCGTCTTCCAACACCGCGCTCGAGCCCATCACCAGTGCGATGGTGGCCGGCCTGCCCAATGTCAGCGCGCATTTCTCGCGCTTCACCGTTACCGAGATCTCGCTGCGCGACCAGGCGCTGGGCCAGTTCAACCTCGACAAGATCCTGGCCGCCGCCAGCCTGCTGGCCGACGCGCGCGTCGATGTCATCGCCTGGAACGGCACCTCGTCCGGCTGGCTTGGCTTCGACAAGGACGAAGCGCTGTGCAAACAGATCACCGAAGCCACCGGCATCCCGGCCACGACCTCGGTGCTGGCGCTCAACGAGATCCTGGAAAAGACCGGCGCGCGCAACTTTGGCCTGGCCACGCCATACCTGGACGACGTGCAGCAGCGCATCATCGCCAACTATGCGCGCAGCGGCTTCGATTGCGTGGCCGAGAGCCACCTGGACCTGCACGTGAACTACAGTTTCGCCGAGGTCGAGGAAGACACCATCCGCGAGATGGTGCGCGGGCTGGCGCAGCACCAGCCGCAGGCCATCACCACGTTCTGCACCAACCTGCGCGCCGCGCACCTCGCGGAAGAACTGGAAGCGGAAACCGGCATCCCGCTGTACGACACCATCTCCACGGTGGTGTGGAAGTCGCTGCGCCTGTGCGGCGTGGATACGCGCGAGCTGCGCGGCTGGGGCCGCTTGTTCCGCGAAGTCGAATAAGCCGGGACGCCCGTCGTCCTGTGCAGATCTGCAATGCGCGTCCGCAAGGACGCGCATTGCTGCATCAAGGGCCCCGATCCTAGACTGCCTGCACGGCCGCCGCATGGCGTGGCGGCCAGGCAACCACCACAGGATCGCGATGAAGCTCTACTACACTCCGGGCGTCTGCTCGATGGCCGTCCATATCGCCCTGCGCGAAGCCGGCCTGCCGGTCACGCTGGCCAGGGTCGACCTGCATACCCACAAGCTGGCCGTGCCAGAGAACGGCAGCGACGACTACTACCGCATCAACCCGCGCGGCTACGTGCCGCTGCTGCAACTGGACGATGGCTCGCGCCATACCGAGGTGGCGTCGCTGCTGCAATACATCGCCGACCTCGTTCCCGAACGCAAGCTGCTGCCCGCGGCCGGCACGCGCGAGCGCCTTGAAGCCACCGGCTGGATCACGCTGGTATCAACCGAATTGCACAAGGTCTTCAGCCCGTGGCTGTGGCACAAGGAAACCGCGCAAAGCACGCAGGATGAATGCAAGGCGAAGCTGCAGCGCCGCTTTGCCGAACTCGACCAGCACCTGCAAACCCGCCAATACCTGACCGGCGACACCTTCACGGTGGCCGATGCGTACTGCTTCACCATCGTCGGCTGGGCCCGCATCCTGAAGCTGCCGCTGAACGACTACCCGGCGCTGCAGCAATACCTGTCGCGCATTGCGGCACGGCCTGCGGTGCAGGAAGCGATGCGGGCCGAAGGGCTGGTGCGAGACTGAACCCGGCCACGCGGCGGATCGCTGCTCAGCGCGGCGCGGCGAGCAGCGATTCGATCTTCGCCACCAGTTCCTTGTCGTCCGGCGTGGTGCGGCTGCCGTAGCTGGCCACCACCTTGCCGTCGCGGCCGATCAGGTACTTGTAGAAATTCCATTTCGGCGCGGTGCCGGTCTGCCTGGCCAGCAGCGCGTACATCGGGTTGGCCTCGCTGCCGCGCACATGCGACTTGCCCAGCATCGGGAACTTGACGCCGTAGGTGTTGTAGCAGAAGTCCGCGATCTCTTTCTGCGAGCCCGGCTCCTGCGAAAAGTCATTGGACGGGAAGCCCAGCACCACCAGCCCGCGCGCGTTGTACTTGGCGTACAGCGCCTCGAGCCCTTCGTACTGCGGCGTGAAACCGCAATAGCTCGCGGTATTGACCACCAGCACCACCTTGCCCGCGTACTGGCACAGGTTCTGCGGCGCATCGTCCTGCAGGCGTGGGAAGGTGAAGTTGAGCGATGCCGGGCAGGTGCCAGCGGCGACGGGCGTGGCAGGCTTGTCGGCGGCGCGCACCGGTGCCGGCAACAGGGCCGCGCTGGCGGCTGCCAGGGTGAGGGCGGCAGCCAGGGGAACGCACGGGCGGAAAGGCAGGGGACGGCGGCTCATGGCGACGGGGCTCCGGGGGTCGGCTCGCTGGTTCGGGTACGCGTAGTTTACGCCGATGGCGGCTGGCCGGATGCAGTCCGTGTTCCACCCGGTCAGTCCATCGCCAGCGTCGCGGCGTGCTCGGTGACGCTGCTGCGCAGCTCCACATCCGGCATGCGGCGCACGATCAGCAGCGCTATGACCGCCGCCGCGGCGCCCACCGCAAAGATCAGGTGGAAGCCGGATTCCACGCCGCCGGCCAGCACGGCGCGCACCGAAGGCGACAGCTGCGCGAAGGCCTCGCTGCCATGGCGCAGCGCGCCCAGGTCCAGCGTTTGCGTCACCCCCGAAGCCGCCAGCGCCTGGCGGAATTCCAGCGTCAGCAGCGTGCCCGCGAGCGCGCCGCCCAGCGCGCTGCCGAGCGAGCGCAGCACCAGCAGCGCGCCGGTGCCGGCGCCGGTATCGCGGCGTTCCAGCGCGTTCTGCACGCTCATCAGCGTCGCCACCATGGTGATGCCCAGGCCCACGCCGGCCAGCGTCATCGCCGCCAGCACCACCGCCAACGGCACCGCGGGCGTCACCAGCGCCAGCACGATCAGGCCCAGCGCGCCGGCGATATAGCCAGCGGTCAGGATGCCGCGCATGCGGCCCACGCGCGGCGCCAGCCACGCGACGATGAAGTTGCCCGCCACCGTCGCCAGCAGGAATGGCATCACCAGCAGCCCGGAGGTCGACGCATCGGCGCCGCGCACCAGCTGGAAGTGCAGGGGCAGGGCGAAGATGCACAGGAAGATGTCGAGCGCGGCCAGCGCCGATGCGGCCACGCCCAGCACATAGGCCCGGTTGGCAAACAGGCGCGGCGGCAGCATCGGGTCGGCCGCGCGGCGTTCCTGCCAGGTCAGCAGCAGCACGGCCGCGACCGCGGCCAGCAGCAGGGCGCCCAGCTCGGGCGAGAGCCAGTCATAGACATCGCCGCCCCAGCTCATCGCCAGCAGGAACGCGACGATGGCCACCGCCAGCAGCAGCGCGCCCAGCCAGTCCACGCGCGCGCGCCCGCCGCGCGCGGGCAGCATGGCCAGGCCGCGGTAGCACATGAACATCGCCAGCAGCCCCAGCGGCACGTTGACCCAGAACAGCCAGCGCCACGACATGTGGTCGGAGACCCAGCCGCCCACCAGCGGCCCGGCGATCGACGCCACCGCCCACACCGTGGCCAGGTAACCCTGGTAGCGTCCGCGCTGGCGCGGCGCCACCACATCGGCGATGGCGGCCTGCGCCAGCGACATCAGCCCGCCGCCGCCCACGCCCTGCAGCGCGCGGAACAGGATCAGCTGGCCCAGCGTTTGCGCCAGCGCGCACGCCACCGAAGCACCGATAAACAACGTGATCGCCACCATCAGCAGGCGCCGCCGGCCGAAGCTGTCGGACAGCTTGCCGTACAGCGGCGTGGTCACCGTCGACACGATCAGGTAGGCCGTGACGATCCACGACAGGTGGCCGAAGCCGTTCAGGTCATTGGCGATCGCCGGCACCGCCGGGATCACTACGGTCTGGTCGAGCGCGGCCAGCAGGATGCACAGCACGATGCCGCCGATCACGCGCATCACCGCGCGGTGGTCATGGGCGGGCAGGGCGGAGGTGTGGTCGGGCGATACAGCGGACGCGGCGGAACCGGCGGAGGCGGGCGAAGACATGGGCAAGCAAAAGGCCGCAGCACGGTGCGGCGAAAGCAACATCAAGGCAGGGAATCTCGGCCGGGAACCGCGCGAGGGGGGCGTGATGCCGGAGCGGGTGGCCTAATTCAGCGAACGCATAATTATATGCGGCCAGCGAATATCGTGCTTGCGGCGGGATCGGGGCGCATGTTGGGGCGCATGTTGGGGCGCATGTTGGGGCGCATGTTGGGGCGCGCGCGAGGCAGCTGCGTCTTCTCTCGTGAGAGCCCAAAGGAAGGCAGCAAGCCGTCCGCGCGCGGGACGGCCCTGCTGCGGGCGAGCTAGCGCTAGCGGCCGCCGCCGGTGATGTAATGCTCCAGCTGCTCGATGATGAACTGCTGCTCGGAGATGATGTCCTTGACCAGGTCGCCGATCGACAGCATGCCGATCAGCTCGTCGCCCTCCATCACCGGCAGGTGGCGCAGCCGGTGCCGGGTCATCAGCGCCATGCATTCGTCGGTGGTCTGGTTGGCGCTGACGTAGATCACCGCAGTGGTCATGATGTCGCGCACCAGCGTCTCGCGCGAGGTGCGCTGCATCAGGATCACCTTGCGCGCGTAGTCGCGTTCGCTGAGGATCCCCTTGATCTCGCCATGCTCGATGACCAGCAGCGCACCGATACCCTTCTCGGCCATCAACTGCAGCGCGGCGTAGACGGACGCCGTGGGCGGAATGCTGTAGACGGCCTGACTCGGCTTGGACTCCAGAACCTGGCGTGCGGTTTTCATCACCAACTCCTTTTCCGTCGAGAAAACATGCGGCTGGCGCTACCTGGCTTGCTGCCAATGGAACCAGAGTAGCAAAGGAATGCACGGGCTTACAGGGTGACTTACGCTAATCTTTGTAAGCAAGCGTGTGACGCTCCGATGGCTGGCGATACCGCGATACCCGCGCTACTCCGTCAGCATCCGCACTTTCACCTTCTTGCCCTTGACCTTGCCGGCGTTGAGCCGCTTCACCGCCTCGCGCCCGATGCTGCGTTCCACGGCGATATAGGTCGACATTTCCAGCACGTTGATCTTGCCGATCTGCTCCTTGGCGAAGCCCGCCTCGCCGGTCAGCGCGCCCAGGATGTCGCCGGGACGGATCTTCTCCTTGCGGCCGCCCAGCATCTGCAGCGTCACCATCGGCGGCAGCAGGCGCTCGGTGCTGGCGGGGGTCAGTTCGGCCAGCGGATGCCATTCGAATTCGCCGCCGTGGTGCTGCTCCAGGTTGCCCACGCGCCCCATCTCGTCCATGCTCACCAGGCTGAAGGCCCAGCCCTCCTGGTCCGCACGGCCGGTGCGGCCGATGCGGTGCACATGCACTTCCGGGTCGGGCGTGATCTCGACATTGATCACCGCCTCGAGCTGGGCGATATCGAGCCCGCGCGCGGCCACGTCGGTGGCCACCAGCACCGAGCAGCTGCGGTTGGCAAACTGCACCAGCACCTGGTCGCGCTCGCGCTGCTCCAGTTCGCCGTGCAGCGCCAGCGCCTGGTAGCCCTGCGCGCGCAGCAGTTCCACCAGGTCGCGGCAGCGCGCCTTGGTATTGCAGAACGCCAGCGTGCTGGCCGGCCGGAAGTGGTCCAGCAGCCGCCCCACGGCATTCAGGCGCTCGCTCTCTTCCACCTCGTAGAAGCGCTGGCGGATGGTGCTGTTGTCGTGCGTGGCTTCCAGCTTGAGCGACTGCGGATTGCGCAGGAAGCGGTGGCTGAGCTTGTCGATGCCCGGCGGGTAGGTCGCGGAAAACAGCAGCGTCTGCCGGTCCTTCGGGCAACGGCTGGCCACATAGGCGATATCGTCGAAGAAACCCATGTCGAGCATGCGGTCGGCCTCGTCCAGCACCAGCGTGTTGATGGCGGACAAGTCCAGGCTGCCGCGGTCGATGTGGTCCAGGATGCGGCCCGGCGTGCCGACCACGACATGAGCACCGTGGATCAGGCTGTCGACCTGCGGGCGCATCGGCGAGCCGCCGCACAGTGTCAGCACCTTGATGTTTTCTTCGGCGCGCGCCAGGCGGCGGATTTCCTGCGTGACCTGGTCGGCCAGCTCGCGCGTGGGGCACAGCACCATGGCCTGCACGTCGAAGCGGCGCGGATCGAGCCGGTGCAGCAGCGCCAGCCCGAATGCCGCGGTCTTGCCGCTGCCGGTCTTGGCCTGCGCCACCAGGTCATGGCCGGCCAATGTGATCGGCAGGCTGGCCGCCTGGATCGGCGTCATTTCGTCGTAGCCGAGCTGCGCCAGCGTGGCGAGCATGGCGGGCGACAAGGGCAGGGCGGAGAAGGCGGGGCCGGCTTGCGGCAGGGCGGGGGTCGAGTTCATGCGCGATTATAGCGAGCGGGCGTCAGGCATCCGCGTCGGCGGGCGGCTGCCAGCCCAGGCGCTCCAGCAGGGCCTGGGCCGCGGCCGGCGCGCGTTCCTTGGCGCCGTTGATGAAGAAGACAAAGACCTCGCGCGGGCGCGCCGCGGGCTGGCGGTCTTCGAGCATCGGCAGGTCGTCCGGCTGCGCGCCCTGCGCCCATGACTGCGCGCGTGCGGCCCATTGGTCGAGCGCCTTCGGACCATAGCCGGTCTTCAGCTTCTCGCTGCTTTCCATCAGCCGCGCGTAGACAAAATCCGCGGTCAGGTCCGCCATCGACGGAAACCTGGGCGAATCCGTAAAGACCGTGGCAGCCTTGTATTTCCGCGCGAGCTTCAGGTAATCGGGCGAGCGGAAACTGTCGTGCCGCACCTCCAGCACGTGGCGCAGTGCCACGCCTTCCACCGAATCCGGCAGCAATTGCAGGAAGGCCTCGAAGTCGTCCGCATCGAACTGCTTGGTCGGCGCGAACTGCCACACCACCGGCCCCAGCTTGCGGCCCAGCTCGGCAATGCCGCTGTCGATAAAGAGCGCGATCGAGTCGCCGGACTCCGCCAGCACGCGGCGGTTGGTGGCAAAGCGCGACGCCTTTACCGCAAAGACAAAGTCATCGGGGGTCTCGTCGCGCCACTTGGCGAACGAGGTGCGCTTCTGCGTGCCGTGATAGGTGCTGTTGATCTCGATCGCGCTGAGGTGCCGGCTGGCGTAGGCCAGTTCACGCGACTGCGGCAGTTTGGCGGGATAGAAGTTGTCACGCCACGGCGCGTAATTCCAGCCGCCGATGCCAACGCGCACCCGCCCGGCCGCCGCGGCGGCCTTGCGCGACGGCGCGGTGGATGGGGTTTTGGACGCGGCCGCAGAACTTGCGGCAGGCGTGGATGCGGCCTTCGCCGCGGTGCGGGCTGGCATGGCGCGGTCTCCCGAGACGCGAGACTGGCAGTCTAGCGGGAAACCGCCCAGTGCGGTGGCGCCGGGCCGGAAGCCGGCGCCCATGAAAAAACCGGAAGAGGGCAACGCCCCCTTCCGGCCCGCTCCCCGATCCCCCGGGTTCAGAACGAGAAATTAAGCAGCACGTCCGCGATGTTGACGTCCGCGGGCTGCGCCTGCACGGCGCCGCTGCTGCTGGTGGCCTGGATGCTGTACTTGCCTGCCGCGGCGCCATCCGGCGACAACGGGATCGGCAGCGCGGCCTGGTAGGTGCCGATCACCGGCGCGGCCACCGGCAGCGCCGGTTCGGTCGCGAACAGGCTGTAGGCACCGGTATCGCTGGCCGCCGCGGTCGCGGCAATTTCAAAGGTGCCGCCGCTGACCAGTTGCAGCGCGCGCAGCGTGGCTTCGGCCGAAGCCGGCGCCACCGTGCCCGAGACGCGGCGATAGGTCGACGCCGGCAGCGTCATCGGCGCCGCGGCGGTCGAGATCGCCGTGGGCGTGCCCACCACTACCGGCACGCCGCGCACGATGCCCGCGGCCTTGGCATTGGCCGCGCCCGGCACCACCACCACGTCGACCGGACCGGCCGTGCTGCTTTGCTCGATCGGCGACAGGCGGAAGCTGCCGTTGGCATCGGCCACGGTCGACTTCACCACCACGCCGTTGCGCTCGGCATAGACCCGTGCACCCGGCGCCGCGGCCACCACGCCGGTCACCTCGCCGCTGACGGTCATCGGGATCGCGGTCACCACCGGCTTCAGGCCATAGGTGCCGTTACCACGCGTCACCACCGACTTGCACGCGTCGAAGTCCAGCACCAGGTCGGTCAACGTGTTGCGCGCCACCGTGAACGGGCGGTTGATCTTGATGCCCGACTGCACCGCGCTCGGCGTATCGAGCGGCTGCTCGGCGCCGCCGATGGGCACCACGGAATTGGCCAGGGCCGACGCGCCGCCGCCGCGGTTGGCATCCAGCACCAGGCGCACCTGCTGGTAGTTGCCAGCCGGCAGCGCGGTCTGGCCCAGCACCGTCATCACGCCATTGGTCAGCGACAGCAGGTCGATCTTGCGCGCGGGCACGACATCGATATCGACCCAGCCCCCGGCGCTGGCCTCGGCGCTCGCGCTGCTGTGCACGCGCACCTTGTTGACGGTCACGAAGACATTGTTGAAACCGCAGGCCGGCGCATCGGTCATCGACACCTGCAGCGTGCCCCGCCCGGCATCGCCATCATCACCGCCGCCACCGCCGCAGGCGGCCAGCGCAAGGGCGCCGCTCAAGGCAAGCAGGCGCAACGGTGCAGAAGTATTGGCAAGGAATGACACGGTAGTTTCTCCGCTTATTGTTTATGGGTTGATCGCAGCATATGTGGCGGTTCGCATAACCGGTGTAAATCTTTGTAATACGTTGTGAAAAAGTCCGGCTCATTGTCTGCATGACTGAACAGGACGTCTTGAGCGATCGCAACGTTCTCGCTGCATTGTTTCGTCAACTGCGGTGATCGCAAGCGAATGCATCACATTGCTCAAGTCGGCCCGGCGCGCTCCGTATACAGCGGGGTGGAAATCCCACGCTGCAGGCTTCCTGCAAACGCCCCCAACGATTCCTTACGAAGGATCTCCCTTGATGTTCACTACCATCCGCGCGCGGATCGTGGCCTTATGCGTGGCCATCGTGGTCGCCGCGCTCGCCATCAACACGGCACTGAACCAGTTCGTTGCCAACCGCTATAACGAAGACGCCATCGACAGCAGCCTGGCCGCAGTGCAGAGCGGGCACGCCAGCGCCATCGTCGACTGGGTCGCATCGCACAGCCAGATGATCCAGTCGCTGCAGGACGCGGTGCTGCAGCCCGAACCCGATGCTGCGCTCAGGCAGATCGCGCAGGCCGGCGGCTTTACCAACGTCTACGTCGGCTACGCCGACAAGACCGCCAAGTTCTCCAACCCGCAAGGCATCCCGCCCGGCTACGATCCCACCGGCCGCCCGTGGTACCAGCAGGCCGCCGCGGCCGGCAAACCCGTGGTCACCCCGCCTTATGTCGATGCCGGCACCGGCAAGCTGGTGGTGGCGTTCGCCGCGCCGGTGGTGCGCGACGGCAGCGTGCAGGCGGTGGTCTCCGGCGATGTCGCCATGGATACGGTGATCGCCAACGTCAAGGCGATCCACCCGTCGCCGGCCAGCTTCGGCATGCTGGTGGCCCGCAACGGCAACATCGTCGCCCACACCGACGACAAGCTCACGCTCAAGCCGGTCACCGACCTGGTGCCTGCGCTGAGCGCCGACAAGCTCGCCACGCTGGCCGGCGCCAGCACGCCGCTGGAGGTCGACGTGCACGGCAGCGCCAAGCTGCTCGGCGCGCGCGCGATTCCGGGCACCGACTGGCTGGTCATCGTCGCCCTGGACAAGGCCGAGGCCACCGCCGGCATGCGCTCGGTGCTGATCGCCTCGGTGATCGCGCTGGTGCTGATCGCCGGCGTCGCCGCCGCGGTGGTGTGGGGCGTGGCGACGATGTCGCTGCGCGGCCTGTCCACCGTGCGCGACGCCATGGACGCGATCGGCTCCGGCGACGGCGACCTGACCCAGCGCCTGCCCGCCGACGGCAACGACGAGGTCGCGCAGATCGCGCGCGCCTTCAACACCTTCGCCGACAAGCTCTGCACCATCATGCGCCAGATCCGCGACGCCAGCGAATCGGTGCGCGCCGCGTCCGATGAAATCGCCGCCGGCAACATGGACCTGTCGCGCCGCACCGAGTCCGCCGCCGCCAGCCTGCAGCAGACCGCCGCGTCGATGGAAGAAATCACCGCCACCGTCGGCCAGTCGGCCAGTTCGGCGCAGCACGCCAACGCGTCCGTCGCCGCCGCCTCGCGCGTGGCCGCCGACGGCGGCGTGGTGATCGGCGAAGTGATCAGCACCATGGGCCAGATCGAAACCGCGTCGGTTAAGGTGTCGGACATCATCGGCGTGATCGAGGGCATTGCCTTCCAGACCAACATCCTGGCGCTCAACGCCGCCGTCGAAGCCGCGCGCGCCGGTGACCAGGGCCGGGGCTTCGCCGTGGTCGCCGGCGAAGTGCGCGCGCTGGCCCAGCGCAGCGCCCAGGCCGCGCGCGAGATCAAGACCCTGATCGAGACCACCGTCGGCAGCGTCGCCTCGGGCTCCGACCAGGTCCGCCGCGCCGGCGACACCATGGGCGAGATCGTCAGCAACGTCTCGAAAGTGACCGGCATTATCAACGAGATCACTCACGCAGCGACGGAACAGACCCGCGGCATTCAAGAGGTGAATATGGCGGTGAGCCAGCTGGACCAGATGGTGCAGCAGAATGCGGCGCTGGTTGAGCAGTCGACCGCGGCGGCCGCGGCGCTGCAGACGCAGGCTGGCAGCCTGGCGGGGGCGGTGGGGCAGTTCCGGCTGGACTGAGATCCCCGGCAGTCATCGCGCCTTGGCTGGCGGCACGGGCGGCTGCTCGCGCCGCCCGCCGATGGCGCCGGTGCTCGCCGCCCGCACGATCCTGCGGAAGGTCGGGCACTCCATATGGCTGGGCGCCGGGCACACCGCCGCGTGCCGCAGCCCGTCGCGCATCGCCGTCAGCTTGCGGATGGTCCGGTCCAGCTCGTCCGCCTTGGCGGCCAGCATCTGCCGGTCGATGCGCGGCTGGCCCTGCGGCGAGAACATCCGCGCAATGTCGTCCAGCGAGAAGCCGGCCGCGCGCCCGAGCGCGATCAGCGCCAGCCGCTCCAGCACGCCCGCATCGAACACGCGCCGCATCCCGCGCCGGCCGATCGACGCGATCAGCCCCTTTTCCTCGTAGTACCGCAGCGTCGAGGCCGGCACGCCAGCCTGCCGGGCCACTTCCGCAATTTCCAGGCTTTGCATCGCTTGACCTCAAGTCGACTTGAACTGGCACAGTGTAGCCTCCAACCAGGCAAGGGGATACGACCATGAGTGAACAACGACAAACCAGCGGCAATGGCGGCGAACAGGCCGCACTGTGGAACGGCGCATCCGGCCATGCGTGGGTCGAGCAGCAGGGCCTGCTGGACGACATGTTCCGGCCCCTGGAGCAGCAGCTGGTCGAAGCCGCAGGCAACGCCGGGTCACAACGCATTCTCGACGTCGGCTGCGGCACCGGCAGCACCACGCTGGCGCTGGCGCGGCACATCGGTGTGAAAGGCCGCTGCACCGGCATCGATATTTCCGCGCCGATGCTCGCCGCCGCGCGCTCCAGCGCCCAACGCGAAGGCATCGACGCAAGCTTTGTCCACGCCGATGCGCAGGAGCACGCCTTCGCTCCGGCAAGCTTCGACATGATCGTGTCACGCCTTGGCGTGATGTTCTTCAGCGATCCGGTGCGCGCCTTCGCCAACCTGCGCTGGGCGGCGACGTCCGACGCCGCGCTGCACTGCATCGCCTGGCGCAGCGCCGCCGAGAACCCCTTCATGACCACCGCCGAGCGCGCCGCCGCACCGCTGCTGCCCAATCTGACGCCCCGGCAGCCAGGCGCGCCGGGACAATTCGCCTTCGGCGACCGCGAGCGCGTGCTGTCGATCCTGCAGGCGAGCGGCTGGGGCGATATCGACATCCGCCCGACCGACGTCACCTGCACGCTGCCGGAGCCGGCGCTGGCCGGCTACCTGTCCCGGCTGGGCCCGGTCGGGCTGGCGCTGCAAGGCGTTGACGCCACCACGCGCGAGCGGGTCATCGACACCGTGCGCGCCGCATTCGCGCCTTACGTGCACGGCGACACCGTGCGCTACACCGCAGCGTGCTGGACCATCACGGCCCGCGCGACCGCAGCCGCTTCGCCCATAGCCCAGGACTCGAACCATGCCTGATCACACCACCGCGATGCTGCTCCATGCCATGGTAATCGGCACCGGCGCCACGCTGGTCATGGATGCCTGGACCATCGCGCGCAAACGGCTGCTCGGCGTGCCCGCGTTGAACTATGGCCTGGTCGGGCGCTGGCTGGCGTGGCTGCCACGCGGACGTCTATGCCATCACCCCATCGCCGCCACCCCACCGGTGCGCGGCGAGCAGGCCATCGGTTGGATCGCGCATTACCTGACCGGCATCGCGTTCGCGGGAATATTGCTGGCCTTGTGGGGTCTAGATTGGGCGCGCCACCCGACGCTGGCTCCCGCTTTGATCGTCGGCCTCGGCAGCGTCGCCGCGCCATTTTTGCTGATGCAGCCCGCGATGGGCGCAGGCATCGCGGCCAACCGCACGCCAAGGCCGAACGTGGCGCGGCTGCATAGCCTGGTGACGCATGCGGTGTTCGGGATGGGGTTGTATGGGGCAGGATGGCTGGTACGGCTAGTGGCGGGATAGCCCCTGGATCTGAGCGCACGCCATCGCGCCATGCCGGCGCGGGCGCTTATTCGGGTAGCGGATACTTCCTCGCATTCATCTCCATCTTCGCCCGCACCGCCGCATCCAGGTCCACCCCAAGCGCCGTCACCAGCTGGGTCAGATAGATCGTGATATCCGCAAGCTCCTGCTCCACGTGCTCTCGCTTGGGCGTGGACATGACGGCGCGAGATTCGTCCTCGGTCTGCCACTGGAAGATCTCGACCAGCTCGGACACCTCGACGCTCAGTGCCATCGCGAGGTTCTTGGGGCTGTGGTACTTGCCCCAGTGGCGGGCTTCGCCGAAATCGTAGGCGGCTTGCTGGAGGTTCTTGATATCGATCAGGGGCATGGTGGTGTGGCAAATGCTTCGGTTGGCAGCACGCCGGCCCAGGCGTGTGCAAATGGTTGAGTTGCCCGCAGGCAGTGAACGGATGGCTGCTGCGCTCAAGCGCCCGCAGTCTGCGCGCCAGTAAGGCCTGCAGATCGCGCCGGCCATCCGCAATGACATAGATGATCACGCTGCTTTCCACCGGACGGTAGATCACGCGAAAAGGCTTGGAGGCCGTCTGGCGATACTACCGGATACCCAGTGCGATCAAGTCGCTTGTGTGGTTGCCTTTCTCGGCAAAGGGGGAAATCGGGCCCACCGCTTCCAGCAACCGCTCCAGCACGTCGCGTTCTCGACGCAATCGAATTCCGTAACGTAGTCGTGGATGGATTCCAGGTCCTGTCAGCGCCGGCGTGAGCAGGTGCTCATGGCGCGTACCGCCTGACGCCATCAGCCGGCGGCCCGCTTTCTGCGCAGGCGCGCGACCACGTCCGGGACCGGCTTGAGCTTGCCTGCGGCGATTTCCTGATTGCCGAGCGCCAGGATCTTGAGCAGCACCAGCGTTCCCTGCGTCTGCTCGAACGACGCATTGTCCTGCAGCACCGCGCGGGCCTCCCCGTTCTGGTCGATCACCAGCGGTTCGCGCCATTCGTTGACTTGCTCCAGCACCTCGGCGGCATTGGCCTTCAGATTGGTGATCGGCTTGATCTGGGATGAGTAGCGCATGATGTGAGCCAGAACGTGCAATGGACTGAATTTAGACTTTATTGAGTCCTGCAACAACCGCGGGCTCCTGGCCACGCCTGCGCGAGGGCGGCCAGCCGTTCGCGGCCCGGCTGGCCTGGCGCCTGTTGCGCTGACAGGCGGGCCGCATACCCCTCCGGCAGTTGGCAGCCGCCGCGCGCGGCGA
Source organism: Cupriavidus sp. MP-37 (assembly GCF_020618415.1). Lineage (NCBI taxonomy): Bacteria > Pseudomonadati > Pseudomonadota > Betaproteobacteria > Burkholderiales > Burkholderiaceae > Cupriavidus > Cupriavidus sp. MP-37. The sequence continues at coordinate 33,098 of NZ_CP085344.1, read as the reverse complement.
TAGTATTGCCCTTCGCTAGATTTAGCGATTCTGATCAGAATTGATAAAACCAGGCGAGGGCAGTCCTGCGCCGGCGCGGCCTCGGCCGCGTCCGCGCGCGGGCGACCTTGCCGCGTTACGGGCGGAAGGGTCTGCGTGATCGAACACATCGTTATCGTCGGCTTTGGCTGCATCGGCCAGGCCGTGCTGCCGCTGCTGGAGCAAGCCTGGCCGGGGGCGGCGATCACCGTGGTCGACCGCGTGCTGGACCACGCTCGCCAGGCGCTGGTCGCCCGGCACAGGCTGCATGCCATCCACGCCGCCATCACCGCGGCCAATTTCGAAACCACGCTGGCCCCGCTGCTGCGCCCCGGCGCCTTCCTGCTAAACCTGGCCCCGTCCGTCTGCAGCCGCGACCTGATCGCGCTGGCGCAGGCGCATGGCGCCTTCTATGTCGATGCTGGCATCGAGCCCTGGGACTATGAAGCCGATGCGCAGGCCTCGCACCTGAGCAACTACGCGCTGCGCCACGACATGCTGGCCTTCGCCCGCGGCCGCGAGGCCCTGCCGACCGCGCTGGTCGCCCATGGCGCAAATCCCGGACTGGTGTCGGTGCTGGTCAAGGCCGCGCTGATGGCACTGGCCGGCAAGGCGCACATGCAGCAGCCGGAACCGCGCGATCGCGCCGGGTGGGCCGCGCTGGCGCGCGCGCTGGATGTGCGCGTGGTCCAGGTGGCCGAATACGACAGCCAGCAGGCCCCCGGCTATCCGCGCGACGGCGAATTCGCCAACACCTGGTCCGCCGAAGGCTTTATCACCGAGTGCCTGCAGGATGCCGAACTCGGCTGGGGCAGCCATGAGCCGGCGCTGCCGCCCGATGGCTACCGCCACGGCTATGGCAGCGGCGCGGCGATCGCACTGGACCGGCCGGGCCACCGCACGCGCGTGCGCTCGTGGTCGCCGGTGCACGGCCCGTTCGACGCCTACCTGATCACGCACAACGAATCGATCTCGATCGCCGAATACCTGACCGACAACCGCGCCGGCCAGCCGCTGTATCGCCCCACCGTCTACTACGCCTATCGCCCCACCGCCGCCACGCAGGCCTCGATGCAATGGCTGGACGACCGCGCCGCCCCGCGCGTGCGCGCCGAACGCATCCTGCGCGACGAGATCCAGTGCGGCGAAGACGAGCTCGGCGTGCTGCTGATGAGCGGCCGGCACGGCGCGGTCTGGCATGGCTCGCGCCTGTCGGTGCAGCGTGCGCGAGCGCTGGCGCCGTACAACACCGCCACCAGCCTGCAGGTGGCATCGAGCCTGGTCGCCGGCATGCAGTGGATGCTGGCCAACCCGTCGCGCGGCGTAGTGGAATCCGATGCGCTCGACTTCGGCCCGGTGCTGGCCGATGCCGCGCACTGGTGGGCGCCGCTCAGCATCGCCTTCACCAGCTGGCTGCCGCGGCCCGGTGCCGCCTCGCTCGCCTTCACCGACTTCCTGCTGGACCACGCCAAGGTCCGGCCCGATCCCGCTCTCCTTACCCTTGCCTGCTGATGCAACGCATCCCGCAAACCCCGCGCCGCAACTGGCCGCGCGAACTCGAGAAGGTGGGCTTCCACTTCCATTCGCTGGACGAGTTCAACGTCCCGCGCGAAGTCGATGACCACACCTTCTTCTACTGGCGCGAAGACGCCGCCTACGCCTTCAGCAAGCAAGAGGTGGAAACGCTCTACGCCGCCGCGTACGACCTGAACCAGCGCTGCCTGGAAGCCGTGCAGCACGTGATCGACCACGACCTGTTCGCGCGACTGGCCATCGACAAGGAGTTCGCGCAGCTGATCCGAACCTCGTGGGACCGCGACGAGCCCACGCTGTTCGGCCGCTTCGACATGACGCTGGACCAGCACGGCGTGCCGAAGCTGTACGAGTTCAACGCCGACACCCCGACCTCGCTAATCGAATCTGCCGTCGCCCAGTGGTACTGGAAAGACGCCGTGCAGCCGCAGGCCGACCAGTTCAACAGCCTGCACGACGCCCTGGTGGCGCGCTGGCAGTGGCTGCGCAACCACTACCGCAACGCCAGCCTGCTGCACCTGGCGTGCATGTTCGACAGCCAGGAAGACATCTGCAACACCGAGTACCTGATGGACACCGCGCTGCAGGCCGGCTGGTCGGTCAAGCTGGTCGACCTGCAAGAGATCGGCACCGACGGCCGCGGCAACTTCTACGACGCCGACAACGTGCCGATGGAAGTCGTGTTCAAGCTCTACCCGTGGGAATGGATGGCCACCTCCGACTACCGCGACCAGCTCGCGCACAGCCCCGTGCGCTGGGTCGAGCCGCCCTGGAAGGCGGTGCTGTCCAACAAGGCCATCCTGCCGATCCTGTGGGAGCTGTTCCCGGGACACCCCAACCTGATCGAAGCCAGCTTCGACCCCGGACACTTCGCCGGCCGGCCGCACGCGAAGAAGCCCTTCCTGTCGCGCGAAGGCGAAAGCGTGACCCTGGTCACCCCCGAAGGCGACCGCGTCCACAACCCCGGCGAGTATGGCGAAGAAGGCTTCATCTACCAGGCCTACGAACCGGCGCGGCGCTTTGACGGCCGCTACACCACGCTCGGCGTCTGGATCGTCGACGACGTGCCCAGCGGCCTGTGCGTGCGCGAAGAATCCGGGCCCATCGCCAAAAACACCAGCTTCTTCGTCCCCCACTACTTCACCCACGCGTAAGCCATGGCCAACAAGAAGAAGGGCACCAAGCGCTCCAAGTACGGCAGCCCATATCAGCCCGGCAGGGGCGGCTCCGGCGGCCCGTCGCCGCGCATCGCCGCCTGGCAGGCCGAACAGAAGAAGCAGGGCGGCTCGCCCGCGCTGTGGATCGTCGGCGCCTGCGCCGTGGTCGCCGGCGTGGCCGTGCTCGGCTCCTGCAGCGACGACGCCGACGACGACCCCGGCGTCACCGTGCGCCGCGCCAGCTACGCCACGCTGGCAGACTGCGAAGCCGACTGGAACACGCCCAACGACTGCGAGAGCGTGCCGCTCGACGACCCCAGCACCATCTACAGCTCCAGCCTCAACGCCCCCGCCAGCGAAGCCGCCGGCAGCTCCGGCACCACGCACAGCAGCAGCGCGTATTACGCGCGCTGGTACGGCCCGTACTACACCGCCAGCGGCACCGTCTACCATCCCAACGGCACCCAGACCCAGCGCGACATGTCGTCCGGGCCGCTGCGCCCGATGCAGGTCTACGACCGCAACGGCACGTCCACGCAATCCTTCACCAACGCCACCCCGCGCGCCGCCATGGTGGAAGAAGCCACCGTGCGCCGCAGCTCGCTCAGCGGCGGACGCTCCATGGGCCTGACCATGCGCTCCGCAGCCGTGTCGCGCGCGCCGGTGGTATCGCGCGGCGGCTTCACCAGCCGCTTCGGCAGCTCCGGCCGCTCCGGCGGCGGCTGAACGCGGCCCGCCATTCGCCCCGTCGTCCTCACCTTCCTGAACCCTGACAACGAGTCCATCCAATGGTCAACACCATGCACCCGGCCCTTGCCTACCTGATCTATATCGTCACCAGCTTCGCCATGCTGGGATTGTTCCTGCTGGTCTATACGCGGGTCACACCGCATCGGGAATTCACGCTGATCCGCGAAGGGAACGTCGCGGCGGCATTGTCGCTGGGCGGGGCGGTGCTGGGGTTCTCGCTGACTTTGTCGTCGAGCATCCAGCACAACGCTACGTTTGGGATGTTCTTGTTGTGGGCGTTTGGGGCGTTTGCGGTGCAGGTGGTGGCTTACCTGGTGGCGGCGCGGGCGCTGGGGGGTGTCAGCGAGGCGATTGCCAGTGATAACCGGGGGGTGGGGGCGGTGATGGGGGTGATTTCGTTGTCGGTGGGGGTGGTGAATGCGGCTTGTTTGACGTGAGGCTGCCGTCGGGGCAACGACGCGACGGGTGGCGCCGAGCGCCCCCGCCTGGTATCCCAACCAGGACACCCAGGCAGTGCGCAGCCGAGGCTACGTACTTGCCGGCAGGCCGGTCCACAAAGAAAAAGCCGCCGGGCTTGGACTCGCCCACCACCTGATTATTAAGACGCAGATCCGGCTGGATCGCGGCGCCGAACATCGACGCCGAGCGAAGGAAGTAGACCCGACCCTCGTTCGGCTTCAGCGTCGGTATCGACGCTGCCATGTCGGCGTGTTTCACACCCGAAGCACATCCAGCCAGCAGCGAAGATACCGCCAGTCCGGCAATCAGCATACGTGCGACCCGTTTCATTCCGATTCTCCCAAGTTCAAAGGTACTGCGGTGGATAGCGGGGAATAATTCTGTTCCCCTGGCAAATAGAACCCACCAGGGTCTTATCGCGGATGACCAGGTAGGCCTCGTGGACCTGACGGCCCTCGATCGTGAAAATTGTGCCGATGGGCCGGTAAACGTCGCCCTGAGGAACACGCCCCACCCTCGACCAGACAGACCTCTCGGGCAGCGTGCGGGAATAGCCCGTGTCCAGTTGGACGGTTGTGGCGCTCAGGATCTGGATGGGTCGGGCGGCCACGCTTGGTTGGGTGACCTCGATAGTCGATGGGGCCGTCGCAATCATGGGGGCACAGGCGGAAAGCGCCAAGCAATAGCCCGCGGCGAGCCGCGCGCGGCTTGGGCTGCGAAGGAAGGTGGCTTTCATCATTGAATCCGCTTGAATCTATATTTCGCGAAATACCTAGCCGTTCCGGTCGGAATTGCGCCAAGTCGCAGGCTCATGTGGACCTGCATGCCCCGTTCAAGAATGAGGTTTCCAGAAGGATCTAGATACAGCGTGACGACCGAGTCGGAGCGATTTGGTCCATACTCAGATCGCCCGTCGTCGCTCGTCCCTCCCCACGAAATTATTCCATTTGCACCGGTACACACAAATCTCCCCTTGTCCTCAAAGGAGGAAACATACTCAATCGATTTTCCATTCTCATAACGCAAATTGATTTTCGCAATACGGCTTACCATTGTCACGATTGCGTAAGTAGGGGGCGCGTACCGACCCTCGCTTGATCGGGACGCAGCCAGTATTTCCTGCGCTTGATCATTGTCTCGAAAGGGAAATACGTTTGAAAGCCGCCATTTCCGCGCTGCTTGTTGCGCTGTTGCATCTCCCTCTACGAGTTCACCAATCCCTTGATACTGCCCACTTAAATTTGGGCATTCTGCAGCTGCGTACTTGGCCAGATCGATATTATTGCCTCCGGCACCCGGATAATTCGGCGCGGAATGAAGACAAGCAACACAACCAAGGGTCATTACCACGATACACAGCTTGGTTCGCGTCATTTTTTCATCTATTTGATGCATTGCCTGATTGCAAAAACCTGGCCGACCGCCTCATCTCATAATTTTGGCAGCCACGGATCTGATCTAGCAGACATCTCCGCCTCCGATTTCCTTGGAACACATCTGATGCACACTGTGCACACTCCCCTCATCATTGGATCCTTCTGAATTTATACTTTGAGAAGCGCTTTGCAGTACCTGTCGGAACCGCGCCAAGAAACATGCTCATATGCACCTGCATCCCTCGCTCCAGAATTAATGCGCCATCATGATCTAAATACAATGCTCGAAAAGCATCCGAATGATTCGGCCCAAATTCAGATCGCCCGCTTTGGCTTGGTCCTCCCCAGATGATCTTCCCCGTCCGCCCCGTGCATACGAACTTCGCCTTGTCCTCAAAGGTAGGTTCATAGGAAGCTGTCTTTCCGTTTGGGTAGCTGACTACGACCTTGAGTACCCGCTTTCGACTTGCACTCACACTTCCATGGAGGGGTTGCTGGAGGCGTCCATCAGGTAGCTGTGCCGCGAGTTGGACGGCGGAAGCATCGACGCTGTCTGTGTATGGAAAAACTCGGTCAATCCGCCAAGTTTGCTCTCGGCTCTGCGCAACCGCATCGCCTTCAACTAATTCGCCCTTACCCTCATATTTTCCATTCAGATCAGGACAAGCGGCGTCAACGTAATCGGAAGGATTGACGTTGTCGCCCCCAGCACCTGGATAGGTTGGTGGCGAATGGAGACACCCGGAACATGCTAAGGTCAGCATTACCGGAATAAATATCGCTCGCTTCATTTTCTATCCTTCGAATGCTGGATCTGATTACGAAAGACTGACCAGTCGATACCATATTGGTTGAGCAATGTTACCGCGGCGAATGGCGCAGCCAGTGGAATATCGATATCCGTCTGAATCTCGAACATCATTCGCTGGAATGATGTCATTCCTTCCTTGAGGTTGCCGAGGCTGTCGTACGCAGTATCATCGTATTCGCTTGAACCGATATCTTGCAAAGTGTTTGACCGTCCCAGTTGGAATAGCGCCAAGCAACATGCTCATGTGAATCTGCGTAGACTTCTCATAGATGAGGTCGCCATTTTCGTCGAAGTAAAGCATAGCCATCGAATCGGATGTATTCGGCCCAAACTCGGAACGACCTCCCTTGCTCGAGCCACCCCAGGCTATCTTTCCCTCAACCCCAGTACAAACGAAGCGCTTCTTGTCTTCAAAGGAGAACCGCTGAATTTCAGATTTCCCGTTGGGATATATGAATCTACTTTGAAAGCTGCGCTCACTGACCCGTGACACCTGTCCATAATTTGGGTATTGAAATCTTCCCGCCTCAGACTTAGAAGCCTTGTCAATCGCTGACACCTCTTCCGCACTCACAAATGGGAATACATTGTCTAAGCGCCTAGTCCTTGCCCAGCCTTGCGCAGTGGCATCACCGTCCAGAAGCACTCCTTTCCCCTCATACTGGCCAGTCAAATCAAGGCATGCCGCATCAACATAGTGAGATGGATTAATGTTCTCCCCGCCCGCACCGGGATAGTTTGGGGGAGAGTGGAAGCAGCCCGAACAGGCGATAGCTGACAGGAGAACGACGAATTTCACTCCACTCATTTTTCATCCTTCGATTGCTGGCTCTGATTACGAAATGCAGACTAGTCCAGCCCGTATTGATTGAGCAATGTCACTCCAGCGAACAGCGCTGCCAGTGGAATGTCGATATCAGTCTGGGAGCTCGAACATCATTCGCTTAAATCTCGTCATCCCTTACTTTAGATTTCCTAAACTATCGCATGCAATTGGCCCATTGACCGCGCTCCCGTCCTGATGAGTCGGCGCGGTCTGGATTTGCGTTGCCAACGGACACTCTCCATTACGGTGTGATGCCGTGGCGTTACGCGCCGCGCTAATCTTCAGGTGACAGTAGCAAGCACAACTCAGGGCGAATATAGGCAACGTCCTAATCTTCATTGACACTTACAGGTCAACGAAGCCTGGCCCCTTTGCCGGAAATGACGTGCGGCAACATATAACGCATGCGAGACGAGGATTTCTGGAGATCATTAGGAATTTTCCGCAGATGAATCGGATAGCTCCCATATCTGCACTAGCGCAGATTCAATAGGCTCAATCTGGCATTCCGGCCCCAGCGGAATGAGGGAAATAAAAAAGCAAGAGAACCGACGGGCTCTCTGTGTCCTGACAGACCTAAGCAATGGGAGTTGATATGCGGAAGCAGCGAAATGCCACCTTGGTTGCGATGGGCCTTTCCACCTTGCTCTTCGCGTCCTGCGGGGGTGATACAGAGACACCCGACGAGGGCCGTGGTGGTGGCCCCCCGGCGGCCAACAACCCGCTCGATGCCGGCTGCATGGCAGCCCCCGCGGTCGGTCAACAGGTCACCGCGACGCTCACCTGGGGACCGATGATCCAGATCGCCACGTTCCGGACCAAAGCCATCGGCAAGACCAGCTTCGACGGCGGCAGTTACGACACGCTCGAACTCAAACTGCTGGATGGTGTTTATGGCTGGGGCGGAACCGATGCTCTCGTCTATTTCGATCCGATATCGCCCATCTTCCCGATCGGCGTCACTGACCACTCCCAAGGCTCTTCGTCCCGCTACAACAAGTACCGCCGCTTCACCTATACGGATACGGCAACTGGCCAGACGGGCACGCCGAGCCTGACTGGCATGAAACCTAACGAGACGCGCAACTTCACAGTGGCCGAGGCGAACGCCACGGAACTGGCCACAAAGCCGCAGCCAGCGCTCAAGCCCATCACACGTGTGGTTTCCGTGGCGGTGCAGTATGTCGGCCGCGAGGACGTGACGGCCAAGGGTGTTATCTACAAGGGAGCCTGCAAGTTGGCGCTTCACTACGAGCGCAAGGATCCCGACAGTTTCTACCCCCTACCGGTACTGGAAGGCACAGCCTGGCTCGCCCCGGGCGCCGGCATCGTCAAGCTCTCGGGTGCGCCGTTGGTCGGGGTAGACACGGTGACTGTCGAAACGAGCGGTATTCTGTCGACCCACTGAGGATTGAGCCGACTGGCAGAAGATTCGAGTTTCGTGACTTCGCGGACCGAATTATTTCCCAAGGAAGGCCAGCTCGATTGCGTGCGTTGCGCCGTCTTCACGCTTGCCGCGTAGCTCAGCGCTTCACCCCCGCGCGTCCGGCCTTCACACCCCGCTTCACTGCCACCAGCGTAGCCTCCGCGCCCTCAGCCCTCTCCGTATTGACCAATACCCCTGCAGAGACAATATAAGCCGCTGCGCTCTCAATATCCCCACGCAGCGCCGCACAAGCCGCCGCACCATCATGCTTGCGAAGCGCTTCTACCAGCTTGTCGTGATGCTTGACCGCCACGCGCTCCTCCACGCGGCGCGAGCCGGAGCGCAGGTCATGGTTCAGGATCGGGCCGATGCGCAGCCACGTTGACTCGATCATCTGCAACAGGATCGGCATGCGCGCCGCCGCGTAGACGGCGAAGTGCAGGGCCTGGTTCGCGGCGATGACGTCGGCGCCGTCGGGATTGCGCTTGGCCATCTCGTCGGCGAACCGGCGGTGCAGCGCCTGTACCTGCTTCAGTTCCTCATCAGTGATGCGCTCCGCCGCGGTGGCGGTGGCGAGACCCTCGAGCTCGATCCGGATCTTCGTGATTTCCTCGAACTGGCTGACGCTCATGCGCGGCACGCGCAGCGCACGGTTGGGCGTGAGTTCGAGGGCCTGCTCAGCCACCAGCCGGTGCACCGCCTCGCGCACCGGCATGACGCTGACACCCAGTGCGGCGGCGATATTGCGCAGCGAAATCTGCTCGCCCGGCATCATCTGGCCGCTGACCAGCAGGTCGCGCAGCTGCGTGTAGACGTCTCGGCTGAGCGTCTGGCGGACAAGGGGCGTCACGAGGTCATTCAGGGGCATGCCGCGAAGCATAGCACATAGGGTTATTCTCTATATTTGATCTGTGATCACAGTTTTAATCTTCGTCCGGAAGGCAGGCATCGGCCTGTTCCCAGGAGATTGGAATCATGTGGAAAGATGAATCGCTCGCCGGCAAGCGCGTACTGGTGACCGCCGGCGCGGACGGGATTGGCCTGGAGATTACGCGGGCCCTGGTGGAGGCGGGCGCCCGCGTCGCGGTGTGCGACGTGGCCGGCGACAGCCTGGAACGCGTCGGCGCGACGCTGCCCGGCGTGGTGGCAATCCGGGCCGATGTGTCGAAGGAAAGCGACGTCGCGGCGCTGTTCCAGGCGGTGGATGACGCCTTCGGCGGGCTGGACGTGCTGGTCAACAATGCCGGGGTTGCCGGCCCGACGGGTGGTGTGGAAACCCTGTCGCTGGCCGACTGGGAGCGCACGCTTGCCGTCAACATCACCGGTCAGTTCCTGTGCGCCCGCGCCGCGGTGCCGCGCCTGCGGCAAGGGCGGTCGCCGTCGATCGTCAACCTGTCTTCCGCCGCCGGACATCTCGGCATGCCGGGCCGTTCGGCCTACTCTGCCTCGAAATGGGCGGTGGTGGGCTTTACCAAATCGCTGGCGCTGGAACTGGGCGCGGATGGCATCCGTGTGAACACGGTGCTGCCCGGTGCCGTCGATGGACCGCGTATCCGCGCCGTGATTGCCGCGAAAGCCGAGTCGCTCGGCAAGCCGTTTGAGGAAGTCACGCGCAACTACACCTCGCAGGCGGCCTTGCAGCGCATGGTGACGATGCGCGACATCGCCAACATGGTGCGCTTCCTTTGCAGCGACCAGGCGGCCAATGTGCACGGCCAGGAAATGGTCGTCGACGGCCTGACCCAGGCGCTCAGCTAGCGCGCCCGGCGCTTTGCGGGGCCGACGGATATCCGCGGCCTACCCTCCGACCCATCCCGATCAAGGAATCACCATGGCCAAGCGAGCCAAAGCCATCATCACCTGCGCCCCGACCGGCGCCATCCACACGCCCAGCATGTCGCCCCACCTGCCGGTGACCGCCGACGAGATCGCACAAGCCGCCATCGACGCGGCACGCGCCGGCGCCGCCATCCTGCACCTGCACGCCCGCGACCCGAAGGACGGGCGCCCGTCCCAAGACCCCGAGTTGTTCCGGCCGTTCCTCAGCAGGATCAGCGCCGAGACCAACGCCGTGATCAATATCACCACCGGCGGCAGCCCGCACATGACGGTGGAAGAGCGCATGCTGCCGGCCACCACCTTCAAGCCGGAACTGGCCTCGCTGAACATGGGCTCGATGAACTTCGGGCTGTTCCCGATGCTGGAGCGCTTCAAGGATTTCCGTCATGACTGGGAGCGCGAGCACCTGGAGAACAGCCGCAACCTGATCTTCAAGAACACGTACCAGGACATCGAGAACATCCTGCGCATCGGCAATGCCAACGGCACGCGTTTCGAATTCGAGTGCTATGACATCAGCCATCTGTACAACCTGCGGCACTTCCTCGACCGTGGCCTGGTCAAGGGTCCGGTGTTTATCCAGTCCGTGTTCGGCATCCTCGGCGGCATCGGACCTGATCCGGAAGACCTGATGCACATGCACCGCACCGCGCAGCGCCTGTTCGGGGATCAGTTCCGCTGGTCGATCCTGGGAGCCGGCCGCAATCAGATTCCGCTGGCCACCATCGGCGCTGCAATGGGCGCCAACGTGCGCGTCGGCCTGGAGGATTCGCTCTGGATCGGCCCGGGCCAGCTGGCCGCCTCCAGCGCCGAGCAGGTCACGCGCATCCGGACCGTGCTGGAAGCGCTGAACATCGACGTCGCCACCCCAGACGAAGCCCGCGACATCCTCGACCTCAAGGGCGCCGCAGGCACCGCCTTCTGAACCGCCGGGCCGCCGCGGCGCGGCCCGGGCAGGCATCGATCACCGAAAGACATCAACCAGGCCGAATGGCAAGCCCGCGCCACGCGCGCGGCGCCGTATCCGCCGATGGAGACCACGCACATGCAGACCGTACCCGCCTCGGGCGCACCGCCGCTGGCCGCGCCGACCGACCGCCCGCTGACCGCGCTACTGTTCCGCAAGCTCATGCCCTTGCTGGTGCTGTCGTACGTGATCAGCTTCCTGGACCGCACCAACATCGCGCTGGCCAAGACCCACATCGCGGTCGACCTGAACATCTCGGCCGCCGCCTACGGCCTGGGTGCGGGCCTGTTCTTCCTCAGCTATGCCTTGCTGGAGATCCCGAGCAACCTGATCATGCATCGGGTCGGGGCGCGCTTCTGGATCACACGCATCATGGTGACATGGGGCCTGCTGTCCGCGGCGATGGCGTTCGTACAGGGCGAGACTTCCTTCTACATCATGCGGGTGCTGCTGGGCGCGGCCGAGGCCGGACTTTTCCCCGGCGTGATGCTCTACCTGACCTACTGGTTCGGCCGCGAGGAGCGCGCCCGCGCGGTGGGCTACTTCCTGCTGGGTGTCTGCATCGCCAACATCGTCAGCGGTCCGCTGGGCGGCGCCCTGCTGGCCATGGACGGCATCTGGGGGTTCAAGGGCTGGCAATGGATGTTCGTGCTCGAAGGCCTGCCCGCCGTGTTCCTTGCCGCCATCGTCTGGAAGAAGCTGCCCGACGGGCCGGACAGCGCCCCGTGGCTGACGCCCGCGCAGGCCCAGGCCGTGCGCACCCGCCTTGCCGCCGAAGCCGCCGATGCCGGCACCGGCAAGGCCGGCCACTCATTCCTGGGCGCCATGCGCGATCCGCAGGTCTGGCTGGCGATCTTCATCTACTTCTGCCACCAGATCTCGATCTACACGGTGATCTTCTTCCTGCCGGGCATCATCGGCACCTACGGCAAGCTTACGCCCGTGGAAATCGGCTTGCTCAATTCGCTGCCGTGGATCGCCGCCGCCATCGGCGCCGCCTGGCTGCCGCGCCATGCCAATACGCCGGGCCGCGGCCGTCGACTACTCTGCCTGGGACTGGCGGTAATGGCCGGCGGCCTGCTGATTGCCGCCTTCGCCGGCCCGGTGATGGCGCTGGTGGGCTTCTCACTGACTGCGCTGATGTTCTTCGTGGTGCAGTCAATCGTGTTCCTGTTTCCGTCGTCGCGGCTGAAAGGGGTGGCGCTGGCGGGCGGGCTGGCGCTGATCAATACCTGCGGGCTGATTGGAGGCTTTATCGGACCGTCGGTGATGGGGCTGATCGAACAGGCGAGCGGTAGCACGCGTAATGGACTGATCATCATGGCGGCGCTGCTGTTGGTGGCGTGTGCGGTGGCGCCGGCGTTGCGGCAGGGGCAGGAGCGATGACAGCAAGCGCCGGAGCGTCGACTCAATCGCCTGTGGATCTTCGCGTTTTTCTCAGCCATCAAACTTGCAGTTGCAACGGCGAACTGGCGTGGCCCACACCCATCGCCGTCCCAAACTTCATGCGTGCTGGCGACTAGGGTTGCTACATCCATTTGACCTGACCGTTACCCTCCCCAGCACGACTGATCCACTCGTGGACGAGCCCGGCAATATGGATGTTGTTGTCGTCCATCATCGGCAAATGCGAATTCCCGCGGATGCCCATGGCGGGCAAGTCAAATTCGGTCACTTCCGCCCCCGCTTGCTGCACAGCCGCCAACCACTCCTCTACCTGCCGGCGATATATCGTCCATAACGGGCTCTGCGGAATATAGTCACCCCACAACACACAGTGAGGAATGCCGCGCAGTCGCCTTGCATCCTCCACTGCTGTCGATGGCGCACCGGCGGGTTCAACCAGGATCAGTCCATTTACCAGTTCAGGCACCGACAGCGCGGCATGCTGAGCCAGGCGTCCGCCTTCGCTGTGCGCGAGGATCATGCACGGGCCAACTCGTCGAATCAGCTCCACATAGGCGTCCAACGCCATGCCCCCTGTGCTGGTCCATCGCGCCACGAACTGTTTGGCGAGCTGGTCCAGCGCGTGTACCGGAAACCGCTGTCCCTCAAAGGCCTGGCGCTTTCCATTCGCAGCGTCATATCCCTCCGCCGGGCCAAAGCGAAAGATGTCCCATGCCTGCTCCAGCGTTCGGTGCTCCGGCATTTCCGAGACCAGGCAGGCTGGCGCCCAGGAAGCCCTGCCACGCTCTACCGCGTCGCTCACAAAGGTGTCGTATCCCTTGCGCATGAAGTAATCATGCCAACCCGGACGACCATCCGGTGTGCATTCCCAGGTGGCACCGGTCATGCCGCCGCCATGCCACATCAGCAGCGGATACCTGGCCGTGGGCGCAGCCAGGGCGAATTGCTGGACATAGAGCTGTCCCACCTGATAACGCCCGTTCGGGTTGGAGACGCGCGGCTGGACGCCCGGTACCGTGGCAAGCTGCCGATGCGGCAGGTCGACCACATCGACTGGCCGTCCGCCGACATGAAAGCCGCGCACTGCCCTGAGCGCGATGGGCCTGGTTGCATCGAGCGGGGAATCAGTAGACATGGCGAATCGCAATCAGAGCCAACGTTACGGTAATGGCGCCGCCGATGCGGGTTGCAATCTGCGCAAACGGCATCAGCTGCATCCGGTTTGCCGCAGTGAGAATGGCGATGTCTCCGGCGCCGCCCTGGCCGCTGTGGCAACCGGTCACGACCGCCACATCGATGGGATACATAGCCACGAAGCGCGCCACAAAGAATCCGCTGGCAATCATCGACCCGACCGTTGCGAACACCGTGACGACGGTCGGCACCGTGAATGCGCTCACAAACTCCTGCCACGGCGTCAGTGCGACGCCCAGCGCAAAGAGCAACGGCCAGGTAACGATGCCGGAGAAAAACTGATACACGCCCTTTCCGCCTTGCTCCAGCCCGGGCGAGATGGCGCGGCCCAGCTTGGCCGCGACGATCAGGAACAGCATGGTGATCGGCGCCGGAAACGCCAGAACCCCCTGGACCAATACGCCGATCAGATAGAACACGACGATGGTCACCATGGCGCCGGCGAGGCTGACCGGATCGAATGCCGGAGCCGACGCCGACGCCGCCTTCCCGCTCGCCTTGGCTTGCGGCCCCCGCTGCAGCACACCTTCTCCTGTGAGGTGCGGAAAGCGTTTGCCCAGGACATTGAGCAGTCCGCACAGCAACACTGCAGTAAAGCTGCCAAGCATGACCACCGGAATGATCTGCGCAAACAACTCCGATTGTGGCTGCCCGGTAATCATCGCGTAACCCATGGAAAGCGGGATGGCGCCTTCGCCAAGTCCTCCGGCCATGATGGGAACGACGACAAAGAAGAATGCCCGGTAAGCATCCAGCCCCATCGCCAGGCCGGTCAGTGTCCCGACGGCACCCGCGACGACCGAGCTGACTGTCAGCGGCACAAAGATCTTCAGGAAGCCACCGAGAAGCACCTCCCGGTCCATGCTCACAATGCTGCCGACAACGATGGCCGCGACATAGAGGTAAAGGAAGTTGGATGCCTTGACGAACGCCTTGATCGATAGCGCAAGCGAAGGCGGAATCAGGCCGTAATGGGTCATCGCCGATGGCACCACAAACGCAAGAATCGCGGCGCCGCCCATCAGGCTGAGCATCGGCACACGGCGACCGAGCTCCATGAAGAAGAACCCGCCCAGCGACAATACGGCGATCGCCATCGTGAGATCCGATGGTACCTGGCCAATGGTGGCGAACCACACCACGATCGGCAGCAGCGCGACATATACCGGCAACGGTACAACGCCAATCCGGCGGTCCAGCAGGCGCCACCATTGCGCGCGCAGCGCAGACGTGGGTGGCACGGCCGGCTCGGCCGCAGAGACCCGTGAGATCTCCGCGGCTGACTGGGAAAGATGATCTGGTAGCACGATGTCCTCCTCCATCTGTTCATGAACTCGTCCGCATGACGTAGCGGCTTCTGTGTCCGTAGTCTGTGGCGCATCGTCAGTGCCGTCCAATATCTGTTTTGTTGGAGGGCATAAGTTCGTACTATGGCAACCTATGCAGAACGCCCGCAAACTGGACATCCCTCGCCTGATCGCCTTTATCGCAATTTGCGAAGAGGGCAGCATCACGGCCGCCGCGCGCAGGCTCGGGATCGCCCAGCCGGCATTGACCGTCACCGTGAGCAGGCTGGAGGATGTGCTGGGGGCGGTGTTGCTGACGCGAGGCATTCGCGGTGTCACGCCGACCGAAGCGGGACAACGCCTCCTGCGGCGCGCCTACGAGATCGTGAATCTCGTCGAGTCCACGTTCCAAGAACTGCAGCAGTGCACAGCCGACCTTGGCGGCGACGTTTCCCTGGGTCTGCCTTCCTCATCAGCCGCCGTACTCGCCCTGCCTCTGGTCGACCGCATCTCCATGCGCTACCCGAAAATTCGCCTGCGCCTGGTAGAAACGTTCTCCGGCTACCTGTGGAATTGGCTATCAGAAGGACAGCTCGATCTGGCGGTGGTGTTTGACCGGACCGCGACGCCGGAAGTGCAATGCGAGTCCATCGCCAGCGAGGACATGCAACTGGTAGGCCGGCCAGGGTCGCTGCCAGACACAAGCACGGTGCAGGCAAGGAGCTTGGACAGGTATCCCCTGGTGATGCCGTCGCGTCTGCATGCCATTCGGTCAACCCTGGAGGCCCATGCCGCACGAGAGAACGTGTCACTCGACGTTCGCGTTGAAATAGACGCCGGCCAACGGCTGATACGACTGGTGGAAACCGGTCGCATGTTCAGCGTTCTCGCCAAAAGTGCTGTGACACAGGAGATCCAGCAAGGGACGCTAGCGGCGTGCATGATCGACCCACCTATTACGCGCGCCGTATGCCTGGGACAGCGGCGCGCACGCATGGCAGATCCGGCAGTGCGCGCCGTTATCACGGAATTGGTTGCAGAGACCCAGGCGTTGATAGATACCGGCATTTGGAAGGCAGCCAGCGCGGAGCAACCCCTGATGCATGAATATGCCGTTGGATAATCTGCCACTCAACTATCTGGAGAACCCCGCAGTGAAACGAAGCGCGCGCTGGATACGCCTCGCCCTGGCGCTGGTTGGCGCAGTCTTGCTTGGCGACGCCGTCGCGCTGATGGGAATGGGGCTATTCAACTTCGGCATTGTGTTGCCGGGGTCTATTGGTATCGCGTTCATGTTGCTCGCCCTGCGCTGGGACGGTGTGGCCCGGTGGCGGAAGTCAGATCGCCGGCGCCAGGTGCTTTGGCGCGCGGGCTGGATTGCGTTTGCCGTGTGGCTGGTGACTGTCGGGGCGTTCTTTTATGACATCCGCAGCGGCATGGGCGCGCCCGTGCCGGCAGGGACTTCGGTGAAGGCGATCGTCATCCTTGGGTCAGGCACGCCTAACTGCGAGGCGTCGCCGACGTTGATTGCGCGGCTGGATCAAGGGTTGGTGCAGGCGCATCGGTGGCCGGAGGCCAAGGTGGTTGTGAGTGGCGGACAAGACTTCGGGCTGCGGTGTGTCGAGGCGGACATCATGGCGGACTACCTCGTAGCGCGTGGGGTGGCGGCGGACAGGGTGGTTCGCGAGGGGCGGAGTACGAGTACCGAGGAGAACCTGGTGTTCAGCCGGCAGCTGCTGGAGGGACAGGGCGTTGATGCTGCGAATGCGATGGTGGTGGTGACCAGTGATTTCCACGTGCGGCGGGCGGTGGGGATTGCGCGGAAGGTTGGGTTCAGCGAGGCCTTCGGCGTAGGCGCCGCGACGCCTTTGTACCTTCGCTTCAATGCGTGGCTGCGTGAGTACTTCGCGGCGATCAGTAGTTGGGTCTTGAGGGAGTATTGAGGCTTCGGCCTGCGGCACTTCACAGTGCCGGAATCAGAACGGCGCGAGGCCAGTTGGCTCGCGCCGTTTTGCTTTCAGGCCCGCATTGCGCGGGCCTGTCCCTCGTCAGACAAGCGCCTGCAGGCGGTCGGCGCACTGGTCGATCTGCCGCGTGAGCGGCGAAAGCAGGGCGTGGAGGCCGATGCTGTCAGGAACATCGCCGGCCTGCAGGTCCAGCAAGGTCAGGACGGATTGGAAACCGGCGCTGACGCGCAGAAGATCGTCGCTGACTTCGAGGATGCGGTCCTCGAGGGTGACGGCTTTGCTGGGTTGCGGTGGGGCAGCCTTGGCCCGGCGGCGGAACTGGGCGCGGTCGACTTTGGCCAGGTTTTCGGCTAGTTGGGCTTGTTTTTGGGCGTGGGTGGGCTCTTGGGGAGCTGGGGTGGTGCTAGTCATTGCGACCTCCGTGTGTAAGAAGATGGAGGCCCGCCGTCCGCTGTCAATCGGGTGGGCGAGCACGAGGCAGGGTTGACAGACCGGCACACACGAACCGGTGAGCCCGAAGGGCTCCCCCACCGCGGCCCGCCCGTATGGGCGTGCGTAGGCGAAAGACGAGAGGATACCGCTTCGCGGCTCGTCCGGTGTGTTGGTCAGGCTGTCAAACCTGGTCGACCAATGTCTTGGTGACCAACGCAGCTTGACAGCCAGCGTACTGCCATTACAGGCGACGTTTCTCAATTCGACTGATGGATTCGATTGCGAGCTCAACTTAGGGCGAAGGCTGCCCTGCTTCTTCTGGCAGATGTCTTCAACTGTAATCTGACCATTGCGCACGAAGCTCGCCTGAAGTTCAGCAACCCCATGGTGAATGCCAATCCGTAGCCGTTCGGTTTCTGCAAACCACGAATGTCTTCTGACGCATACGGCACTTTGCATCCGCTACCGACGTTTTCGCCAAAGAAATACGCAGAATGCTTGTGCCATCGATGCGGCTGAATTTGTCATTGCCGCGAAGCGACTTTGGGGTTGATTGGGTTAGTGGGTGAAGGTGCAGTTCGTGCGGTGGCCGCGCCCCAAAGGGCACGTTCGTTTCCGAACCATACGATCCAGTACACCCTTGTTTGCATCTCGGATACGTGCCCTCTGTTCAAGCGGACAGCGATGTAAAAAAATGTTACTTTTAGTATATGGCGCCCTGCGTATTGCAACAGGCGCTGGCGACGCCTTGGGTGTCCCGATGGCGGGCACTGCTGCGGCTCTGAGCCTTTGCTCATGCCGGCAGATGCGCCTTCGGCCTACTGCTTGGTCAAATGAACTCGCGCAACAAAGAAAATCCAGAAGAAGATTTCGACATCGTCGAACCTGCGGCTTCTAATCTAGTCGAGGCGCTCCGTGACATCGGCTACTCGCTCGAGTCTGCGGCTGCTGACATCATCGACAACTCAATATCCGCTTCGGCCCGCAGCATCGAGATCCGGTTTGGGTGGAGCGATGACCACCAGCCGTGGATCGCCATCATTGATGATGGCAAAGGCATGAGCGAGACTGAACTGGTCGAAGCCATGCGCCCTGGCGGAAAGGACCCCCTCGGCAAGCGAAAAGCCGACGACCTTGGTCGATTCGGGCTCGGCCTGAAGACCGCTTCCTTTTCCCAGTGCCGCGAGTTGACGGTCATTAGCCGCCAAAACGGTTCTCTTGCGTGCCGGCAGTGGAATCTGGATTTGGTCAGAAGGTGCAATCGCTGGATATTGCGCCGTCCGAGCGCGTCGGAAGTTGCGGATTTTCCGGTCGATATCGCCGAGCTCCGCGCCTCGGGTACGATCGTGCTCTGGCGTCAGCTCGACCGTCTGGATTTGGGTTCGGATCCCAAGCACCATCACCAAGTGATGAACGAGCGTATCGCGACCGTCTGCGACCACGTGGCGCTCGTTTTCCACCGGTTCATTGCCGGAGAACCGGGAAAACCAAAGATTGCCTTCCGTGTTAATGGCTCGGCCATTGAAGGCTACGACCCGTTCAATGCCCGGCATCCGGCAACCATGCATCTCGGGGAAGAGGTGCTGGAAATCGAAGGCAAGACTGTGACGCTGTGTCCGTACATCCTGCCGCACCACAGCAAGGTCAGCGCATCCGAATACAACGCGCTGGGCGGCAAGGAGGGCTACCTGCGCGGCCAAGGCTTCTACATTTACCGCAACCGCCGTCTCATCATCCACGGCACTTGGTTCCGAATGGCACGGCAAGACGAGATCACTAAACTGGCGCGGGTCCAAGTCGACATTCCGAACACGCTGGACCACCTCTGGACCATTGACGTTCGCAAGTCGCGAGCCCAGCCGCCCGAAGCGGTTCGTCGGCGCCTGCGCGGCATTCTGGACCGCATCCGGGACAGCGCGAAGCGGCCCTACACGCACCGAGGCACGGCAGCGCTCAATTCAACCAGGCAGCCTGTCTGGCTCCGGAAGCACCACAACGAGCGCGTCTCATATGTACCGAACCTCGAGCACCCGCTGGTCGATGAGTTCCGCTCGGATCTGCCTCCGGCGATGCGACATCGCTTTGACGGAATCATGTCAGTCATCGGCGCTTCCCTGCCCTTCGCGACCCTATTCAACGACATGGCCTCTCGCCCGAATGAGACCGATACGTCAAGGGAGACGACGGAAGCGCTGGAGGCCCTTGCAGCGATGCTGTTTGGCGATAGCGGAGTCGATCCGGCAGAAATAGAAAGGGTCATGAAGATTACCGAGCCTTTCTGCTCGGCGCCCGAATTCGTTGCCCAATACATTAAACGTCTTCAAGCCAGGGAGAACTGAGAGTGAGTCCGCAGGAGTTCGAGAATCAAGTCAGAAGCAATCTGAACCATCGTACGTCGGTAACACCGGACCTGATTCGCAGCGTGGTCCGACTCACACTTCAGATTCAGGGGAATGACGCTCCCCAGTTCGAATGCGAAGACCTGTTCGTCGAGCAAATATCGCGTTCCATCGAAGAAAAGCTTGACCTGTCGATGCCGGATGCTGCTGTGGTTCAGCTGCCATTCAAGGAATGGATTCCCGAGCGTCGCGCCGACACTGACCTGTTCTACTGGAACCGCTATCGTGATTGGCTTCTGCAGTCCGGATTCGCCAAGGAGGTCGTCGGCACCATCGGCCGCGATACCGACAAGATCGTAGGCCTGCTCGAAAATCCGGAAAAGAATGGTCCTTGGAAGAGGCGGGGCCTCGTTGTAGGCCACGTTCAGTCCGGCAAGACTGCCAACTACAACGGCGTTGTCTGCAAGAGCGCGGATTATGGTTACAAAGTTATCATTCTTCTTGCTGGCGTGCACAGCAACCTGCGCAGCCAGACCCAGCAGCGGGTGGAGGAAGCCTTCATTGGCGTCGATACCGACAAAAAAGACCGGAACCTGCCGCTCAAGGAGATCAAGACTGGCGTCGGTCGTATTTCGGACGTCACCCGCTTGCCGTTCAGTCTGACATCGCGCGAACATGACTTCCGCAAGGATTCCGCAAAGGCAGCCACGTTTTCACTCAATGCCATCAGCGAGCCCGTTGTATTCGTCATCAAGAAGCAGGCGACCGTTCTGCAGAATCTTCACGAGTGGTTTCTTAGTCTGAATGACATCAAGGGCGGGAAGATTCAGGGCGTTCCGATGCTCCTCATCGACGACGAGGCCGACAACGCGTCGGTAAACGTCGCCAAGGGCGAGGGCGACCCAACGAAGATAAACGGGTTGATTCGAAAGCTGCTCGCGCTGTTCGAACAGAACAGTTATGTAGGCTATACGGCGACGCCGTTCGCCAACATCTTCATCGATCCGGATTCCAGTCATGCAATGCTGGAAGATGATCTCTTTCCCAAGGATTTCATCGTCAACCTCGATGCGCCGGACAACTACGTCAGTGCGGCCCGCATCTTTGGCGAAAGCGGCGACCTTGCACATTTGGTCGAGTCGGTCTCCGATCATGTCACTTGCTTTCCGGAAAAGCACCAGATCGACCACAAGGTGGAGACGCTTCCGCCCAGTTTGCTCGAAGCGGCTCGCCGCTTCGTACTGGGCCGCGCAGTACGCATTCTGCGCGGGCGAGGACAGGACCATTCGTCGATGCTGGTGAACGTCTCGAGGTTCAATTCAGTTCAGCGGCAGGTCACCGCGCTGCTCACCAATTATCTCGAAGAAGTGCTGAATGCGGTCAAGCTTCATGCAGCGTTGCCCGACAAGATGGCTCTGCGCGATCCCACGATGCTGGCATTGAAGGAAACATGGGACCGGTTTCCTCCGTCTGGGGGCGAAACTTGGGAACAAGCCAAGCCAGTGCTCGCAAACAGCGCTGGCGCGGTGGTGGTCAGGACGATCAACAACTCATCTCCCGACCGTCTCGATTACCGGAATTACCGAGAGAATGGCCTCCACGTCATTGCGGTTGGTGGCCTCAGCCTCTCCCGTGGTTTCACCCTTGAAGGATTGACCACGAGCTACTTTATCCGCAACTCCATCATGTACGACACGCTGCTACAGATGGGTCGTTGGTTCGGCTACCGAGACGGCTACCTCGACCTATGCAGCATCTACATGACCGACGAAGCGGTGGGCTGGTATTCGCACATCTCGATGGCGATCGACGAGCTCAGGGCCGAGTTCAGATTGATGGAGCAACTGGGACGGAAGCCCGAAGAATTCGGTTTGAAAGTCAGAACCCACCCAGATTCGCTCATCGTCACGGCGCGCAACAAGATGCGAACGGGCCGCAAGGTCGTCCATGCTGTCTCGCTGGCAGGGCGGCTAGTCGAAACGGTCTCCCTGAAGTCGGCGCCCTCTGTGATTGAGGGCAACTTCAAAAGACTGGGTGCATTTGTCGAAGCCCTAGAGGCTGTGAAGGCAGCGCAATACAACGTCAAATCGGACCTTGGGTACCTGTGGTCCCCGGTCAAGGCGAATGATGTCTGCCAGTTCCTGCACTCCTTCGAAAACCATGATGATGCAGGCACCATCACCCAGTCTCGCCCCATTATCGACTTTATCAAGGCCGACCCGGAAAACCTCGGGGAGTGGGACGTCTGCCTGTATACGCTGAAGGAAGGCGAGAAGGAGCCCGTGGGTCCTTTGCACATCGTGCCGCAGGCACGCGCATGTTTGCCCAAGGGCGGTTGCTACCAGGTTGGCGGCGCTAACATGAGAGTGGCTTCCCGTGGCGCAGAACGAGTGGGCCTGACGCCGGAGCAAATTGATGCCGTCGCAAGGGAAGCCGGAAGCGCCAATGTGTCGGACGCCGCCTATCGAAGCCGACGGACGAGACCACTCCTCATGCTGCACGTACTTGATCTGTTCCTCCAAGGCGACGAAAAAAAGGCTTCCTTGGCCAAGCCAGTCTGCGCTTGGGGTATCAGCTTCCCAGGAAGCAAGGAAAAGGGGCGCGGAGCGGAAGTGGAATACGTGGTGAATACCATCTGGTGGCGAGAGCAGTATCAGCAACAGATTGAAGACGAGGACGATGAGGTCGCCAATGCTGTCGTCAACTAGTCCTTGGTCCAGTATCGAAGCGACTGCCAATGTCGGGGAACTTCGCGCGCGCAGGGCCGATGCAACGCATCCGTACGACTTCTTCTGGGCGCTTGACGCCAAGGGGCGCAAGCTCTTTCTGTACCGCGGGGCAGAACTGGATACCGATTGCCCATTCCCGAATCTAAAGGGCGTTGCGGTGGAGCGTTCCTCCGATCGTCTGATATTGCGGCTGATTGACGGCAGCACGGAGGATATTTTCACTGCACTTTGTCACAGCTTGCTAGATCGTACAAGACGCGTTATGTCGGCAACATTGGTACCGGACGCCGTACGGTCCCACCTGGAAATCTGGCAGCGCTTCTTTGGCAAATCGAATGCCGGAGTTCTAACCGACCAAGAGCTGCGCGGACTCTTTGGGGAACTCACCTTTCTGCAGTCTGAGCTCATTGAGCGGTTCGGGCAATCGGCAGTCCTGTACTGGAACGGGCCGTCCGGATCTCCTCAGGACTTCACTGTGGGAACGGCAGCGTTCGAAGTGAAGACAAGGCTAGTGGGTGGCGCGGCTGCGGTCACAATATCGTCGGCACCGCAGCTTTGGCCATTGGGGGGGACTTTGCATCTCGTGTGCTATGGGATCGGTGACGCTTCCGAGCAAGGACATGCCGCACGATCGCCGGCAGCCCTCGTCGACGACATCCGGGCTTGTCTGACCAACGCAGAAGCACGCGACGCATTTGATGACCGCCTGCTTCTGGCTGGTTATGTAGACCGTCCCGAATATGCAACCCGATTCTTTGCAATTTCTTCGGCAACGTTTTACGAAGTGAGGGAAGGCTTCCCTCGTATAGGCGCCGAGCATATTCCGGTTGGGGTGCGAAGCGTGCAGTATGTCCTCGAGCTGCAAGCATGTCTGCCGTTCGAGAGCGAACCTGATTGGACAACCATGGGAGCATGCAATGGATCTTGACGCGTTTCGCAAAGAACTGGCCCAAGACGTCCTCGTCCGCGCCGATACGTCTGAAAACTTCACTGACGACGCGTTTGCCGAGGTCGTGGCCGAGTATCTTGCGGAGGCGGGTTCCATCGAGGACTTCATGCCGTGCAAGTATATCCATCGCGGCATGCGCGTTGACGGGTACTCGCTAAACTGGGAAGACGGTCTGCTGGAGCTATACGTCGTTGACTGCAGACCCGGCAACGAAGTCGAGCGGATGACGAAAGCGGAAATGACCCAAGGCTTCAAACGGGCCGAAACGTTTTTTGAAAAGGCTTGCACGGTTTCATTTGTCGAACAGATGGAGGTTGCGCACCCGGCGTATGGCCTTGCCAGGACAATACTTGAGCAGGGTCACCAGATTCAGCGCGTGAGGTTCTATCTCCTGACGAATGCGCAATTGACTGGAAGTGTGAAGGAACTTCCTTCCATCCAGAAGAGCGGCCGGGACTGGTCGTACCGCATTTGGGACTTGGAACGACTCGCACGCACGATTGGCACTGGAAAACCGGAAGAAATCGTCGTCGATTTCGAAGAGCTTTTTGGACAGCCGCTGGTTTGTCTTCCCGCCGACGACGGCAACGGTGAAGTGCAGTGCTTCCTTGCGGTGATTCCTGGAGACTGGCTGGCACGCATCTATGATCACCATGGAAGCCGACTGCTCGAACAGAACGTACGAACCTTCCTGCAAGCGCGCGGCAAGGTCAACAAGGGAATCCGAAAAACCATACTCGACGAGCCGACACGTTTTTTTCCCTACAACAACGGCATCTCGGCTACCGCGGAAGAAGTGGCCGAGAAGCGCCATGGCGGCGTAACCTATCTGCACAAAGTTAAAAACCTTCAGATTGTCAACGGTGGGCAGACCACCGCCTCAATCTTCAACGCATTCAAGAAGGACAAGGGAGCGCCGATCGACCAGGTCAGCGTGCAGATGAAGCTGTCCGTTGTGCCGCCCGAAATCGCTTCGGAGCTGGTACCCAAGATTTCCCGGTTCGCCAACAGCCAGAACCGGATAAGCGACTCGGACTTTTTCTCCAATCACCCTTTCCATGTCGTCATAGAGAACCTGTCCCGTCGCCTTTCTGCGCCGGCGAAGGACGGCTCACAAATACTCACACATTGGTTCTACGAGCGCGCGAAAGGCCAATACGTCAATGCCGTCTCATATCTATCGGAGGCGAAGAAGCGCGAATTCCAGACGAGGAACCCCAAGAGCCAAGTCATCGAGAAGACCGACCTTGCAAAGTACGTCCAGACATTCCGCTGTCTGCCGCACGACGTCAGCTTGGGCGGGCAAAAGAACTTCGCCAAGTTTGCCGAGTACATTGGCGCGGCTTGGGAACATAGCCAGCATGACTTCAACGAACTCTGGTTTAAGCGCGCTGTGGCGGAAGCCATCATATTCAGGCGAGCAGAGTCACTGGTGCTGCGGGCTTCGTGGTATGCACAAGGCTATCGTGCCCAGACCGTCACGTATGGAATCGCAATGCTCGTTCGGAAGGTGCAGGAGATGAAACTGGAGCTAGACCTGCAGCGCATCTGGCGCGAGCAGGGGCTCAGCGGACCCTTCGAGGAGCAACTTCTGGAGTCTTGCCGCTTGGCGCAGCAAGAAATCATCGACGGAGCGGCAAGAAACAACGTCATCAACGTTACGGAATGGTGCAAGCGGAAAGCGTGCTGGGATGCGGCGCAGGAGGTGCAGCTTTCTCTGTCCGACGCGTTCGTGCAGCTGCTCAAGGAACGTGGCGATGCGGTTGCAGACGCGAAGGACGCCAGGAAGGAACAGAAGGGCCTCAGCGAGGCTGAAGCCTACATCAGCGTGGTGAACGCCGGTTCGGCTTACTGGAAGAACGTTCGTCACTGGGCCGGGGAAAGCGTCGATCTGAAGCCGTCGGATCTGACGATTCTGGATATTGCCTGTGCCATGCCGAGAAAGATTCCGACAGAAAAGCAGGCCCTCAGGCTTGTCGAGATTCGCGGCATCTTTGATGGTTCCAACTAATAGCAACGCAGCGCAAGCAGCCAATCAGCGAGATTGGCTCGGCTCATTCTTATGCCGCCGACTTCACGTCTTGTTCGTTAATTGCCGCGACGATCATGTCTGCAATTTTCTTTGCCAAAAGAGGCGGCACGGCATTCCCCACTTGGTGGTACTGTTGCGTGCGATTCCCCTGAAAGAAATAGTCATCGGGGAAGGTCTGCAGCCGTGCTGCTTCCCGTACCGTCAGACTGCGGCACTGCTTGGGGTCGTAGTGGATGAAGTAGTGGCCGTCCTTTGCAATGTGGCTTGTTACGGTGGTTGCTGGGCCGCTCGCGATTTGGACGCGGAAGCGGTCCGCAAACTTCCCAGTTTCCCAGTTTTCATGGTTCGGTTTCAATCCCGGCAGACTGAACTGCTCATGGCCCTTCGGTGAGTGCTCATACTTCTGCGCAAACGCGGCCGCATAAGCGTACCGACGGAGGTCCTCTTGCATGTGGCCTCGGGCCTCGTGATTCAGCCAGACCTTGAGCTGCTTACTTGCACCGTACCATTTCCGAAGTTCAGGAACCGTGCATGATGCGCAGGTGTACTTGTCCGTCCTCAGTCCACCAGTCGAGAGGTTTGCAATCAATGAACGTGCGTGCTGGCCAAGCTCCTCTGACAGCGGACGCAACTTGTCGTGCTTGGCCGCCTCTTTCGCCAAGTCATTGAGATGGTCGGTAAGCAGAGCCTGCCAAGTCTCGTCATCGTCCTTGCCCTTGCTGATTCGGCTGCGAAGTTTCGGCAGCATCCCGATCGCCTGGAAGACGGACGATCGCCTTAACTTCGGTACTTGGTCAAGGGGGCGGGGCCACACGTCAAGGTCGTTCCGGACGCCAACAAGGATGACTCGGTGCCGGGCCTGCGGAATGCCATGGTCTTCGGCACGGACAATGAAATCACGGGCATCGATCTCGTCCGGATCCATGTTCCGGTGGTAGTGGGTATCGCTCGACAGCGAGTGGATGCGATAGCCACTGCGCGCCAAGTCACGCAGAATGCTGTGAAATATCTTCTGACCATTTACGGATGACGAAAGGATGCCTTTCACGTTTTCCATCACGAATACCGATGGACGGTAGCGCTGGATGATGCGCAGGTATTCACGGTAAAGGAAGTGGCGGTGATCGTCCTCTGGCCGGTAATCCTTCTTGCCTCGATTGCGCGCCCGCCCGACCAGCGAGTAGGCCTGACAGGGCGGACCACCAATCAGCACCCAAAAGACGTCAGGTCCAATGCCGCTCTGCCGGATGGTCTCGTCCAAAATTCTGTTGTCTTTCGACTCGCCGAGCGTGAGCTGCAGCGCTTCTCTGCCAGCATCCTCCCATGCACCGAGACTGGCAGCGTCGTATGGCACTTCGGCTTCACCGTTGCAAAAGCGGTAATATGGGGTGAGCGCGCTTTCGCCGCTACGCTTTAGTATCCGATAGAACGCACGCAGCCGCAGCGTCGCGTGGGCGGATTGCTCCATTTCGGCGGATACGGCAATGCGAAACGGTTGCCCCTCGGCGGATGAAAATCCCTCTCCTAGGCCTCCGGGACCTGCGAACAGATCAACGATGGGAATATGGCTGCTGAGGCGCATGTCGTTCTGAGTTAGTTTCTTCACCAGCCAGGATACCAGGTCATGGACGTCGTCGACAAGGCCACGCGTTCCCGGATGATGTCAGGGATCAAATCCAAGGACACGAAGCCGGAGATGACCGTGCGTCGATTCTTGCACCGGCGCGGATTCAGGTACACGCTGCACGACAAGAAATTGCCCGGGCGGCCGGATCTCGCGCTGCCGAAGTACCGCACTGCCATCTTCATCCACGGCTGTTTCTGGCATCGCCATCTAGGATGCAAGTACACGACCACCCCGCGGTCCAACGAACAAAACTGGCAGACAAAGTTCGAGGCGAACGTGTCTCGTGACGCGAAGAACCTTGAAGCGTTACGAGCTGCCGGCTGGACGGTAATTATAATTTGGGAATGCGGGCTCCGGGAGGCGAATGCGGTGGCCCGCCTCGAGTGGTTGCCCGACATGATCTCCAGAATGCCGGACGCGGTTTATGAATGGCCGGCCGGTGGCAAAGGATGTGGCGAAGCAGCGAGAAGCTCGAAGAGCGCCCATGCGCCTTTGTCTACGACGCCTAGCACATCATTCGACACCCCGTCTTGTTCGAGTTCGGCACAAGATCCTGCGAATCGTGGATCTTAGCCAATCACATGCCGAGATCCACAACCTCGGTTATCGTCCGTTAGCCCATATATGGTGGCTGCGGAAGGTAACAATCTGAGTGATGAGACAGCTTTCCAGCCTCTGTTAATGAAAAAAACCGCCCGAAGGCGATTTTTTTCCCTTACTACGTCACGAAGTTTTCAGACTTTACGCAGATGGCACTTTAGTCATTCGACAAGTATCAAACATCAATATTCCGCGCCACCAACGCATTGGATTCAATAAAGTTCCTACGCGGCTCCACCTCATCCCCCATAAGGGTGGTAAAGATCTGATCCGCCGCAATAGCATCCTCAATCTGCACCTTCAGCAGTCGCCGCTGCGTAACATCCAGCGTAGTCTCAAACAGCTGCTCAGGATTCATCTCCCCAAGCCCCTTATACCGCTGCCGAGAAACCCCACGCTCAGCCTCAGCCAGCAGCCATTGCATAGCCCCGTGGAAGTCATTGACAGTCTGATCGCGCAGCTTTTCGCCTTCACCACGCTGCACCTTGGTGCCTTCCGGCGTCAGGCCCTGGAAGGTCTTCGCAGCATTGGACAGCGCAGCGTAGTCAGCCCCATGAACAAAGTCCGCATCCAGATGCGACAGCCGCACGTTGCCATGATGACGACGCGCAATCATCAGCCGATGCTTATCCGTCTTCTCATCAAACTGCGCATACACATCAGCCGTACCATCATCATTGACCGCAGCCCCAATCAACGTCTTCGCATGCATCTCCGCCAACTTAGCCTTCAGCGCCACCGCTGAAGCCTCCGCCGCCGCCGCACTATCCAGATCCAGCGTCACGCCATCCGCAATAGCCCGCAGCGCGTCAGTATCCACAACACGCGACAGACGGCCAATCACGCCCTCGGTCAGCTGATACTGGCGAGCCAGTTCGGTAAGGGCGTCACCATTGATCTCCGACCCATCCGGCCGCACCAGCACAGCCTTCTCCATCGCCAGCTTCAACAGATAAGCATTGAGCTCGACATCATCCTTGATATACCGCTCTTCCTTGCCATGCTTGATCTTGTACAGCGGCGGCTGCGCGATATACACATAGCCGCGCTCGATGATGTCAGGCATCTGCCGGTAGAAGAACGTCAGCAGCAGCGTGCGGATGTGGGAGCCATCCACGTCCGCGTCGGTCATGATGATGATGCGGTGGTAGCGCAGCTTGTCCAGGTTGTAGTCGTCCTTGCCGATACCGGTGCCGAGCGCGGTGATCAGCGTCAGCACTTCCTGGCTGGAGAGCATCTTGTCGAAGCGGGCGCGCTCTACGTTCAGGATCTTGCCCTTGAGCGGCAGGATGGCCTGGAACTTACGGTCGCGGCCCTGCTTGGCGGAGCCGCCTGCGGAGTCACCCTCGACCAGGAAGAGTTCGGACTGGGCCGGGTCTTTTTCCTGGCAGTCGGCGAGCTTGCCGGGCAGGCCCATGCCGTCCATCACGCCCTTGCGGCGGGTCATTTCGCGGGCCTTGCGGGCGGCTTCGCGCGCGCGGGCGGCGTCTACGATCTTGCCGCAGATGGTCTTGGCGTCGTTGGGCGTTTCCAGCAGGAAGTCGGTCAGGGCCTTGCTGACGAGTTCTTCCACGGGCAGGCGCACTTCGGACGAAACCAGCTTGTCCTTGGTCTGCGAGCTGAACTTGGGCTCGGGCACCTTGACGGAGAGCACGCAGGCCAGGCCTTCGCGCATGTCGTCGCCGGTGGTTTCCACCTTGGCTTTCTTGGCGACTTCGTTCTCTTCGATGTACTTGTTGATGACGCGCGTCATCGCGGCGCGCAGGCCGGTCAGGTGGGTGCCGCCATCCCGCTGCGGGATGTTGTTGGTGAAGCAGAGCACCTGCTCGTTGTAGCCGTCGTTCCACTGCATGGCCACTTCCACGCCGATGCCGTCTTTTTCGGTGTTGGCGTAGAAGATGTTGGGGTGCAGCACGCTCTTGGCGCGGTTGATGTACTCGACAAAACCCTTCACGCCGCCGGAGAAGGCAAAGTCTTCTTCCTTGCCGGTGCGCTGGTCGAGCAGCTTGATGTGGACGCCGTTGTTCAGGAACGAGAGCTCGCGGATGCGCTTGGACAGGATCTCGTAGTGGAACTCGACGTTGGTGAAGATTTCTTCGTCGGCCAGGAAGTGGACTTCGGTGCCGCGCTTGTCGGTGGCGCCGATGACCTTCATCGGCGAGACTTCAACGGGCTGGCCGTCGGGGCCGTCCACGGTCTCGACGATGCGGTTCTGCACTTCGCCCTTGGCGAATTCGATCAGGTGGACCTGGCCGTCGCGGCGCACGGTCAGGCGCAGCCACTTGGACAGCGCGTTGACGCAGGACACGCCCACGCCGTGCAGGCCGCCCGAGACCTTGTAGCTGTTCTGGTTGAACTTGCCGCCGGCGTGCAGCTCGGTCATGGCGATTTCGGCCGCGCTGCGCTTGGGTTCGTGCTTGTCGTCGAACTTGACCAGCGGCGGGATGCCGCGGCCGTTGTCGACGATGGAGATCGAGTTGTCGCTGTGGATGGTGACCTGGATCTCGGTGCAGTAGCCGGCCAGCGCTTCGTCGATGGAGTTGTCCAGCACCTCGAACACGAGGTGGTGCAGGCCGGTGCCGTCGGAGGTGTCGCCGATATACATGCCCGGGCGCTTGCGTACCGCCTCCAGGCCTTCCAGGATCTGGATCGAGGAGGCTCCGTAGGTGTTTTCCTGTTGCGGTTTCTGCTGTTCGGTCATGTCTTTCCTACTTACGGCGAATGCGGAATTCGGGCCGGGCGGGCATGGCTGGCATGCCGGCGGCGGGGCGCGATGGGTCCGCATGACGGGTTACTAAAAACGGCAAAAGGGGCGGATCGTCGTAACGATCCTGCCCCCGCGGCGGGATGGTCATCCCCTGGACGTTCCGGCCGGGGCCGGGTGTCGTAGCGTGCCGTTTGCTGCTCCGGTTGCTGTCTGCGCTGGTTGTGGCACAGGTCCTGTCACCGGATCATCAGATGCGCATCGGCATGACGACGTACTTGAAGTTGTCGTCGTCCGGCACGGTGATCAGCGCGCTCGAATTCGAGTCGCCGAGGCTGACCTGCACCTGCTCGGTCTTGAGGTTGGCAAGCACGTCGAGCAGGTAGGTCACGTTGAAGCCGATATCGAGCGCGTCGCCCGAGTAATCGAGTTCCAGCTCTTCCTGCGCCTCTTCCTGGTCGGCGTTGGTGGAGCTGATCTTGAGCATGTGCGTGTCGAGGATGCAGCGCACGCCCTTGAATTTGTCCGTGGTCAGGATCGCGGTGCGCTGCAGCGCCTGCTGCAGCTGCACGCGGTCGATGGCGAAGGCGTTCTTGTAGCCCTTGGGGATCACGCGCTGGAAGTCGGGGAACTTGCCTTCGACCAGCTTGGAGATCAGTTCGATATTGGCGAAGGTGAACTTGACCTGGTTGGCGGCCAGTTGCACCTGCACCGGATCGTCGTTGTCTTCCAGCAGGCGCTGCAGTTCCAGGATGGTCTTGCGCGGGATGATGACTTCCTGGCGCGAGCCGACGCCGCTGGCTTCCTGCTCCAGTTCCACGCCGCAGTAGGCCAGGCGGTGGCCGTCGGTGGCGACTGCCATGACCTTCTTGCCTTCCACCACCAGCAGCATGCCGTTCAGGTAGTAGCGGATGTCCTGCTGCGCCATGGCGAAGTGGACCATCGCCAGCAGGTGCTTGAAGGTCTTCTGCGGCAGCGTGACGCTGGCGTTGAATTCGCTGGCTTCGGCAACGGTCGGGAATTCTTCGGCGGCCAGCGTCTGCAGGGCAAAGCGGCTCTTGCCGGATTGCACGGTCATGCGCTTGTCGTTGAGCGACAGGGCCACGTCGCCGTCAGGCATGGCGCGCAGGATGTCCAGCAGCTTGCGCGCGGCCACGGTGGTGGCGACGCTGTCGCTGCCGACGCCGCATTCCGCATGGGTGGTGATCTGGATTTCGATGTCGGTCGACAGGAAGGATACGTTCGACCCGGACTTGCGAATCAGCAGGTTGGCCAGGATCGGGAGGGTGTGGCGGCGCTCCACGATGCCGCTCACGATTTGCAGCGGACGCAGCAGGTTGTCTCGCGAGGTTTTGACCAATTGCATTGAATTTATCCTTCGTCGTTTGTAGTCGGCGACCGCAGAACGCAAACAACTCCAAATTCACTTAGGAATCAAGGAGTTAATGTGCCATTGTACCAAGGATAAGCCGCTGCGGTGAAGCGGGGCGGGACCGGCCGGCGGGCCAGCTGTGCCCAAAAAGCCACGCTGGCGCCCACCGTACTTGCCATCCCGTCCCGACTCACCGCAAAGCCTTATCAGTGGCCACTTTCCGGACACTTGCCCCGGCGTTGCTGACGTTAATTCCCCAGGCGCCACGGGATGTCCGTGGCGCGCACCCTACAGTATGCCAGCCCGGCGGAGCTGGCCTTCCAAAACACCTTCCCGGAGCAGGCCCGGGCACCGGCCGCGCATCAGCCCTTGAGCGTCTGCTCCAGCACGTGCAGCTCGTGGTTGAGCTGCGCATCCTTGCTGCGTTCGTCGGCGATCTTGCGCACGGCGTGCAGCACGGTAGTGTGGTCGCGGCCGCCGAAGAGTTCGCCGATCTCGGGCAGGCTCTTCTGCGTCAGCTCCTTGGCCAGGTACATCGCGATCTGGCGCGGCCGTGCAATATTGGCAGGCCGCTTTTTCGAATACATGTCAGCGACCTTGATGTTGTAGAAATCCGCACAGGTCTTCTGGATGTTCTCTACCGAGATCTGCCGGTTTTGCACCGTCAGCAGGTCCTTCAGCGCTTCGCGCGTCACCTCGATGGTGATGTCCTTGCCGTGGAAATTGCTGAACGCCAGGATCTTGCGCAGCGCGCCTTCCAGCTCGCGCACGTTGGAGCGCAGGTGCTTGGCGACGAAGAAGGCGACTTCTTCCGGAACGTTGACGTTCTCGGCGGCGGCCTTCTTCATCAGGATCGCCACGCGCATTTCCAGCTCGGGCGGCTCGATCGCCACGGTCAGGCCGGAATCGAAGCGCGAGATGAGGCGGTCGTCGATGCCGGTGATTTCCTTGGGGTAGGTATCGCTGGTGATGATCACCTGCGCCCGGTTGGCAATCAGGGCCTCGAAGGCATAGAAGAACTCTTCCTGCGTGCGGTTCTTGCCGGAGAAGAACTGGATATCGTCGATCAGCAGCAGGTCGAGCGAGTGGTAGTAGCGCTTGAACTCGTCGAAGGCCTTGCGCTGGTAGGCCTTGACCACGTCGGACACGTACTGCTCGGCGTGGATGTAGCGGATGCGCGCGCGCGGGTTCTCCATCAGCATGTGGTTGCCGATGGAATGGATCAGGTGGGTCTTGCCCAGGCCGACGCCGCCATACAGATATAGCGGGTTGTACGACTTGCCCGGGTTGTTCGCGAC